>CAZOBJ010000022.1:22469-23936 GCA_964577825.1 uncultured Planctomycetales bacterium
TGGGCCGCGCGCAGCACCTTGGCCGCCTTGCGGTTCATCAGGTTGAAGCTCAAGAGCAGCGCCTCCACCCAGTCGAGCGCGTCCAGGCGCGTGTACAGGTCGTCGAGCGGGATGTGGCTGGTCATGCCCAGGTGGCCCACGAGCCCGTCCTCGCGCGCCTTGCGGATGCCGTCGACCGTGCCGCCCGGCGCGCAGACCTGGTCGAGCTGTTGTAGGCTGCCCAGGCTCCAGACTTGGTAGAAGTCCACGCGCTCCACGTCCAGGCGCACAAGCTGCTCCTCGATGCGCCGTCGCACCGCGGCCGCCGACGTGTCGTCGTCCGGGTCGATGGGCTTGATCCAGGGCGCCCACTTGGTGGACAGGAGTACCCGGTCCCGGTACCCGTCGCGCAGGGCCCGGCCCACGATGTACTCGCTTTCCCCGTACCCGCGCGAGGTGTCGATGTAACGGAGGCCCTGGTCGATGGCATGGCGCACCAGGTCCACGGCCTTCCGGGTATTCGGAGGAAAGCGCATCCCGCCCAGGCTGACCGGCCCCACCTGCAGGCCGCTTCGCTGTCCGAAGTCATGCGTATCCATGCGATCCTTTCGGTCCGGTTCCTACAGTGCCCCTCACCGATGTGCCATGGCGCCGTGCAACAGCGCGCCGTCGAAGCCCGCGGGCACCTGGCCCACCTCGGCGTACACGTACAGCGCCGCGCGGAAGATCGTCTCCAGGGTGGACTGCACCAGGCCCAGGATCACGAAGTAGATGACCCCGAGCGCGAGCGCCACCCAGCCGCCCATCGCGCCCCACAGGAAGAACCCGATGAGCAGAAGCGGCACCCCCAGGAGCGCCAGCAGGAAGAAGATGATCCCGAAGCTGAACCCGCTCACAAGCTGCTCGCCCCAGGTCTTGCGAAGCAACGCCGTGGACTTCTTCAGGGCCGCTCCGGGCCCCTTCTTCTCCACGACGAGCACGGGAACGGCCAGGAACGTGACCACGGTCCAGGCCATGCCCAGCAGCCCGGCCACGATGCGGCCGACCGTCTCGGACTTGTCCTCGACGATCCGAAGCACCAGTCCCACCGTGGCCGCGAGCAGGCTCCAGCCCAGGATGTAGGGCAGCCGCTCGAAGGCCGCGCGCAGCCCGTCGCCGAAGGTGGGGTCGCCCCCGCCCATGCGCACCACGGCGCTGGAGACCACCGCGGCGTTGAAGAACGTAATGATGAAGTACATGCAGAAGTAGAACAGGAACAACACCCCGTAGTAGGCCACCTGCTCGGACAGGGGCGCGCCCTCTTCGGGCGGGGCCAGGCTCTCGGCGCCGACCATGGGCATGGCGAAGGTGGCCATCACGACGAGACAGCAGATCCCGGAGAGCAGGGTGAACAGGAGCAGCTCCTTGTCTCGCTTGAGAATCTGCCAGCTCGCGCCCATGATCTGCCAGGTATAGCCGATGCGGGCGAACATGTCCGACCCTCCTTGT
>CAZOBJ010000022.1:24036-29628 GCA_964577825.1 uncultured Planctomycetales bacterium
CCCTCACCCCGGCCCTCTCCCGAGGGGAGAGGGGGAACTGCCCAGGAGCGCAGCCCGCGTCCCCCCTCCCTCCGGGAGGGGGTGAGGGGGAGGCAATCCTCTCCGCCACGCGGTGCGGGGCTGAAAAGGGTGAACCCCCGGGCCCGGCGAGACGATACCTCACAAGGGACACCAAGGCAGGCGCCCAGGCGCCGGACCCGGAGACCGCACCCATGGGTGACAAGCGGTATTGGCCTCTCGCTCTGTTCTTGACCGCCGGGCTGGCGCTCGGCGGGTGCGGCGAGGCGTGGCTGCCGCGGGGGCGGCGCACGCCCCGCGAGGACATCGCCGCGTACGCGCGCGCCCTGGAGGCCAAGCTCCTCGCCCAGTACCGCAACCACCCGGAGTTCGGCCGGGAAGTGGCCCGCGTGGACCTGGACGTAGTCGACGACATCGAAACGGACGTCACCGGCAGGATGCGGCGCGTGACCTTCGCCCAACTCGTGTACGACCGGTGGGGCGAGCGCATGCCGGAGCTCGAGGGCGAGTACTTCGTGGTCACCTTCGCGCCCGCGGGCGTACAGGCCGCGCGGCGCGCGCCGGAGATCACGGTCGGGCTGAACACCCAGGGGACCTACTCGGAGCTTCCCGCCGGGGCCGCGGCCAAGAAGGCCGCGCCTGCCGCGCGCGAGGCCCCGGCGCGCGAACCCGCGCCGGCCGCTCCCGCTCCGCCTGCGTCCCTGCCCCGGGAGCCGGAGGCCGAAGAGACCCGCGAGGCGGACGCGCCCGCGCCCGCGCCCCTGCCGCCGGTCAGCCGTGCCCCCGCGCCGCGGCGGGAGCCCGAGGACGCGCACATCCACGGGCAAAACGCGCCCGCGGCCCTGCCGCCCCTGACCGAAGTGTCGGCGCCGCGACATGCGCCCCGGCCCGCGCAGCGCGGCGAGCAGGCCCGCGCGCCCGCGCCCCCGGACCCCGTGGGCCCCTTGCCCTCGCTCGATGGCCCCACCGACGACCCGCAGGCCGAGGCCGTGGAGCCCCTGCCTGCGCTCGAAGACCTGTCGGACGAGCAAGACGCCTCCCCGGCCGCGGAGGCCTGGGCCGGGCTCCATCGGTCCGCCCGGGCCGAGCCGGTCGAGATTCCTGTTGCGCTCGCGCAAGATCCGGTTTATGAATAGAGACTCCGGCCCCTAGGCGGGCCCGGCGGCAAGGCGGACGCATCCGGTCCGCCTTGATGGCTTCTGGTGCATGCTGTGCCCGGAAGGAGAGCACGGTGTCCGCTCGCGACAAAGCCCTGGCCGCGTTGGCGCTCAGCGGCGGGCCCAAGCTGCGCGAAGAGCCTTTCCCTGCGCGCGCGCACGTGGGCGCGGAGGAGAAGGCCGCAGTCGACGCCCTGTTCGACAAGGCCATGCAGACCGGCGTCGCGCCCGCGTACGGCGGCGAGGAGGAGGAGGCCTACTGCCGCGAGTTCGCCCAGGCCCTGGGCGGGGGGTACGCGGATGCGGTCAGCTCCGGCACCGCGGCCGTGTACGTGGCGCTGAAGGCCCTGGAGATCGAGCCCTTCACCGAGGTCGTGGTCAGCCCCATCACGGACCCCGGCGGCATCATGCCGATCCCGCTGTTGGGCTGCATTCCCGTGCCCGCGGACGCGGCGCCCGGGTGTTACAACACCGGGCCCGACCAGGTGGCCGCGCGCATCACCGAGCGTACGAGCGCGATTCTCCTCGCGCACATCGGCGGCGAGCCCGCGGACATCGAGGGCATCCTGCAGGTCGCGCAGGCCCGCGGCGTGCCGGTGGTCGAGGACTGCGCCCAGGCCCACGGCGCGCGGCTGGGCGGCCGGCCGCTGGGGACCTTCAGCCCGGTGTCCGCGTTTAGCACCATGCACGGCAAGCACCACTGCACCGGCGGCCAGGGCGGGGTGGTGTTCACGCAGAACGAGGACCTGTACTGGCGCGCGCGCCGCGCGGCCGACCGGGGCAAGCCGCTCGGCCTGCCGCCGGGCAGCACAAACGTGGTCGCGAGCCTCAACTTCAACAGCACCGAGTTCGCCGCGGCCATCGGCCGAGTGCAGCTCAGGAAGCTGCCCGGCATCGTGGACCGCCGCCGCGCGGTGGTCGCGCGCCTGCGCGAGGAGCTGCGCGCGTGCGCGTCCCTGCGCCTGCCCGAGCCGATCCCGGGCGCCGAGCCCTCGTGGTGGTGGTGGCGCCTGGGCGTCAACGACGAGGCGCTCACCTGCGACAAGGCCACGTTCACCGCCGCGCTGGAGGCCGAGGGCCTGCGCCTACAGGGCGAGTACGGGGCCGCGCTCGTGGACCGGCACACCTGGCTGCGCGAGCGGCGGGCGCTGGGAACCGGGCACTTCCCGTGGACCGCGGCCGAGTACCGCGGCGACCCGCAGGCCGAGTATCCGCTGCCCAACGCGCACGAGGCGATTGCCCAACACTTCAACCTGACCGTGTACGAGACCTGGGGCGAACGGGAAGTCGCGGACATCAAGGCCATTGTGGACAAGGTCGAGGCCGCGTATCTGCGCTAGACACCGGAGGCCGCCGGCATGCGCATCATCGACATCCATAACCACCCGGACTGGCACGGGCACGACTTCCGCCGGTTCGTGGCCAACATGGACGAGAACGGGATCGAGCGCACGTGGCTTCTCTCCTGGGAGACGCCGCCCGACGAGCGGGATCCCCTGTCCGTGCACGTGGTCCCGTCCGGCGGACACGCGGGGCCGATCCCGTTCGAGCGGTGCTGCGCCTATGTACAGCGCGCGCCGGACCGGTTCGTCCTCGGGTACGGGCCCGATCCGCGCGACCCCGGGGCCCTGTTGGCCCTGCGGGCGGCACGCGACATCCACAACGTGCGCGTGTGCGGGGAGCTCAAGCTGCGCATGATGGCCGACAACCCGGACGCCCTGGAGCTCTACCGCCTGTGCGGCGAGCTGGGCATGCCCGTGACCGTGCACCTCGACTACCCCATCGACAAGGGCCGCCAGTGGCCCCGGCGCACCTACTGGTACGGGGGGTCGCTGGACGCGTTCGAGCGCGCGGTGGCCGCCTGCCCCGAGACCACGTTCCTGGGCCATGCGCCCGGGTTCTGGGCGCACATCTCCGGGGACGACCAGTTTGATAAGACCTCGTACCCCAAGACCGAGGTGGTGCCCGGCGGACGGCTTCAGGACCTCTTGCGCACGTATCCGAACCTGCACTGCGACCTGTCCGCCGGCTCGGGACTCAACGCCCTGCGCCGCGATCCGGAGCACGCCAAGCGGTTCGTCGAGGAGTTCCAGGACCGGATCCTCTTCGGCCGGGACAGCTTCTCGAACGGACACCAGGCGTTCCTCGACGGCCTCGGGCTCCCGGAGGATGTGCTGCGCAAGGTGTATGCAGAGAACGCGCTGCGCCTGGTGCCCCTGGAGGACTGAGGGGTCTGGAGGAGGGGAGCCGACCTTGACCGAGCAGTTCCCTGAGACGGCATTCCTGGACCTGATCGCGCGCCTGGCCGCTGCCGACGGCCCGTCCCTGGCCGAGGGCCCGCGCGGCGAGGCGCTGGCCGCGTATCTCACCGCGGCCGGGCTGGCGGTGCGCACCGACGCGGCGGGCAACCTGTGGACGCGCCTAGGGCCGGAGGCGTGGACCGAGGCCGTGGTCTTTGACGCGCATCTGGACGTGGTCGAGCGTGGCCGTCCCGAGCGCCTGATCCACGAGGGCCGCCGCCTCCAGGGCCTGGGCGTGGGGGACAACCTGACCTCGGTCGCCTTGCTCGCCCTGGCCATGTGCGCGTTTCACGAGGCGAGCGCACAGCCCGTGCGCCCCATCGAGGCGCTCTTCAGCGTGGGCGAGGAGGGCCTGGGCGACCTGCGCGGCGTGCGCCAGGCCGCGCGCGACCGTCCCGAGCCGCCGTGGGCGTTCGTGTCCCTGGACGGGCCGCTGGGCACGTACTATCTGGCGGGCCTGGGCAGGCGCCGGTACCGGGTCGAGGTGCGCTGCGCGGGCGGGCACGCTTGGCAGGACTACGGCGCGCCGAGCGCGGTCCACGAGCTCGTGCAGGTGCTGGCCGACCTGAAGGCCGCGCACGCGGGCCTGGCGGCCGGGGCGGAGACGACGCTGTCCTTCAACATCGGCGCGGTCCAGGGCGGCAAGGCCGTGAACTCCATTGCGCGGGACGCCGAGGCCCTGTTCGAGTACGGAAGCGAGAGCGCCGCGCTCTTGGACAAGGCGCACGAGTCCATGCGCGCGATCCTGGATCGCGCCGGTGCGCGCGCGGGCGTGGAGCTCGCGTGGACCCAGGTGGGCGACCGTCCCGCCGTGGGACCCGTGCGCCCGGAGCGCGTCGAGCCCGTGGTGCGCGCCGCGCTCGAGGCCGAGGGCGTTGCGCCGCGCTGTGCCGTGGCGAGCACGAACTCGAACGCAACGCTCGCGGCCGGATGGCCGTCGGTGACCGTGGGCGTGCGCGGGGGCGGCAACCCGCACCGCGAGGACGAGTGGATCGAGCTGGACGAATTGCCCGCGGCCTGGCGGGTGCTCGGCACGCTCATCGACGCGTTGGCGTTTCGCGGCCGCGAATCCGCGGGGATGGAATGAAGCCCGACGGCGCGCGCGTGCGCTCCCTTGGCCTACGAGCGGGTTCGTGTCCCTCCCCCTAACCCCCTCCCGGAGGGAGGGGGGAACTCCCTCTCCCCCCGGGAGAGGGTCGGGGTGAGGGCGGGAACTCCGTCGCCCCTTGAACAAGGGCCGCGGGTCGGGCGGCCGTTTGGCGAACGCATGCACGGAAGGGAATGCGGATGGAGCGCATGCAGGCGCTCGTGAAGCGCGAGCGGGCCCCGGGCCTGTGGCTCGACGAGGTGCCCGTGCCCGAGATCGGGGTCAACGACGTGCTCATCCGCATCCTGAAGACCGCCATCTGCGGCACGGACGTGCACATCTACAATTGGGACGCCTGGGCCCAGCGCACCATCCCCGTGCCCATGGTCACCGGCCACGAGTTCATGGGCACCATCGCCGCGGTGGGCGAGAACGTGCACGACTTCGAACCCGGCGCGGTCGTCAGCGGCGAGGGGCACCTGGTGTGCGGCCGGTGCCGCAACTGCCTGGCCGGCCGGCGCCACCTGTGCGCGCACACGAGCGGCGTGGGCGTGGACCGCGCGGGCACGTTCGCCGAATACCTGTCCATCCCGGTCACCAACGTGTGGCTGGCCGATCCGGCGATCCCGCACGAGGTGCTGGCCATCTTCGATCCGTTCGGCAACGCCACGCACACGGCGCTTAGCTACGACGTGCTCGGCGAGGACGTGCTCATCACCGGCGCGGGGCCCATCGGCATCATGGCCACGGCCATCGTGCGCCACGCGGGCGCGCGTCACGTGGTGGTCACGGACCTCAACCCCTACCGTCTGGATCTCGCGCGGCGCATGGGCGCGACGCTTGCGCTCAACGTCTCCGAGGGCGCCACCCCCGCCCAGGCGCAGAAGACCCTGGGCATGAAGGAGGGGTTCGACGTGGGCCTGGAGATGTCCGGAAGCGTCGAGGCGCTGCGCAGCATGCTGGCGAACATGTGCCACGGCGGCAAGATCGCGATGCTGGGCATCCCCGGCGAGGCGGCCGTGGACTGGCA
>CAZOBJ010000022.1:29728-39190 GCA_964577825.1 uncultured Planctomycetales bacterium
ACGGCGGCAAGATCGCGATGCTGGGCATCCCCGGCGAGGCGGCCGTGGACTGGCAGGAGATCGTGTTCAACGGGCTGACCCTGAAGGGCATCTACGGCCGGGAGATGTACGAGACCTGGTACAAAATGCAGGTGATGCTCCAGAGCGGACTGGACATCCGTCCGGTCATCACGCACCGGTATGCGTACACGGACTTTCAAGACGCGTTCGAGGTCATGCGCAGCGGACAGAGCGGCAAGGTCCTTATCGAGTGGGTCGACACCTGACGCGCGCGGGCCCGGCGCGGCCAGCGCAGTTCTCCCTCTCCCCTCGGGAGAGGGCCGGGGTGAGGGACGGAATGAGCGCGGAATGCACGCGGCCGAGTGCCTCTCCCTCCCCCTGGCCCCCTCCCGGAGGGAGGGGGGACCGGCGAGAGGGGAACACGCGGTGAGCGTTCTGCGCAGTTCTCCATCTCTCGACGAGAGAGGGCCGGGGCGAGGGAGCCGGTTCACGGACAGGAGGCCATTGCCTGGGGGGGGAGCGTGTGCCAGTCGAGGTGTTGACCGGGTTTGACGGAAGCAGCCCGCAGATCGCCGAGGGCGTGCGCCGAGAGGCGACAGACCGGTTCGTGCTCGTCCCCGGATACGGGTCCCGGGAGGGCACGAGCCAGGAGCGGTCCGCGGGCGGTGCGCGGTTCTACACGCGCCTGTCCAACCGCGGCGCCGGACCCGCCTGCGTGACCGTGGTCGCCGACTGGCAGACCCCCGGCCGCGCGCAGAACTTCGATTACGGGTATGTGCGCCACGAGACCGACGACGAGTGGACCCAGGTCCCGGCCGTGCGCGAGGAAGCGCGCGCGACCTATGCGCTGGAGCTGCGCCCGGGGCTGACCGAGCTCGGGGCCTTGCCCGGATACAACTACGAGACCTGCTGCGCGTTCGTGGACCGCATGCGGGACGCGGGCGTGGCGGTGCGCACGATCGGCCAGAGCCGCGAGGGCCGCGACCTCCATCTTCTGCATTTCCCGAGTCCGAACCCGGGCGCGAAGCCCTTCTTCCTGCAGGCGCGCGACCACCCGTACGAGACCGCAGGCAACTTTTGCGCCGAGGGCGTGGCGCAGTTCCTCCTCAGTGACGATCCGGTGGCCGCGTACCTGCGCACCAAGTACGCGGTGTGGCTTGCGCCCATGACCAATCCGGACGGGGTAGTCAACGGCTTGAGCCGACTCACCTGGGAGCAGGGCGCGAACATGAACCGGGAAGTGAACGACGTGTCCGACCCGGCCCATGACGCGCTCAAGGGCGCCATCGACGCGGTGCGCCCGTTCGTGCACATGAACGTGCACAACTGGACCTACAGGTTCCGCGACGGGCTGTTGTGCAACGAGGAGGGCACGGCCCGGCGCATCCAGGAGCACATGCCTGCGGACGCCGCGCACTACAAGCGGTGGCGCGTGCAGACGGCCTACGACTTCCTGCGCGAAGGCAAGCTGAGCTTCTCGCCCGACGCCTCGCGCTCCTGGAAGAACTACTGCAAGAACCGGTTCGGCGCCCAGGGGTGCACGTTCGAGTTCCCGTGGTTCGGCCTGTCCACGGCGGACATGCGTGACAAGGGCCGCCGCGCGTTCGCGGCCCTGGGGCTGGCGGTGATTGAGGAAGAGGACCTGTAGCGCTGTGCGCCGCGGGCGACTGGGCAGCCCCCCCTTCGGGAGAGGGTCGGGGTGAGGGGCGGAATGAGCGCGGAATGCACGCAGCCGAGTAGCTCGCCCTCCCCCTAGCCCCCTCCCGAAGGGAGGGGGGACTCCCTCTCCCTCCGGGAGAGGGCCGGGGTGAGGGGGAGATTGCTCTCTCTTGTGCAGAGGATGGGGGCGAGGACCGACAAGAGGAACGAACAAGCATTGTCCGAGAGGAGCTTGCCATGCCAGTGGAGGTGTTGACCGGATTCGACGGAAGCAGCCCGCACGCGGACGACGGCGTGCGCCGAGAGGCCGAGGACCGGTTCGTGCTGTATCCGGGGTACCGATCCCAGGAAGGCGCGAGCGAAGAGCGCCCCGGGTACGGGTCCCGGTTCTACACGCGCCTGAACAACCCGCAGGCCGAGCCGGTCGGCGTGACCATCGTGGTCGATTGGCAGCTCCCCGTCCGGGCGAAGAACCATGACTACGGGTACGTGCGCCACGAGACCGAGGAGGCGTGGACCCAGGTCCCGGCCGTGCGCGAGGAAGCGCGCGCGACCTATGCGCTGGAGCTGCGCCCGGGCCTGACCGAGCTCGGGGCCCTGCCCGCGTACAACTACGAGACCTGCTGCGCGTTCGTGGACCGCATGCGCGACGCGGGCGTGGAGGTGCGAACGGCCGGCCAGAGCCGCGAGGGCCGCGACCTCCATCTTCTGCACTTCTCGAGTCCGAGCCCATCGGCCAGGCCGTTCTTTCTCCAGACGCGCGACCACCCGTACGAGACCGCGGGCAGCTTTTGCGCCGAGGGCGTGGCGCAGTTTCTTCTGTCCAGGGACCCGCTGGCCGCGTACCTGCGCACCAAGTACGCAGTGTGGATTCTTCCCATGACCAACCCGGACGGGGTGCACAACGGCATGAGCCGGCTGACCTGGGAGCGGGGCGCGAACATGAACCGGGAAGTGAACGACGTGTCCGACCCGGCCCATGACGCGCTCAAGGGCGCCATCGACGCGGTGCGCCCGTTCGTGCACATGAACGTGCACAACTGGATCAACAAGTTCGTGGATGGGCTGTTGTGCAACGAGGAAGGCACCGCCGAGCGCGTCCAGCAGCACATGCCCGCAGACGCCGCGCACTACAAGCGCTGGCGCGTGCAGACCCTGTACGATTTCCTGCGCCAGGACAAGCTGAGCTTTGTGCCCGATTCGGCGCGCAGTTGGAAGGACTACTGCAAGAACCGGTTCGGTGCCCAGGGGTGCACGTTCGAGTTCCCGTGGTTTGGCCTGACCACGAACGAGATGCGCGACAAGGGCCGCCGCGCGTTCGTAGCCCTGGGCCTGGCGGTGGTCGAGGAAGAGGACCTGTAGTCCCGCTCAGCGCCGCGCGGCGACTCGCCTTTCCTCCTGATGCTCCTCCACCCGTGGCTCCCTCCCCCTAGCCCCCTCCCGGAGGGAGGGGGGACGGAGGACGGAGGCGGGGACGCGCGGTGCGGGTCCTGAGCGCTTCTCCCTCTCCCCTCGGGAGAGGGTCGGGGTGAAGGCGCGCTTCTGCCTCTCCCCCCGGGACAGGGCCGGGGTAAGGGTGCGCTTCTCCCTCTCCCACCGGGAGAGGGTCGGGGTGAGGGATAGCGGGCCAGAGGCCCCGCGCCACCGGGTGCGACTTGCCTGGGCTCACCGCCGCGCGCGGCGGCGCGGGCGGCCCTTTGCGCGCTGGCCCCGCCGGCGGGGCCGGCCGGCCGGGGTGGGCGCGTACTCGATGGGCGCGCCCAGTTCGAGCAGCCGGTCGCGCAGCGCGGCCGCGTCCTCGAAGCGCATCTCGTTGGCCGCGCCCACCATCTCCTCCTGTAGGATGGCGATCTCCGCGGTGCGCTCGTCCTCGGCCAGGGGCTGGCGCGCAGGCCGGGCGGCGTCGGCGGCCTTGCCCGCGGCACCGGGCAGGTACTCCTCGAGCCCGGTCTCCACGCCGCGGACGATGCTGCGCGGCGTGATGCCGTGGGCGCGGTTGTACGCGAGCTGGTGGGCCCGGCGCTTGTGCACGGTGTCCAGGGTCTCTTGCATCGCGGGCGTCACCGTGTCCGCATACAGGATCACCTGGCCGCCCACGTGCCGGGCGGTGCGCCCGATGATCTGCATCAGGCTCGTGTGGCTGCGCAGGAACCCTTCCTTGTCCGCGTCCAGGATGATGACAAGCGACACCTCGGGCAGGTCCAGGCCCTCGCGCAGGAGATTGACGCCCACGAGCGCGTCGAACGTGCCCAGGCGCAGGTTCTTGAGGATCTCCACGCGCTCCAGGGCCTGGATGTCCGAGTGCAGGTACATGGTCTTCAGGCCTCGCTCGCGGCAGTACTCGTCCAGGTCCTCGGCCAGGCGCTTGGTGATCGTGGTCACGAGCACCCGTTCGTGGCGCTCGGCGCGCGCGGTGATCTCGCGCAGGATGTCGGCGACCTGGCCCTCGGCGGGCCGCACCTCGATGGGCGGGTCCACGAGCCCGGTGGGCCGCACCAGCACCTCCACGGGCCGGCCGGAGAGCTTCAGCTCGTACGGCGCGGGCGTGGCCGACACGTAGATGGTCCGGGGCTGGAGCCGGGCGAACTCCTCGAACCGCAGCGGCCGGTTGTCCAGGGCCGAGGGCAGCCGGAACCCGTGCTCCACCAGGCTCTGCTTGCGCGCGCGGTCGCCGTTGTACATGCCGCGGATCTGGGGCACGGACACGTGCGACTCGTCGATGACCAAGAGATAGTCTTCGGGGAAGTAGTCGAGCAGGCACGCGGGCCGCTCGCCGGGCGCGCGGCCGTCGAAGTGGCGCGAGTAGTTCTCGATGCCCTGGCAGTAGCCGATCTCGCGCAGCATCTCCAGGTCGTAGCGGGTGCGGCTTTCCAGGCGCTGGGCTTCGAGCAGCTTGTCCTCGCGGCGCAGCTGTGCGAGACGCTCTTCGAGCTCGCGTTCGATCGAGCGCAGCGCGCCCTCCACCGTGCCGTCGGCCATCACGAAGTGGCGCGCGGGCAGGATGGCCGTGTGCGGCAGGTCGCGGACGGTCTCGCCCGTGAGCGGGTCGACCTCGCGCAGGGCCTCCACCTCGTCGCCGAACAGGTCCACGCGCACCACGGTGTCCTGGTAGGTGGGCCACACCTCCACCGCGTCGCCGCGCACGCGGATGTTGCCCCGGCCGAAGCCCACGTCGTTGCGCGCGTACTGCACGTCCACGAGCCGGCGCAAAAGGTCGCGGCGGTCGACCTGCATGCCCACTTCCAAAGGGATCATCAGCCGCTCGTAGTCCCCGGGCCGTCCCAGGCCGTAGATGCACGACACGGAGGCGACCACGATCACGTCCCGGCGCAGCATCAGGCTCGTGGTCGCGGACAGGCGCAGCCGGTCGATCTCCTGGTTGATGCTCGCGTCCTTCTCGATGTACACGTCCGTGGCCGGCAGGTACGCCTCGGGCTGGTAGTAGTCGTAGTAGCTGATGAAGTACTCGACCGCGTTCTGGGGAAAGAACCCCTTGAACTCGCCGTAGAGCTGCGCGCACAGGGTCTTGTTGTGGCTGATCACGAGCACCGGCATGTCGAACTGCGCGATGACGTTCGCGAGCATGAAGGTCTTGCCCGACCCCGTGACGCCCAGCAGGGTCTGATGGCGCTTGCCGCCGCGCAGCCCCTCGCCCAGGGCCTCGATGGCCTGGGGCTGCTCGCTCGCGGGCCGGTAGTCGCTGTGCAGCTGAAACACGCCCATGCGCGCCTCCGAACGTATATGGCGAACTCGGCTCCGCCCGCGGCCGCCCGCCGCGGACCGCGCCGCCCGAGTCGTGTGTCGAACCCTTCATCCTATCCCCGCGCCGCGGCCGAGGCAAGGCCCACGGCCGAGTGGTCGGCGCGCACAAAAGCCTTGACCCCACGCGCGCCGTGCGCTAGGCTCTGGCCCACCCGCCGCAGGACGCGACGGGTGCGACTGTATTGCGCGAGGACGAAATGCCCCAGCCCCACGCCGCCCAGCCCGAACCCACCACCGCCGTGGCCCGCCAGGCCGTGCTGCGCGGCGTCGAGCGTGTGCGCCGCCACTGGCGCCTGGTGGGCGGGGTCCTGGCCGTGACGCTCCTCGTGGCCGCGGCGTACTCCTGGGCCGCGCATCAGCAGCGCCGCGCCGAGGCGCGCACCTGGCGGGCCATCGCCCAGGCCCTGGAGGCCGACGCACCGGCCGTGGCCCTGGACCGGGTGGTCGAGCGCGACGACTTGCAGGCCGCGCGGTCCCTGGCCTACGCAGAGCTCTACCGCATGCGCGCGCACTTCGACGCGGGCGCGGTCGAGCAGGCCCGCGCCGCGGCCGAGGCGTTTCTCAACCGCTGGCCCGGACACCGGCTCGCGCCCCAGGTGCGAAGCGACTACGCGCGCCTGCTGGAGGCCGACGGCCACTGGACGCGCGCGCGCGAGGCCTACCAGGACGTGCTGGGCTCCGGGGTCGCGTACCTGCAGCCCGAGGCCATGCTCGGCCAGGCGCGCTGCCTGGAGCAGGAGGACAAGCCCGACGAGGCGCGGGCCGCGTACCTGAGCATCCAGAGCCGCGGCCGCGAGGAACAGTGGCCGCGGCGCGTGCTCCAGAGCGCGCAGCTCCGGCTCCTGGCCCTGCGCGCGCCCGAGGCGCAGGCGCCGCCGGCCCCGCCCGTGGGCGCGGGCCCCGCGCCGGCCTCGCCCGAGCGGACCGCTGTGCCGGACGAGCCGCCGGCCCGGCCGCCGCAGACGACCGAATGACCCCGCGCGTACCGGGTGGGGGCGCGCGACCTAGCGTGTGAGACGAGGACGCGAAGAAGAGGAGAGGAGAGCGCGATGGCGGATCTGCAGGAAATCTCGGAACTGCTGCAAAAGGGCAGGGCCAAGGAGACCGTGGACAAGGTCCGGGCCGCCCTGGACGAGGGGGTGCCGGCCGAGACCATCCTCAACGACGGGCTGTTGGCTGGCATGGCCGTGATCGGCGAGAAATTCAAGAAGAACGAGGTGTACGTGCCCGAGGTCCTGATCGCGGCCCGGGCCATGAACCAGGCGACCGAAACCCTGGCCCCCGCGCTCGCCGAGGCCGGGGTCCAGCCCAAGGGCAAGCTGGTGCTCGGCACGGTCAAGGGTGACCTGCACGACATCGGCAAGAACCTGGTGGGCATGATGTTCAAGGGCGGCGGGTTCGAGGTCGTGGACCTGGGCATCGACGTAGCCACCGAGAAGTTCGTGGAGGCCGTGCAGGAGCACGACGCGAAGCTGTTGGGCCTGTCCGCGCTCTTGACCACCACCATGCCCGGCATGAAGGACGTGGTGGCGGCCGTGCGCGCGGCCGGGGCCGACTGCAAGATCCTGATCGGCGGCGCGCCCGTGACCCAGGCCTATGCCGACGAGATCGGCGCGGACGGGTACGCCCCGGACGCGGCCAGCGCCGTGGACCTGGGCAGGGAGCTCGCCGGCGCCTGAGGCGTGGCGGCCAAGGAGTTCCGACGGAGCATGCGCCCCCCGGCCCCGCAGGGGCGTGGGAACCATCCGAGAATCGACTTGACTTTGAACGTACGAGTTGTACATTTCGTACAGTTCGGACGTTTTGGTTAGGTCGAGTCGAAGCGGATTGGAGTAACGCAATGACAACGGTCCGGATTAGCAACTTGCGCGACAACCTGGCCGAGGTCGGCAACCGGGTGGCCCTGCGCGATGAGCGGTTCGTCATCGTGCGCCGCGGCAAGCGGCTCTTCGCCATGGTGCCGGTCCAGGATCTGGATCTCCTGGAGCGCATGGAGGACCGCATGGACCTGGAGCTTGCGCGCGAGCGCATGCGCGAGCCCAGCGAGCCGCTCGATAAGGTCAAGCACGACCTCGGATTGTAGATGGCCTACCGCGTGCGGGTCAGCGCCTCGGCGAAGAAGGAGCTCGCCCGCCTGCCCCGACAGGTGCAGCGACGCGTCGTGCGTGCGCTCGACCGGTTGCCCGACCGGCCGCGACCGCGCGGCGTACGCAAGCTGGCCGGTTCCCAGGACGTGTACCGGCTGCGCGTGGGCGACTACCGGGTCGTGTACCGGATTGCGGACCGGGCCCTGGTCATCCTGGTCGTGCGCATCGGGCGTCGCAGGGACGTGTACCGGCGCGGATAGGCCTTGCGCTTCGAACAGGGGCTCTGCCCGCCCGGGCCGGCTCGGCTATTGAAGGACGGCTCGTGGCGGGGTTCGCCCCCAGGGTAGACGGGGGACGCACGAAGGGCCGGCATGCTCTACGTCAGCTTCTTCTTCATGGCCAACATTCGGTTCGCGGAAAAGCTCCCGGCCCCCCGCGCCTTTGTGGTCGACGAGGGCTACCATCCCCTGCTCGACGTGCTGGAGGCCTATCCGCAGGTCCGCACCGAGCTCTCCTCGGCCGGGTACACGTCCTGCTACCTGCGCGACCACGCGCCCGCGGTCATCGACCGCATCCGCAAGGGCGTGCGCGAGGGCCGGGTGCGCATCTCCACCAACGGCTTCGAACACGCGTACCTTGTGAACCTGTCCGTCTTCGCGCTCGAGCGGCTCATCGGCATGGGCGTGGCCCTGGACCGCGAGGTCTTCGGCGTGGACCAGCCCGGCGGGTTCTGGCCCTCGGACGGGCTGTGGGACTCGACCGCGATCAAGCCTTTGCGCGACAACGGGGTGCGCTGGGTCTCGCACGGGAACATCGCCAAGAGCCTTCCGGGCGGGCCCCTGTACAACGACTGGCGTGCCGTGGACCTGTTCCTGCCCTTCACGATCCAGGGCCCGGAGCGGGCCTCCATCGTCAACCTGCCCTACGGCCTGGGCAACTGGGAGGTGCTCGACCCCGCCGAACGGCATAACTTTCAGCCGAAGCTTGACGAGATCCGGGCCCGGGCCGCGTCCGGCAGGGACGGGTTCCTGTTCGTGAAGCTCGACTTCGAGACCCTGGCCGTGTACAGGTCGGCGCGCCGGCCGTTGGACAATGCGCGGGCGCTGCTCGAACGGTTCATCGAGGACATGCTCGAGAACCCGGACATGCGCTTCGCGTTCGCCGACGACTTTCTGGACGCGCATCCGCCCACGTGCACGCTGTCGCTGCGCGAGATGCCCCCGCCCGCCGTCCCGGACGGCCGCGGCGCGTGGACGGTGGGGTGCGAGAAGCTGGACAGCACCTGCCGCCAGGCCCACGGCTACATCCTGGACGTGGAAGACCTGCTCGCCGCCCGGCCGGCCCTGCGCACGCCCGCGGTCGCCGCGGAGCTCGAGGCCCTGTGGCAACGCTACCTCTTCGCCATGAACAGCGAGGCCCGGATGACCAACCAGCCCCACATGTGGGACTTCGCCACGAACCAATGCACCGGCCCGGGCGGCATCTACCCCACCGACGAGACCGTGCTCGAGACCATGAACCACGCCATCGCCGCGCTGCGGGCCGCGCGCGAGCTCAAGCAGCGCCTCGCGCGCGCGTGAGCGAGGGCGCGCGAGCCCACCGCTCGTGCGCTTGAAGGAGGGGCGAGCGGATGCGCCTCCAAGCAACGGGTGCGAGCCCGTTTTCGGAAGAGCCTGGGTGTTCCCTCCCCGTTCCTCGCTCCTCGCTCTTCCCTCTTCCCTGCCCCTCGCCCCCTCCCGGAGGGAGGGGGGACGGGCGCCCGCGTGCTCGTTCCCTCGCCCGCTCTCGCTCTTCTCCCTCTCCCCTCGGGAGAGGGCTGGGGCGAGGGACGTTCCGACTCCCTCTCCCCCTGGGACAGGGCTGGGGTGAGGGACGTTCCGACTCCCTCTCCCCCCGGGAGAGGGTCGGGGTGAGGGGCGTTCGAGTAGGGCTGCGGTGCGTTCGCGCCCGCCGG
>CAZOBJ010000023.1:0-38254 GCA_964577825.1 uncultured Planctomycetales bacterium
GCCACGATGATCTCCGACGGCGCGGGCCAGGCGTCCTGCGCGGCCAGGGCCTCCATAAGGGCCCGGGCGATGAGCGCCTCTTCGTTGTGCGCGGGAAAGATCATGGACAGGCCGGGCACAGCGTCCATCGTCGTCATGCCGTCGTGCTCCTTGCTCCGCTCCGGGTCGCGCAGGGCATAATAGCCGTCCGGATACCTCTGGACAAGGGGATGCCTACGATTCCGCGAGCGGCCCGGCCGCCAGGCCGGCCTGCAAGCAAAGAGCGCGACGGCGCGCCAGAGAAGCGCAGGGCCGCAGAGGCGCCTAGAGGGGGCAAAGCGGCGCGTAGGGCTTGACCCGGCCTGTGTGCGCCCCTAAGGTAGAAGGCCCGGCCTGGGAGGTGCCTGCGTGCACATTCTGTACACGAACTTCCACCGGGACTGGGGCGGCCAGGCCCAGCAGGTCCTCCTGCTCGCCAGGGCTATGGCCGCGCGCGGTCACGGTGTCACGGTGTTCAGTCCGCGCGAGAGCGCGCTCGCCGAACGCGCGGCCGAGGAGGGGCTTGCCGTGGACGCGAGCTGCCGGTTCCTGCGCGGACTGCGGCCCGCGTCGCTGGCGCACGATGCCCGGGCGCTGTGCCGCGCGGCGGTCCAGGACGAGGCGCAGGTCCTGCACGCGCACGGGTCCCAGGACAACTGGACCGCCGCGCTGGCGCTCATGGGGCGGCGGGCGCGCACGGCGCTCGTGCGCACCAAACACAACACCTACCCGGTCCGCCGCCACGCGGCGAACCGATGGCTGTACAACCGCGCCAACGCGCACGTGATTGCCGTAGCGGGCCCGATCCGCGACGAACTCGTTGCGGGCGGGTTCGTGTCCGAGGACCGAGTGAGCGTCATCCACGCGGGCCTGGACGACGCGTTCGCCCAACGGCCCCGGTCCGACCCGCAGGCCGTGCGGACGGAGCTCGGCATCCCGGCCGAGGCCCCGCTCGTGGGCCTGGTGGCGCGTCTGGCCCCGGACAAAGGGCAAGATACGCTTCTGCACGCGGCCGGCCGCGTGCGTGCGGTTGTGCCGGGCGCGCGCTTTCTGCTCGTGGGAACGGGCGGAGACTGGGACCGCATCCGCGCGCTCATCCACTCGATGGACCTGGAGAACGCAGTCATCTGGGCCGGGTTCCGCACGGACGTGGCCAGCGTACTGGGGGCCCTGGACGTCTCGGTCCTCGCCGCGCGCGACTGCGACGCATCGAGCACGGTCGTGAAGGAATCCATGGTCCTGGGCGTGCCGGTCGTGGCCAGCGACATCGGGGGCACGGCCGAGATCCTCGAACACGGAGCGTGCGGCCGGCTGGTGACCCCGGGTGATGCCCAGAGCCTTGCCCAGGGGATTATCGATACGCTCACGGACCCCGAGACCACGGCCAGGCGCACGCAGCGGGCCCGCGGAGCCGTGACCGCCTACTTGGCCGGGACAATCGCCGAACGGACCGAGTCCGTGTATCGCACGGCCATCGCCCGCGTCCAGGCCGCGCGAGGATAGGCCATGGCCGACCGCCTGCGCATCCTTCACCTGTGCAGCGCGCGCGAGTACGTGGGCGAGGCCGGCCGCGTCGTGGACCTCGCCCAGGCGCTGCGCGAGCGCGGGCACGAGGTCGAGGTCATCGGTCGCCGGTCCCATAGCGTGGTCGACCGCGCCGGGCGGCGGGGGCTGCCGTGCACAGCGGCGCACATGCGAAGCCGGTTCCACCCCTGGCTGGACCTTTCGGATGTCCGGCTGATCCGCGCGCGTATCCGGACCGTACAGGCGCACCTCGTGCACACGCACCGGGGCAAGGACCACTGGCTGGCCGCCGCCGCGCTCGCGCGCCTGCGCGCGCGTCCGGCGCTCGTGCGCACGCGGCATGTCGTGACCCCGATCCGCGCGCATGCGGCCAATCGGTGGCTCTTCAGCCGCGCCACGAACGGACTCGTGTGCGTCAGCGAAGCCGTGGCCCGTGCCGTGGCCGCCTCGGGCCTGCGGATCCCGGGCCCTGCGACGGTCATCCCGGGCGGCACGGACCCGCGCGAGCTGCGCACGAGCGCGCCCGATGGCCCGCAACAGCTGCGCCGGCGCCTCCATATCCCAGAGGACGCGCCGGTCATCGGGTGCCTGGCCCGGCTGGCGCCGATCAAGGGACAGGAGTACCTGGTGCGCGCCCTGCCCCGTGTGCTCGCCGCGCACCCGAACGCGGTGTGCGTGTTCGCGTTCTCGCGCAAGAGCGGGTACCGCGACCGCCTCGAAGACCTGGTCCGCGAGGTAGGCGTGCGTGAGGCGGTGCGCTGGGTCGGCCAGGTGGAGCGGATCGGCGACTTCCTGCGGCTCGCGCAGGTCGGCGTGCTCGCGAGCATCGGGTCCGAGGGGTGGAGCCGCGCGGCCGTGGAGTTTATGGCCGTGGGCCGGCCGGTGGTGGCCACGTGCGTCGGGTCCCTGCCCGAGATCGTCACGCAGGGCGCGACTGGGCGGCTGGTGCCGGCGCGCGACCCAGAGGCCCTGGCCGAGTCGATCACCGCACTGCTCAACGACCCGTCCACCAGCGCGGCCCTGGGCGAAGCGGGCGCCGCGCGCGCGGCCCGATACTACACGATCGACCAGTTGGCCGACGCAACGGTCGCCTTCTACCGCATTGTGCTCGCCGACCGGAAGGAAGCGGACCGATGACGAGCGCGCGCCCGGAGCGCATTCGCGTGGTGCACGTGATCGGCGCCCTGCCCGTGGGCGGGGTGGAGCGCAACCTGCTGCGCGTGCTTCCGATGCTGGACCGAGACCGATTCGAACTTTCGGTTGTGACCCTGCGCGAGCGGGGTGAGCTCGCCGACGACATGGAGGCCCAGGGCGTGCCCGTGACTTTCAAGTACATGCGCACCCGGTACGACCCCGCGAGCCTGTGGCGGCTGGCCCGGCACCTGCGCACGATCGGGGCGCAGATCGTACACTGCCATATGCGCCGCGCGAACACGAGCGGACGCATCGCGGCCATGCTCGCGCGCGTGCCCGTGCGCCTGGCCCACGAGCGAGACCTGGGCCTGGGCAAGCGCAGGCGCCACTACCTGGTCGACCGGCTCCTCGCCCGGTTCAACGGTCCGGTGCTGTGCGTAACCCAGGCGGTGCTCGAGTACAACCATGCGCGCTCGGGCATCCCGCGAGGCCGGTTCCTGGTCCAGTACAACGGCATCGACGTGGCCGAGCTTTCCCCTCCCTGCACACCGGCCGAGGCCAAGCGGTCCCTGGACCTGCCCATGGACCGGCCGGTCATCGGGTGCATCGGACGGCTCCACCGGATCAAGCGGATCCCCCTGCTCCTCGACGCGTTCGCCGAGCTCAGGCACACGCCGCCGCCGATGCTCGCGCTCGTGGGTGAGGGCAAGGAGGCCCCGGCCCTGCGCGACCGCGTGCGCGCGCTGGGGATCAAGGACCGCGTGCGGTTCCTGCCCTGGCAGCGCGACCTTGCGCGGGTCTACCGAGCCTTCGACGTCACCGCGCTCACGAGCCAGAGCGAGGGGATCGCGAACGTGCAGCTCGAGAGCCTGGCCGCGGGCGTACCGCTTGTGTCCACGCGCGTGGGGATCGCGGCCGAGGCCCTGGAAGAGGGAGCCCACTATCTGGCCGTCGACCCGATCGCGGCGGCCGTGCGCGACGGACTGGCGCGAGCCTTGCAGCCCGACACGCGGGGTCGGCTCGTGAGCGCGGGGCGGCGGGCCGTGCAGGCCTTTGACCTTTCGGTCCAGCGCGACCATCTGGCCGCGCTCTACGAACGACTGATTGCCGAGGCGAGCGATCGATGAGTAGTCGGACGCTCTCACGCATGATGCGCAATCTGCGCTGGCGCGTGGCCACCCCGGTCTTGCGGGTGGCGCCGGGCCTAATGGTGCGCCTCAGCCGCCGCGGCCTCATGGCCTGGGGCCGGGCCCTGGGCACGCTGGCCTACGCCCTGGCTCCACGCGAGCGCTGGCGCGCGTTCGACCACCTGAGCCTCGCGTTTCCGCACCGCTCCGGGGCCTGGATCCGGGCCTGCGCGCGGCGCAGCTTCGAGAACCTGGCCATCGGCTTGCTGGAGACGCTCATCATCCACCGCCTCTCGGACGAAGCGGTGCGCGAGCTGCTCGTGAATCCCGAGGAGCTCGAGCAGTTCATCGCCGCGCATCAAACCCCGCCCGGGCCCCTGGTGGTGACCGGACATTTGGGCAACTGGGAGCTCTTGGCCTCCCTGTGCGCGCGATTCGGGGGCTCGGTGCGGGTCGTGGGCCGGCGCATGCACGAGCGCCATCTCGACGACCTGTTGACCGCCTTGCGCGCGGCCGGCGGGGTGGAGGTCCTGCGCGCGGACGAGTCGCCCCGGGCTATGATCGACGCCTTGCGCAAGGGGACCGGCCTGGGAATCCTGCCCGACCAGGACATCAGCGAGCTCGAAGGGGTTTTCGTGGATTTCTTCGGCCGAGAGGCCTATACTCCCACTGCGCCGGCCAGGCTGGCGCTGGTGGCGCGGGCGCCCCTGTACACCATGTTCCTGTTGCGCGAAGGCGACCGATTCCGCGTGCGCATCGAGGGGCCGCTCGGGGACGCGGTCTCGTTTTCGAGCCGGGACCGAGACGCGGCGATCCTTCGGCTGACCCAGTTGTGGACCGACTCGCTGGAACGCGCGGTCCGCGCCGCGCCCGACCAGTGGGTGTGGATGCACCGCCGATGGCGCAACACGCCCGACCGCCTGGCTGGTCGACGCGCAGCGGGCCGGGTCGGCCGCAAGCGCTAGGCGCTCGCAACCGCCAGCGAACGGAGACCGCCATCGTCCGGATCCAGCGGGCCCTGTACCTGACGCCCAGTCTTGCGTACACGGGTCCAACCCACAACGCGCTGAGCCTCGCCCGCGCGCTTCGCACGCGCGGGGTGGAGTGCCTCACCCTATCCGCGGCCGGCGGAGACGCAGAGGCCGCCTTCCGAGCCGACGGACTACCGGCGGAGACGAACCGGTACGTCGGCATCCCTCTGCTCGGGCACGGGGCCCTGCGCCGGGCCCGGGGCTTCCGGGCGCAGGTCGTGCACGCGCACGACGCGAGCATGGCCCGCCGCGCCCGGCGGCTCGCGCACGCGCTGCGCGTGCCTTGCGTGGTTACGGTGAATCGGCGCCTCGGCCCCAAGGACCGCCTTCCGCCGGACATGCAGAGCACAGCCCTCGTGGCCGTATCCGACGCGGTGCGCGCAGAACTCATCCAGTCCCAGCGGATTCCGCGTCAGACGGTCAGCGTGATACCCAACGGGGTGGACCTATCGCGCTACGTGCGCCCGGAACCCGAGGCCTCGCCGGATCTCGGCACCGCCGCGGCCGAGGCAGGCGCGACGCCGGTCGTGGGCACGTTCGGCAGGCTCATTCCGGAAAAGGGGCAGGCCGCATTCCTGCGCGCCGCGGCCCTCGTGCACGCCAAGCGGCCGGAGGTCGAGTTCCTGGTCATGGGCAGCGGGCCGGACATCGCGAGGTTGCGCCGCCTGGCCCACGAGCTGGGTGTGGATAGGCGAGTGACCTTCGCCCCGGGCGCCAGCTTTGCAAGCATGGGCGCGGGCAGGAGCGCCGCGCCCCAGGAGGCCCTGTACCTGCGCGACCTCGACGTATTCGTAGAGCCGTCCACTCAGGAGGGCCTGGGTCTGTCCGTCATCCAGGCCATGGCCTGGGCCAGGCCGGTCGTGGCCTGCGGGGTCGGCGGCCTGTACTCGCTCATCGAAGACGGGGTCTCCGGGCTCCTCGTACCCAAGGAGGACCCGCAGACCATGGCGGAGTCGATCCTCTCGCTACTCGACGATCCGGTCCGCGCCGCGGACATGGGCGCGCACGCGCGCGAGCGCATCGCCGCGGCGTTCAACATCCGCGACATAGCCGACAGGCACCGCCGACTCTACCAAGAGCTCGCCGGCGCCGGCCGACAGGGAGAAACCTGATGCGCCTGCCCGAGTCCACGCGCGCGCGGCGCCTGGCCCTGGCGCTGCTGATTCTGGCCATGGTCGCGTTCTGGCCCAAGGCGGCCCCGAGGTCGGTGCGAAGCGACCTCCGCCGCTACTACCACGCCGGCCGCACCGCGCTCGAGGGCGGCAGCATCTACGCGGCCTGGGGCGGGCTCCAGTTCAAGTACCTGCCCGTGTTCGCCCAGTGCGTGGCGCCCCTGGGCGCGCTCGATCCGCTGCCCGCTGCGTATGTCTGGTACCTGGTGCAGGCGGGCGGGTACCTCGTCATGCTCCTGGTCACCTGTCGGCTCGCCGACCCGGACGGCGAGCATCGGCTGGCCACCGGGCTCGCCGCGGTGGCCGTGTCCTCGCGCTTCTTCGTGGACAATGCGCGGCTCGGGCAGGTCAACATCCCCGTCGCCGCGCTCGCGTTCGCGGGCGCGTGGTGCGTGGTGCAGAACCGCCAGCGGATCGGGGGCGTGCTCACGGGCTGGGCGGCCGCGCTCAAGTTCATGCCCGCGGTGCTGGTCCTCTACTACCTGTACAAGCGCCGCTGGCGCGCATTCACCTACGGGTTCCTGGCCCTGGCCGTGCTGGCCGTGCTGGCCCCGGCGCTCACCTGGGACTGGGGCCCCAGCCGGCGCATGCTCGCCGGGTACGTGGCCCGCCGCAGCAAGATGGTCCGCTCTCTTCCCGCCGAGGACGCCCCGGGCCAGAGCGTCCCCGCCTTGCTGAACCGGTACCTGCGCGATGTGCGCGCGAGCTCCCTGCACGAGCGCGAGGACCGCGTGTATCGGATCAACGTGGCGGATCTGTCTCTGACAACGGTCAATATCCTGGCGCTGGCCGCCGTGCTGGTCCTGACCGCCGTCATCGCCTGGCGCGTGCGCAGGCCCCTTCCCTCCACGGCGACGGCCGCCGCGGGGGCGCAGCTGGGGCTTGTGTTCATCCTGCTCCTCTTGGTGAGTCCGGAGGCCCGGCCCGCGCACTTCGTCACCCTGATACTGCCCGCAGGCGTGCTCGGCGCGCGCCTCGCCCGCAGACGCGGCGACCGGATCGACGCGCTCCTGTACGCGGGCGCGCTCGTGGCCATTCTGGGCACGAGCTCCAGCCTGGTGGGCGACGCGCTCGGGTCCTATGCCAAGGCGTACGGCGCCATCTTCCTGGGCACGGTCCTGCTGGCCGTGGGGTGCTGGCGAGCCCTGCGCACGGACCGCGCCGCCTCGGAACAGGCCGAGCGAGCCGCCGAGCGCCCGCCCTCTGCGCACACGGATGCCGATGAGCCGCCCCCGGCGTCTTGACCCCAGCATTGCCCGCTATGTGTCCGACCCGGTCATTGCCCGGACCTATGACCGCACGTTCGCGTACAACCCGTTGTTCGCCTCGGACGCCGCGTTCGTGGACGCGCATGTGCGTCCGGGCGCGCGGGTCCTGGACCTGGGCGCGGGCACGGGGCGGCACGTCGTGCAGCTCGCCCGGCGCGGGTGCCGCGTGGTGGGCCTGGACCTCTCGGCCCACATGCTCGCCCTGGCACGCGACAAGCTCGCCGAGGAGGGCCTGCGCGCCGCACTCGTGCAGGCGGACATGCTCCGGCTCCCATTCGCGCCCGGGCCGCGATTCGACGCCATTCTTCTCATGTTCAGCACGCTCGGCCTGGTGCATGGAGCCGCGGCGCGCGAGGCGCTCGTAGCGTGGGCCGCCCGCCTGCTGGCGCCCGGTGGAGTGCTCCTGGTGCATGTGCACAACCAGGACTACGTGCGCAGTGCCCACCGGACCGTGAGCGCGCGCGCGACCGAGAAGGTCGGCCAGATGCTGGGCCTGCTCGAACCCGGAGACCATATCGTGCGCAACTACCGCGGCCGCGTGGACTTGCGGCTCCATTCCTTCACACGTGAGGAGCTCGTGGACCTGCTCGACGGCGCGGGCCTGCGCGTGCGCGAGCTCGTGGGACTCAACGACCGGCGCGACGGCCCGTGCACACACGCGGACGTGGACCGGTTCGCTAACGGGTTCCTGGTGGCCGCCCAGTGCAAATGAGCGCTTGCCTCGTCCCGCCCGGCAGCGTATAGTCAAGTAGGGTGAAGGGGGAACGCACAGCCGCACGGAGGCCTGGCATGCACCGCATAGCTCTTGCGCGCGGAGCACGCATCGCGATTTTCGCCGCGACGGCCGGTCTGCTGTGGTCCTGTTCGCCATCCGCGCAGGAGGCGTCCTCCTCGGCTACGGACGACGTCCGGAATCTGTGGACGAGCCCGAGTCAAGAGACCCCCGCCGGCGCGCCGGATGGCGCAGCCCGAGACGGCGAGCCTTCTGCGGAGGCGCAAGCCCCCAAGCCGCCCAACTTCGTGCCGCTGGGCCCGAACTGGCGCAGACAGGTGGCCCGGCGCCTGGTCACCAAGAAGGTGACCTTCGAGTTCGTGGACATGCCCCTGGAGCAGGTGCTCCAGTATTTTCGCGCGCAGATCGGCGTGAACCTGGTGGTCGCCCCGGACGTGAACCAGCAAGAGCTCGTCACCCTGGAGGTGCGCGACATGACCCTGATCTACGCGCTCAAGTGGGTCCTGAACCTGCACGGGCTGCATTGCACGCTCAAGGACGAAGCTCTGTACATCTACGACAAGCCCCCGCGCGAACGCAGGCGCGTGCGCGTGTACGAGATGAGCGACCGCGTTCACGAGCCCATCGACTTCCGGGTCGAGCATGGCTGGGATCCGGACGCCGGCTTGATCCAGGACTGAGCCGGCGCGTCATCGGCTTGCCCCTGTAGAGAAGACCACGAAGCCCGCTCGACCCTCGCATGCCCGACCCAAGGACACTCAATGCAGCAGAACGGAAAGGAGGCCCAGTCGCCGGCCTGGTACGCGCTGCGCCGCACCCTGCCGCCGTGGAGCTTTGAGGCCAACCTGGCCGAAGTCGAAGAACAGCTTCCCAGGTACCGCGTCGACGAGCTCATCGTGAAGGTGGACGTGGAGGAGTTCAGCCACGGCCAGGTGCCCCTCGACTACGCGTGCGCCTACCAGCGCAACCTGTACCGCATCAAGGAGGCGCTCGAGCGCATCGGCGTGGTCTACTCCATCAACCCGTGGATCACCCTGGGGCACACGGACGGCGGGCGCCGGGGCGAGACGTACGTGCCCGGTCTGCAGACCATGGTCGGGCCCGACGGCACGGCATCCACGGCGTGCGCCTGCCCCCTGTCCGAGACCTGGCGCGCGCACACGGCCCAGGTCTGGACCCTGTACGCAGAGACCCGCCCGCACGTAATCTGGGTCGAAGACGACATCCGCACCTTCAACCACGGGCCGGTCGACTGGGGCTGCTTTTGCGAGACGCACCTGGTGCGGTTTTCGGACAAGGTGGGAGAGCCGGTCACGCGCGAGCGGCTCACCGCCGCGTTGTTCCAGCCCGGCGAGCCGCACCCGTGGCGCACGGTTTGGCTCGACCTACAGGCCGAAATCATGGTGGACACGGTCCGGTTCCTCGCGGACACGGTCCGCGCCGCGAGCCCGGGCACGCACGTGGGCCTGATGTCCTCCGGGCCGCGCCGGCATTGCCAGGAGGGGCGCGACTGGCGGGGCCTCGCGCAGGCCCTGGCGCCCGCGGGACCGGTCTACAGCCGGCCTCCCCTGGGCAGCTACAACGAGACCTCGCTCCAGGCCCCTGCGCTACAGCGCGGACTCGATCAAGCTGACGCGGCACGTCATGCCCGAGAACACGATCGAAGAGACCGAGGTGGAGAACGTCCCCTTCACCCAGTATTCGAAGAGCGTGACCTTCACGTTCCTGCAGATGGCCGCCAGCTTCGGCCTGGGGTGCCGGGGCGTGACCATGAACCTGTTCGACCACTGCGGCACGCCCATGGAGAGCCATCCGGTGATGGGCCGGATGCTGCGCAAGAAGAAGCGGTTCCTGGACGCCCTGGCCGAGCGCGCCCAACGGCCGGGCGCGCTGCGCGGGGTGCGCATGCTCTTCCACCCGCGCGAGGCCTATCACCGCCGCCTGCCCCCGGGCGCGGGGGCTTCTGCCCTCATCGCGGACGGTTATCCCATGGTCCTGGCCCTGGAGACGCACGGCATCCCGGTGGCCTACGGCGCGTCCGAGACCGCGGTCGCGGCCACGAGCGGCCAGACCCTGTGCGCGTTCACGGACGAAGAGATCGCGGACCTCCTCAAGCGCGGGCTGCTCCTGGACGCCGTGGCCGCGAACACGCTGTTCGAGCGCGGGTTCGGCCCGCAGCTCGGGCTCCAGGGCATCGAGCCCCCGGTGCCGCGAAGCGAGCTCGGGCCCATCGCCGCGGAAGAGCTTTTCCATCCCGAGTTCGGCGGCGCGCCGCAGCGGTACCTCACCGCCAGCCTGCCGGGACTCAGCCGCCGCGTTCACGTGAGCCGCATGGACCCGGCCGATGGCGCGACTGTGGTCAGCCGCCTCGTGGACCCCGACCAAGAGCCCGGCGCCGTGGCCTTGCACGTATTCGAAAACGCCCTCGGCGGCCGCGTGGCCGTGCAGGCCTATGACCTTGCCACCGCGTACGGACCGGGGTACTGCCACCCCCTGCGCGCCGAGCAGCTTCGTAGAGTGCTCCTGTGGCTGAGCCGCGGGCAACTGCCGCTCGCGATCCACGGACCCGGCGCCCACCCGTTGGGCATGCGGCATGATGCCACGGGCGAGACGCTCCTCGGGTTCTTCAACCTCACCTTGGATGCGTGGGACGAGGTCACCTTCGACCTGTTCGATGAGCGCGAGCCCGCCCGTCTGGAACGGCTCTCGCGCAGAGGGCGCTGGAAGGAGACGAGCAAGCTGTCCGCGCAGCGCCGGGAAGGCCGCTTACGCGTCACCCATCAGGCCAAGGCGACGCACGCGGCGCCCCTGTTCGTGGCGGTGGCCTGGAAGTAGCCGCTGCGTTCTCCGGGCGCAGGCCGATCCGGGACTGTGCCCTCCTCAAGGAACTTCGACGCCGCGCTCGCGCAGGTAGGCCTTGAGGTCGCCGATGTCGATGACGTGGAAGTGGAACACGCTCGCGGCCAGGAGCACGGTGGCCCCGGCCTCGGCCGCGTCGTAGAAGTGCGCCGGCTCCCCCGCCCCGCCCGAGGCGACCACCTCCGCCGAGCAGGCCCCGCGCACCGCGCGGATCAGCGGCAGGTCGTACCCGGTGCGCGCGCCGTCCGTGGCCTTGCTCGTGGGCAGGATCGTGTGCACGCCGAACCCGTCCACCCGGCGCACCCACTCCACCGCGTCCGCGCCCGTGGCGGTGCGCCCGCCGTCGATGTACACCTCGTACCCGGACGGCAGCGCGTCGTCGCGGTCCACGTCCACGGCCACGGTCACGCGCTCGGGGCCGAAAGCCCTCACCATCTCGTCGATCACCTCGGGCCTGCGGAACGCGGCGCTGCTCGTGGACACCTTGTCCGCGCCCGCGGCGAGCACCTGCTCGGCCGTATCCGCGTCCGAGATGCCTCCGCCCACGGTGAACGGGATCGTGGCCGCATCGGCCACACGGCGCACGACGTCGAGCATGGTGCGCCGCCCCTCCACCGTGGCGGTGATGTCGAGGAGCGCCAGCTCGTCCGCACCCGCCTCGCAATAGGCACGGCAGCAAGCCACCGGGTCGCCCGCGTCGCGGATCTCGACGAAGTGGACGCCCTTGACCACGCGGCCGTTCTGCATGTCCAGGCACGGCATGATTCGTGCGGATAGCGCCATGAGTTCGTTCCTTTCCTTTCGCGGGTCCATCCGAGGCCACGGGATAACGCGTCGACGGCACACGGCTGCGATGCGCCGCTATCCTATCTCGCTTCCCGCCGGATGGCCAGAACGTTTCGGGCTTCGCGCGGACGCCTGTTGCGCACCTCCTCTCGGCGCAGGGCAGTACATCGCATTGCCTATTGCCGTTTCGCTTGTGCAAAGCGCAGTGTAAACCGCTTGCGCGGCCGGTCGAAGTCGAATCGGCGGCGCAGGATCGTGGTCTCGTCGCGCGCGTCCTTGGCCAGCCAATGCCCGCAGGGATCGAGTAAGCGGTACGTCGGCGGCAGCGCGAAGTACAGGCTCCCCTGTTCGCCCGTCGGCCGGCTGGCCGACCCGGTCAATGTGCGCGTCTGCGGGTCCCACGCCAAGGCGCCGACCTCGACCTGGCCCCCGAGCACGTGCATGTCCGACCCGACCAGCCACGGATGCCGCCGCGCCGCGCTGACCCGCCACAATCGGCACGAGCCGGCCGGCACCTCGCACGTGATCGCGTCCCGGAACCGGCCCACATAGGCCTCGTCCCAGAAGTCCCACACCACATGCCAGCGCCGCGCCCGCAGGCCCAGCATGCGTGCGTCGAGCTCGATGGACCCCATTCGATCCTCGAAGTTGAAGACCCCGACCACCACGTACCGGTCCCACCCCGTATCCACCGGAAGGACGAGGACGCGCGGGTAGTTGTCCGGCCCCGTACGCGCGAACAGGTCCGCGGGCCTGGCGGTCTGCGGGGTGCGCGGCAGGATCTTTTTGATGATCGCCAGGCGCTCGTCGCTAATGCGCTCGATATCGTCACCCAGCATGACCGGGCTGCCCGTGAGCCCGAAGGTCGTGGCCGTCACCTCGGCGTCGTGGCGCGGCACGGGCTTGCTTACGGTCACGAAGTTGCAGTCATTGATGCAGAGGCGCCGATGTACGAAGTACTGCGCGGCCGCATTGCGCAAAAGGCGCCGATGATTCGAGAACCATCGATCGTGCACAAGGAATGTCGCGTTATCGAACCGGGGAGGAGAGGAACCGATCGGCCGGCCCTCGCCATAGTCCGTGTTCACTCGCATGGCGTCCACGCACCCGGTGTAGCCCAGGTTCGAGTTGACTGCGGTCAGCAGATGGGTGTGCGGACCGGCGGCCTTGCGGATCGTGTGCATGACGGCCCGGTCGCGCTCCACGGGCGCGCACGCGCACGGGTCATGCTGCTCCAGTCCCTTGCCGCACCCCAGGAAGTCGAGCATGTAGTAGCGCACGCCCATGCGTCGATACGCGTCGAACACTTTGCGCAGAAACGCATGCGTGGCCGGATGCGTGCCGTCCAGGGGCGAGCACCCGAACCGTTCGTCCTCGCGCTGGGCCTGATTGGTGAAGGGCAGGTACCTGGGACGGCAGGCCGGCTCGCCGTCCAGGCGCAGGAAGTTGTCTCGGTTCGCCTGCCACGCAACGCGTGCCTGACGGTAGATCCAGAACGGCACCACCCACAGCATGGGCTTGAATCCACGCTTGCGCAGCTCGCCCAGGAACTGCTTCACTTCGCGAGGAGGCTGAGAGCGGTTGACGTCGAACCAGTTGCCCGGCATCACGCCCTTGAGCCCGCCCAGCGACGTCCACAGGTAGTCCACGCCGAGGGCGGGCAGCCGCCGGCGGATCGCGTCGGCATTGCGCAGCAGGTCTTCGCGGGCACTCAGACACCCCTGGCTGCGCCCGCACCGCCAGGCCATTCCGCTCCAGCCAGCCGGCGTCTCGGCAGGCAGGCGCGGACGATACACCGCGGCCGCGGCGTCGGCCCAGTCCTCGAGCGCTGCATACGGGTCCTGGAACTGGACGAGACGCAGCATCTCCGTGGCAATGGACCCGCCCGCGGGGAGGCAGTGCTCAGAGAAGTCGCACACGGCCCGGAAGGGGCGTGGCCGGCCCCCGCGGCTGTAGCCGAGCTCCTGATATCCGCGCAGACGATCGAAGGTCACGAAGCTGTGATTGAGCCCCTGGCCGGCGGTCGGGTTGTACACTTGGCCGATGAGCCCGGTCGTGTGCCGCGCAGGGCGGGCGCCCACCCGTTCGATCCGCGTTCTCCACGGTTGATAGCCGAACCAGCGCACCTCTCCCGGTTGCGGGCCCAGGGCCATTCCCCCGCCGCGCCTGGGAAGAGCCCGCACGAGCTCACACGCGTCCAGGCGCTTCGGCGCAGTCCCGTCGTTGCGGACTACGGCCTGCACGTAGAGCATCCGTCGATTGCGCGGCAGGCCCACCCGCAGAATGAGCGCGACCCTGGGGGCCTCGAAGGCGAACTCCACCTCCACGACCTCGCGCGAGCCGAGCGCGTCGCGCGTGCGGCCGGTGTCGCGCACGTCCACGGACCCGGCCCGGGGCGCGTCCAGCCGGCGACCGTCCACCACGACCGCGGCGTCCGCGCCCTGCACGCAGCACACCCTCGCGCCGTATGGGTCCCAGGACCAGGTTCTCTGCCGCGGATCAAACGACCAGGCCTTGCGAGGGCCTGGCGCGGACTTGCGTACGGGCATGGCGGTCTCCTCGGTCAGGCTTGCCAGGGGACTATACGGACCGTCGACCGACCGTCAACAGAGCCGGGCTTGACCGAGGCGCTGAGCCGTTCTATAAAGGCATGCTTTCAGCGGTCCGCGCGCGGAGACTGCGATGCGGGTGGTGTGCTTCGGCGACAGCCTTACGACATGCCCCGGACCGGGTCAGCGGTTCAGCGACATTTTGGCCGACCGCTTTCCGGACCACACCTTCCTCAACGCGGGCAAGAGCGGCGACGCGTTCCCGTCCGCGCGCGAACGGTTCGCGGCCGACGCGCTGGCGTTGCGGCCCGACGTCGTGCTCCTGGAGCTCGGGGCCAACGACTGGCACGCGGATGCGCGCCCGCCACAGGCCTGGGGCCGCGACCTGGAGGCGCTCATCACACAAACGCACCGGGCCGGCGCGCGAGCCGTGGTGCTGGGCGTGTTCGGCCCGTGCCGCGACGAACAGGGCCGCACACTCCCCAAGGACGCGGGCTCCGACCCGCGCGGGGCCGCGTGGCACAAGATCGAAGCGGATCTCATCCGCCGCCATGGCTGCCCGTATGTGGCCAACATCCAGGAGCGCATCCTGCACGATCGGCGCGCCTGGACCGACCGCAACCATCCCAACGAATACGGCAACCGGTACGTGGCCGACGCCATCGAGCCGGTCCTTGCGGAGATCTTCAGCCAGGCGGCCCGTCAGATACGCAAGCCGCGGCTCCACACCCTGGCGGACCTGTGGCGCGAGGCCGTGGACCTCGCGCCCGACCGGCCGGCCGTTGTGGAGGGCGGCCGGCGGCTCACCTACCGGGAGGCGGACGTGCAGGTCCAGCGCCTGGCCGCCGGGCTGTGGCGCGCCGCGGGCGAGCGTCGGCCCCGAGTGGCGGCGCTCCTGCCCAACAGCCCGGACTATGTTCTCCTGTACTGGGCGGTGCAGCGCGCGAGCGGGGTGATGGTGCCGCTGAACACCTGGCTGCCGAGCGATGCGCTTGCGCGCATTCTCGCCTCCGTGGGGCCGCACGTGCTTGTGACGCGCGACGCGCGACAGGCCCGCGCGCTTCAACCCGCAACTCACGAGACCGGCTGCGCCGTGTACGCGCTCGCCGGGCCGGATGAGGGCGCGCTTGCCTACGACGATCTACGTCAAGCACCGGGGCTCGCCCCCGACGTGGCGGCGGACCACAACGATCTCGCCATCCTCATGCACACGTCCGGGACCACGGACGAACCCAAGGGTGCGATGATGCGCCACATGGACCTCCTGTTCAACGTGGCCGCCGCGGTGAACGCCCACGACTTCGTGCCCGAGGACGTGCACCTGCTCGTCAACCCGATGTTCCACTGCACCGCGCTCTACAGCCAGCTGCCCGTGGCCGCCTACCAAAAGGCGCCCCTGGTGCTCGCGCCCTCGACGGCGCCCGACAAGGTGCTCGCCGCCATGGCCCGCGAGCGCGTGACCACGTGCCTGACCGTACCCGCGCTCTTGCAGCGCATGCTGGCCGTGCGCGACCTGGAGCGGTATGACCTCGCCGCCCTTCGGCTTGTCGCGTTCGCAGGCAGCCCCATGCCCCCGGCCGCAGTGCGGGACCTGCGCGCGCGGTTCCCGAACGTGGCGCTGCACAACTTCTACGGGCTCACCGAGTCGATCTGCATGACCCACCGGCTGCGCGACGCGGACCTGGACGACCACCCGCGTGCCATCGGCCGGACGCTCCCCTTTGTGGACTGCCGCATCCAGACCCAGGACGGCCGCGAGGCCGCGCCCGGCGAGGTGGGCGAGCTCCTGCTCGCGCGCGAGGTGGTCATCCCCGGATACCACGGCCGGCCGGGCCGATTGGAAGCGTCGTCCGTGCGGATGCACGGGCGCACCTGGTGGCCCACCGGCGACCTCGCGAGCGCCGACGAGCAGGGCTTCTACACCCTGCACGGCCGCAAGAAGGACGTGATCCTGGTCGGCGGCGAGAACGTGTACGCCGCGCAGGTGGAGGCCGTGCTCTGCGAGCTTCCCGACGTGCGCGAAGCCGCGGTGCGCGGCGCGCCCGCCACCGAGGCTCGCGCGTCACTCGGAGAGGTGGTCGAGGCGTACGTGGTCCCGGCGCCGGGCGCGCACCTCACCGAAGAACAGGTGCGCCGCCACTGCACGCGACGGCTGGCCGTGTACATGGTCCCGCAGCGCGTGGTGTTCGTCGACGCGCTCGCGCGCAACGCCGCGGGCAAAGTAGACAAGGGCGCCCTCGCCCAATCCGCGGCGAATCGAACCGCCGCCTTGCCGAAGGAGTCCCCATGAGCTCTGTACGATCCTTTGTCGACCTCACCGGCGACACGCGCGCGACCGGCCGCTGGATCGGCCGCGCGGCGCGCGGCGTGCTACGCGCGCGCGTACGCGCCCTGCGCGGCCGGTTGCGCAAGCAGAAGATCCCGGACCGCACCGTGCACGCGGCCGTGCGCGACTTCGCGCGGCTCGTGGAGAAGCTCACGCCCCACTGGCTGGACGAGGCCGGGGGCCTCGCCCAGGGCGCAGAGCTTACCACCGAGGACATCCTGCTCCTGAACAGCCCGCCCCCAGAGCAGAGGGCCGCGCCCCCGCACTGCACCGGATTCGTGCGCGTGAGCAAGCGCGAGAACGCGCTCTTGAAGATCCGCGACGAGCGCAACCGGGTCCAGCAGTTCCTGATCCTCCGCGGGCCCGACGGCACGCCCCTCCAGGGCGGGCGCGACATCGGCAACCTGGGCCTGGCCCACGCGGTCAGCACCCGGGGCCTGGCGGGCGGCAATCATACGGGCTCGCACACCGACCGCGTGCCAGAGCGGCCGTACCTGGACGACTGTCACCTGTTGCGGTATCTCGTGGAGCGCGCGGGACGCGTGCGCGACATCCCCCGCCTGTTCGACCGGCTGGCCGACGCGAGCGCCGCGGGCGGCGCGGGGCCGGATCGCGGAAGCATCTTCCTGTTCGTGGACGCCCGCGAGGCCCTGCTTCTGGAGACCGCGGGCCCGCACGCGGCCTACAAGTTCCTCTCGCGCGGCACGCACGCGGCCAGCAACCACTACCTGCTCGCCCGGGCGCGCACCTGGGCGACCCAGCCGCCGAACAAGAACACACGCCGCCGGTACGAGCGCATGCGCGAACTCCTCAAGCGCGCCCGCAACCGCCCCGGAATCGCGGACGTCTTCGGCCTCACCCGCGACCGCAAGTACGTGCCCCATGCCCTGTGCAACGACGACCAGGCCCACTTCTGGATGACGATCTCCGCGCAGTACCTGGTCCTGGACCGCGAGGATCCGCAAGCGTCCTTGAACTGGGTCTGTTGCGGAAACACGCGCCACTCGGTGTTCCTGCCCGTGCCCCTGGCCGAGCGGCGTACGTACCGGCCGCTCGCGGACGGGCGCTTCTACCGGGCCGCGGACCGCCTCTACCGGTCCCACCGGTGCGACCGGCACCTGGCCGCGGCGCAGCGGTCCTTTGAGCGGCGTGCGCTCGCGGACCCCGACTACGGCGCGCAGTGCACCGAGGCCTTTGACCTCGTGCGGGGCGCTTGACCGAGCAGGTGCCGCCTGCGTCTTGCGCCGGATTGCGTGGATTGGTACCATACGCCCGGCCCAGGACCGAATCCAAAGGGGACTCGCGTGGCACCGGACGATCCCGCGCCCGACGAGGGCGCCAGCACACCTCCCGAGCTCCAGCCTGCCCCGCCGCCGCCCTGCATGGACGCACCGCTCGCTGCGCAGGCCACCGCGCCCGAGCGCCTAGCCGAGGCGCGCCTGAGCCGCGGGGCCCTGTTGTCCGTGCTCATGCCGGTGTACAACGAATACGCGTACGTGCGAAGCGCCGTGCGGCGGGTGCTCGAGGCCCCTCTGCCCGAGGGCGTACGCAGAGAGCTCGTGGTGGTCGACGACGGATCCACGGACGGCAGCCGCGAGATCCTCCAGGAACTCGACGGCGGATCGCCAGAGGTGCGCCTGGTCCTGCATGAGCGCAACCGCGGCAAGGGCGCGGCCCTGCGCACGGCCATCGCCCACATGCGCGGCGACGTGGCCGTGTTCCAGGATGCGGACCTGGAGTACGACCCCGCAGAGCACCAGCGCCTGATCCGCCCGATCCTGGAAGGCTACGCGGACGTGGTGTACGGGTCCCGGTTCGCGTACGCGCAGGAGCGGCGCGTGATCTACTACCATCATATGCTCGGCAACCTGTTCCTCACGCACCTCTCGAACCTGTTCACGAACCTGAACCTGAGCGACATGGAGACCTGCTACAAGGCCTTTCGCAGCTCCGTGCTCAAGTCGATCCCGATCCGCAGCAACGGCTTCGGCATCGAGCCAGAGATCACGGCCAAGGTGGCCAAGCGAGAGTGCGTGGTCTATGAGATCCCGATCAGCTACCGCGGACGCTCGTACGCCGAAGGCAAGAAGATCACCTGGAAAGACGGGCTCAAGGCCCTGGGCGTGGTGCTCAAGTACTGGATCATCGACGACTGTTATGAGGAACGCTACGGCAGACAGGCGCTCCTGAGCATGAGTACGGCCACCGACTACGCGCGCTGGGTGGCGCGCCTTGCCCGGCCCCACCTGGGCAAGCGCGTGCTGGAGCTGGGGAGCGGCGTGGGCAACGTGAGCCGCCGCCTGGCGGGCCTGCGGCGCGTGATCGTCTCGGAGAGCAACCCGGAGCGGCTGCAGCTTCTGCACAACCTGTTCGCTGGCCGCGAGGACATGGCCATCGCCCGCGTCGACCCGACCCGCGACGAGGACTTCGACGCGCTGTGCGAGCAGGAGATCGACACCGTGGTGGCCCTGCACCTGCTCGAATACCTGGAGGACGACGCGGCGCTGGCCGCGCGAGTGCACCGACTCCTGCCCCGGGGCGGGCGGTTCATCGTGCAGGTGCCCCAGTACCCGGGCCTGTACAGCACGCTGGACGAGGCCATGAGCCACCGCCGCCGCTACGGCAAGCTGGAGCTGCGGGGCATGCTCTTTCGCGCCGGGTTCGAGGTCGAGGTTATGCGCGACCTCAACTGGCTGGGGCTCCTGGGCTGGTGGGTGAACAGCCGGCTCTTGCGGCGCCGGCGCCTGGACCGCGTGCAGCTGAAGATCTTCGATACCCTGGTGCCCCTGTTGCGGCTCACCGCGTGGCTGCCTCTGCCGGGCCTGAGCCTGTTCGTGGTGGCCAAACGCCGTTGACCGATTCGGGCCGCCGACCCAACCCGATGTCCCAGAACGAACCGCATCCACACGACACCGCGCCCGAGATTCTACACGATCATCCTGCTGACCTGCCCTCTCGATCAAGGCCTCTCCCCTCGCCCTACGTGCCAGCCACGCTGGCCGCGGACCTGACCATGCTGGCGGTGGGGATATCCGTTGCGCTGTGGATCGGCGAATCCTGGGCCGCACCCACACTGCGCATGCGGACATTCGCGCACGTCCTCGAAACGCCCTTCCCCTGGCTCGTGGCCGGGTACGCCGTGCTCGGCTGCCTCGCGCTCTTGTATGTGGACGTGTACCGCGACCGGCGTCTGGTCCCGTTCCGCCGAGAGGCCGTACGCATCGCCAAGGCCCTGGCCGCGGCGAACCTGGTGGTTGCGCCTGCGAGTTGGGCCCTGTGGGGCGGACCGGGCACGGTGCTCCTCATGGGCGCGTTGAGCTTTGCGCTGAGCTTCGGGCTCGTGCTCCTGGCGCGAGCCCTGGGCGGAGGTGTGCGCCGCGGCCTGCGCGCGCGCGGCCGAGACGTGCGCACCGCCTTGCTCGTGGACGCGGGAGAGCCCGCGCAGCGAGTCGCGGAGGCGCTTTCTGCCCCGCGCTTCGGCTACCGGATTGCCGGCGTCGTCAAGGACATGGAGAGCGGCAAATCCAGGACGCCGGAAAAGGCGCTCGGCGGCCTGGACCGCCTGGAAGACGCGATTGTGCAGCACAACGCGGACGAGGCGATCCTGTGCGTGCCGGACTGGCCGGTGGCGCGCGTGGTGGACCTGCTCGCGCAACTCCACCCCTTGCACGTCCGGGTGCGACTTGTGAACGCCGCGTTCGCTAGGATGCTCGCCCGCGCGCGCGTGCCCTTGGACCGCGTGGACGCGATCCCGATGCTCGACCTGGACTTCGGTCCCATGCCCGCCTGGCGGGCCGCGGCGCGAAGGGCCGCGGACGTGGCGCTTGCGGGGGCCGCGCTCGTCTTGACAAGCCCCGTGCTCGCGCTCGCGGCCGCGGCCGTATGGACAGAGACCGGACGGCCAATCCTGTTCCGCCAGGAGCGGGTGAACGGCGACCTGCGTACCTTCCGCATGTACAAGATCCGCTCCATGCTGCCGGCCGAATCGCCCGCGCGCGAGCGCAACCGCGTCACGCGCGTGGGGCGCCTCCTGCGCAAGTACAGCCTGGACGAGCTGCCCCAGGTCTACAACGTGCTGCGCGGGGACATGAGCCTTGTCGGTCCTCGCCCGCCCCTGCCCGAAGAGGTGCGCGCCTACCTTCCCTGGCAGCGCATGCGCCTCACGGACCGCCCGGGCCTGACCGGCCTGTGGCAGGTCTCCGGGCGCAACCGGCTCGACCTGGCCGAAACCGTGATTTGCGACCTTTATCACCTGTGGCATCCGTCTTGGTCCCTGGACCTGCGCATCCTGGTGCGCACCGTGCCCGCCGTGCTTCTGGGCCGGGGAGAATGATCGCGGACGAGCCGCTGTGCCCGTCGACCGGACGAAGGGCGCACAAGAGACGCGGCCAGGCGTCTACTACGATGCGTATCCCGTAAGGACGCGACATTTCCAGCACCGGGGTTGACGTGCCCGATTCGCATGTTATACATACACGGGAGCGGATCGTTCCGAAGAGGACGATTCGGCCCGGGGGAGGCCCGAATGCGCATCCTGACGCGCGCGGACGTGGACGGGCTGGCCAGCTCGGTTCTGCTCACCCTCGTCGAGCATATTACGGGCATTGACCTCGCGCATCCCAAGGATGTGCAGGACGGCAAGGTGCCCGTCACCCCCGAGCACATCATCGTAAATCTGCCCTATCACCCGGACTGCGGGCTGTGGTTCGACCATCACGTTTCCGAACAGGCGAAGCTCAAGGACATCGGCCGGTTCCGCGGCGCGTTCCGAGGCGCCCCTAGCTGTGCGCGGATCATCTATGAGCACTACCAGAGCCCGAAGTTCGAGCCCCATGCCGACATGGTGGACGCCACGGACCGCCTGGACAGCGCACAGCTGACCCTGGAGGACATCACGCATCCGCAAGACTTTATCCTGCTGGGGCTTACCATCGACCCGCGCACGGCCTCGGGCCCGGACTTCGAGCGCTACTTCCGCTGGCTCGTCGAGTACATCAAGGAACTGCCCCTGGACAAGGTCCTCCAGCACCGCGAGGTGAAGCGCCGCTGCGACCGCGTGCTCCAGGAGCAGGAGGCGTTCAAGGACATCCTGCGCCAGCGGTCCCGCGTGGACGGGAACGTGGTCATCTCCGATCTGCGCGGCGTGGAGCGCCTGCCCGCAGGCAACCGGTTCCTGGTCTTCACCCTGTACCCGCAGGCCGAGGTGGAGGTCCGGCTCTTCGAGGGGCCCGACGATCGGGTGGTCCTCGCCGCGGGGCACAACATCTTCAACCGCACGAGCAAGGTCTCGTGCGGCGAGCTGTTGGCCCGGTACGGGGGCGGCGGCCACTTCGGCGCCGGCACCTGCCAGGTCCCCGCTGACCGGATCGACCGGGTGCTCGCCGAGGTCGTAGAGGTCTTCCGGAAGAACGAGCCGCTCTGAGTCCGCGCCGCCCCTGCCCTGCGGAACGCCTTCCTGCGCGCTGCGGACCGCTGTCACATCCCGTTCAGAAGCAGGCGCCTATGGTCGATAGTCCCTGTGGGCGCGTTTGCGCGCGTTCGCGCGCACGGGCCCACCCGCATCCATGCCAAGGAGACCGACCATGCGGCCACGCCAGGAAGGCTTTTGCCTGGGGCTTACCGCGGCCCTGGGCGCGTTCATCCTGCTCCATGCGCTCCCGGTCGGCCGCCTGCTGCTTCCTGCGGAACGCATCCCGGCGAGACCGGCCGCCTCGTACGAACGCAACGTCCTGCGCAGCCCAAGCGGACTCGTGGTCGAGACCGTCTCGTTCGCGCACGGGCCCGCGCGCACGCTGGCCCTGGTATTCGACGCAACGGGCGATCCGGTGGACCGGTTCGACGGGGCCAAGGCCGTGGGCTGGTCACCGGCCGCCGATCTTCTGCTCCTACAGGACACGGACAGCGGCGGCGGGTACCGGATCGCCGATCTGCGCAACCGGCACGCCAGGTCGGCGCGGCCTGCGCTCGTGCATCGCTTCGGGCAAGGCCAGGACCTGGGGGCGCGCTTCACCGCGCAAGGTGAGTTGCTCCTGCACACGCGGGAGGGCGACCGGGTGCTGCTCGCGCCGCGGGCGATACTGCGGCACTCCGGCGGGCGCGACGTTCTGGCCCTGGTCTCCTCGCCCTAGGTCCAGCGTGCCGCGGGGACGGACATGCTGGACGACTTGCTCAGTTGGTGGCACGCACAGCGCGAGCAGGTCGCGGCCTACGCGGCCAGCCCGCACGCGCTGTGGATCCTCTTCGCCATGGCCTTTGCGGAGAGCTCGTTCTTCCCTCTCCCGCCCGACATTCTGCTCATCGCCCTGTGCATCCAGGACCAGACCCAGGCGCCCTTGTACGCGCTCGTGTGCACGGCCGGGTCGGTGCTCGGCGGCATGTTCGGGTTCGGCCTCGGCCGCGGCGGGGGACGCCCGCTTTTGGATCGGCTGTTCCGCCAGGAGCGGATCCTGGCCGTGGAGCGCCACTACCAGCGCTACGACGTCTGGGCCGTGGCCATCGCCGGGTTCACCCCGATCCCGTACAAGGTCTTCACGATCAGCGCGGGGGTGTTCCGCCTGGACTTCTGGCGCTTCTGCCTTGCGAGCCTGGGCAGCCGGGGCGCGCGGTTCTTTCTCATCGCCATGGCGTTCTACCTGTGCCCGCCGGACAAGCTGCTGTGGATCAAGCGGTTCGTGGCCGAATACGACCTGTGGATCGGCCTCGCGGTCATCGTGGGGGTGATCGCGGGATTCCTGTTCCTCAGTCGCCACGGCAAGCGCCTAGCCCGCCGGGACAAGGAACGCGACCACGCCAAAAGCGACAACGCACGTTGACACACTGCTCCATGCCGCGTAGCATGGCATCGAAACCTGTGGAACCTGTCCGCCGCTCGGCGGCTCATCTGTCGGAGGAACGATCCATGAGAACGGCAGCGACGGTAGTTGCGTGCTTCACTGCGCTTGTCTGTGCGGCTGGATGCCTTCCCCTGTTGGCGGGCGCGGGGGCCGGGGTCGGCGGGACGGCCTATGCGCGGGGCGACCTGGAGGCCCGCGTCAACGCGGATCCGCGAGCCGTGGCGACCGCAACCGAGCAGGCGATGAAGGCCCTCGACATCGCCGTCATCTCCAGCCAGGCCTCCGGCGTGGACGCCGAGATCTTGGGGCGCACGGCCCGAGACAAGAAGGTCAAGGTCGTGGTCGAGGGCAGCGGCACGACCGGCAGCGAGCTGTCCATCCGCGTGGGCGTGTTCGGCGACGAGGAGATCAGCCGGCGGCTCTTCACCGAGATCCAAAAGCGGCTGCCTGCGAACGAGTAGGCGCTACAGCGCGCGTCGGCCTCACAACCGGAACAGGCGCACGTGCACATCCTCACCCACGGGGCCGCGGCTCGTGGACGCCTCCAGGGAATACTCCTCGCTGTCGAGGCGCAGGTCGCACACGCCCACCTGGGGCGGCTCCTGATAGGGCTCGATGCCGACCACGGCCTTCAGCCGCCGGCACATGCGCGCGGCCGTGTCCGCGTCGATGCGGTCGAACACCACCGGCGGGCCGCCGCGCTCGAACCGGATCTCCGCGCCCGTCTCGGTCAGCGCGATGGCGAACCCCTCCACCCGGTGCGCGGCCGCGTGGTGGAACAGCGTGTCCACGGCCTGCTCGTCGGTCAGCTTGGCCCAGTCGATGGACATCCCGCGCTCCCTACCCGTCGGGCAAAGGAAAGGCCACCCGTCCGAACACGCGCTCACGCATCCAGGCCACCTCGGCCGCAAGCCCCTCTTGCGCGCTGCGGTGGGGCGCGTACCCGAGTACGCGGCGCGCCTTGTCGATGTTCGCGCAGGTGCGCACCTGGTCGCCGGACCGACGCGGGCGGCGGGCGATGCGCGCCTTGCGGCCGAGAATCTCCTCCACGAGCGCGATGCCCTCGGCGGTGGTGCGCTCCTCTTCGGTGCCGATGTTGAAGACCTCGCCCATGCACGCGTCTTCGTGGTCAAGCACCGCTGTCAGCCCGTCGATCGCGTCGGCCACGTAGGTGAACGACCGCGAGTGGCGTTCGCTGCCCTCATACAGGGGAAAGGGCTCGTCGGCCAGGATGCTGTAGATAAGCCGCGGGTACAGCTTCTCGGGCCGCTCGCGCTCGCCGTAGACCGAGAAGAGCCGCAGGCTGCACGCCGGCAGCCGTCCCTCGCGGCACAGGGCCAGGACCAGCTGCTCGGCTGCGAGCTTGGTGACCCCGTAGTAGCTCGTGGGCTTGGGCGCGGCGTCTTCGGGGTCCGTAGCGTGCGCGCCGTAGATCGAACTCGTGGCCACGTTCGCGAAGAGCCGGACCTCGCCCCGGTCCGCCGCGGCCTCGGCCAGCCGGTGGGTGGCGATGACGTTGTTGCGCAGATACGTCTCGAACGAGGTGTGCGCACAGATGCCCGGCTGCGCGGCCAGGTGGAAGAGGATCTCCACCCCGTCCAACAAGTCGTCGAGCGCGTCCGAGGCGAGGTCTCGCTCCACCAGGCCGACCCCGCTCGCGCGCACGTCGCGGGCGTTCAGGTCTTTCAGCGCACGCGGGTAATAGTCCGTGAACGCATCCACCCCCGTGACGCTGTGCCCCAGGGCCGCGAGGCGCTGGGCCAAGTGGCTGCCGATGAACCCGGCCGCGCCGGTCACGAGTGCGCGCATGGCGCCGTGTCTCCCTTGGGTCGGTCGGCGGTCCCGCGCCTGGACAGACAGTCGGCCAGGGCTGCCTGCCACATGCGCATGGGCCTGCCCAGGGCCTGTTCGGTCGCGGAGCAGTCCAGCACGGCATATCTCGGCCGCCGCGCGGGCCGCGGATAGGCGTCCGTGGTGACCGGGCCCACGGGCGCGTCCAGGCCGGCCCGGCGCACGATCTCGCAGGCGAACTCGTGCCAGGTCGCCGCGCCTCGGTTCGTACAGTGGTACGCGCCCGTGCATCTCCGTTGCCACAGGTCGACAAGCGCCGTTGCCAGGTCGGCCGCATAGGTCGGGGAGCCCGTCTGGTCGCACACGACCTGGAGGCGCTCTCCGGCCGCGGCCCTGCGCAGGATCGTGTCCACGAAGTTGCGCCCGCTCAGGCCGAACAGCCATGCCGTGCGCACCAACAGATATCGCGCCTTGCTGGCGAACAGGGCCTCCTCGCCCGCCCACTTGCTCCATCCGTAGGCGGACAGGGGCGCGGGCCGGTCGTCGGGGCGATACGGCCTCTGGGACCTGCCGTCGAACACAAAGTCCGTGGACACGTGCACCAGGAGCGCATCGCGCTCGCGCGCGGCGCGGGCGAGGTGCATCACGCCGTCCCGGTTCACGGCAAAGGCGGCCGCCGCCTCGTCCTCGGCGCGGTCCACATGCGTGTACGCCGCGCAGTTGAACACCACTTGCGCGCCGTCGAGGAGCGGGCTCTGCGCGCAGTCGGGGTCAGTGACGTCGAGCGCGCCGTGGTCCAGCGCCCGGACCTGTGCCTCGCCCAGGCGCGCGCGAAGCGCTCGGGTGAGCGCGCGACCGAGCAACCCCTGGGCGCCGACCACCACGGCTCGCGTCATGTCACCGGTCCCCGTACTGGCGTGCGTAGTAGGCCCGGTACGCGCCGGACTTGACGGCCTCCCACCAGGGCCGGTGCGCGCGGTACCAGGCCACGGTCTCCTCCAGCCCCTGGTCGAACGCGTACGCGGCCCGCCACCCGAGCTCGTCGCGCGCCATGGCCGCGTCCATGGCATACCGACGGTCGTGGGCGGGGCGGTCCTTCACGAACCGGACGAGCGCCTCGGGCTTGCCCAGCGCGGACAGAATCCTGCGGGCGATCTCCAGGTTCGGGCGCTCCTCGCCCGCGCCGAAGTTGTACACCTCGCCGGGCCGCCCCCGCGTCGCTGCGGCCCACACGCCCGCGCAATGGTCGCGCACGTGGATCCAGTCGCGCACCTGCATCCCGTCGCCGTAGAGCGGGAGCTCTCGGTCCTCGAGCGCGTTGGTGATGCACAAGGGGATGAACTTCTCCGGGAACTGGTACGGGCCGTAGTTGTTCGAACACCGGGTCACGATTACGGGCAGGCCGAAGGTGCGGTGGTACGACCGGCACAACAGGTCCGCGCCCGCCTTGGACGCGCTGTAGGGGCTGTTCGGCGCGAGCGGCGTCCGTTCCGTGAAGGGCGGGTCCGCGGGCCCGAGCGTGCCGTACACCTCGTCCGTGGACACCTGGCAATACCGGGGAACCTCGTGCGAGCGTGCGGCCTCGAGCAGGACCTGGGTGCCCAGCACGTTCGTGCGCACGAACACCCCGGGGTCCAGGATGGATCGGTCCACGTGGCTCTCGGCCGCGCAGTTGATCAAGACGTCGAACTTGTGCTCCCTGCACAGGGCGTCGACGGCCGCCCGGTCCGCGATATCCGCGCGCACGAACGCGTAGCGCGGATCGGCCTCCACCTCGTCCAGGCTGTGCAGGTTGCCCGCGTAGGTGAGCGCGTCGAGGTTCACGAGCGCCTCGACCTCGGGCGCGGACGCCAAGAGGTATCGAATCAGATTGGCGCCCACGAACCCCGCGCCGCCGGTCACGAGCACGCGCATCGATGTGCCTCCTCGCGCCCCGCGATCCCTCAACGATTCTCGATCAATCCGGCCAGCACCTCCGGGACGGGCAGGTCCTGGACCAGGTTGTTGGCGTGCAGCAGGCTCGGAAAGGTGCCCGCGTCCGTCCAGTCGCCCCGGTAGAGCTCCCAGCGCATCCGGCCCTCGGAGATGTACCGGTTGTTCACGTCCGTGATCTCGTACTCGCCCCGCCCGGAAGGGCGCAGCGACCGGATGATATCGAACACTCCCGCGTCGTAGAAGTACGTGCCCGTGACCGCCAGGTTGGACTGGGGGTGCGTGGGCTTCTCCACGATGCGGGCCACGCGCTTGCGGTCGTCGCTGAGCTCCGCGGTGCCGTACCGGCCCGGGTCGGGGACCTCCTTGAGCAGAATCTGTGCGCCCTCGCCCGCTTCGGCAAAGCCGCGGATCGTGTCGGGGAAGGGCTGCGTGTAGATGTTGTCGCCCAGGATCACCACGCACGGGTCGCCGTCCACGAACCCCTCGGCCAGGCCCAGCGCCTGGGCGATGCCGCCGGCCTCGTCCTGGACGCGGTAGGTGAAGTGCACCCCCAGGTCGGAGCCGCTGCCCAGGAGATTCACGATGTCGCCCATGTGGTCGCGGCTCGTGACCACCAGCATCTCCTCCACCCCGCCCTCCATGAGCCGGGCGATGGGGTAGTAGATCATGGGAAACTTACCCACCGGGAGCAGGTGCTTGTTGGTCACTTTGGTCAGGGGGTACAACCGCGTAGCGTGTCCACCGGCGAGCACAATGCCCTTGAGCATGGGCCCTCCTCGGCCGGGGATGGGGGACAAGGACGCAGGGTCTACCGCACGCCCTGACCGGCCGGCTGGGCCGGCAGGGGAACCTGGCCCGCGCACTCGGCCAGCCAGCGGGCGCGCATGCCCACGCCCTTGGCCGCCGCGCGGGCCCAGTACTCGCGGCTCACGGGGACCGCGACCAGATGGCGGGGCGCCTGGGGGGCCTCCTTGGGGGCCGTCTCGGAGCGGGTGGCCGCCTCCTCGGGCAGCTCGATCTCCAGCTCGCTCGGCTCCTCGCCGCCAAGGTCCAGTTCCGCGGCCTCGGCGCCGGCCTCCTTTTCCTGAGGCTCCTCCTCGGGCTGTTCCTCGGGGTAGTTCTTCTCGATCGCCGCCAGAATCGCAGGCCAGGCGGCGTCGAAGGTCTTGATCTTGGCGCGGGTGATCTCACGCAGCTCGGCCTTGGCGCTGCCGTCGAGCACATTGCTCATGGCCAGGCAGATAAGCCGGCCGATCTTCTCGAACGGGATCGACCGCAGCCGCACGCATTCGCTGCGCGTCATGGAGTTCAGGGCCGCCTGGTCGAACTTGGCCTGCTCCAGATCGACCGTGGTGATGGTGCGCTGCTTGTTGAGCGCATTGGCCACGTGCGCCTTGGTGCAGGCACCCTGCTCGACCAGGATCTGACCGACCAGGCCCCCGGACTTCTGCTGCTGGCTCAAGGCGTTGGCGAGCTGCTTCTCCGTAATGCTGTCATTGGCCACCAGCAGGTTGCCGATGAGCCGCCCGGTCTCGCTCGTGCGTCTGCGGATATAGCCGCCGCGCCGCTTGCCCATGGACACGGTGCGGCCCTCCGGGCCCGCCGAGGGCGCAGTCGCCCTGGGCTGCGCGGGCGCCTGCTTGGCCTTGGCCTCGGCGGGACGCGGCCCGGCCTGCGGTGCGCGCGCCTTCTCGGGCGCGGGCCGGGCCGAGGCTTTCTCTGCGGGCTTGGGTGCGGGCTGCGGGGGCTTCTGGCCTTCGGCTTGTTGTGCGGCGGCGCTCTTTTCGCCCTCCTCAATCATGCTCAGGTCGATGTCCAGGTCCTGCGTCTGGGGCTGCGGAGGCTTCTTGTCCGCAGCCTGTCGGATCATGGGAGGGGCCTCGAACTTCGGCAACCCGCCCTTGATTTCGAGAGGCTGCTTGGTCTTCTTCTTGCTGCGAAACAGCTTATCCACCAAGCCCACGGCGTGACTCCCGTCGCTTGCTCGCGCGCGTCGTTAGGACGCGCGCTTCTCCACGATAAACAGGTTCCCCTCGCCAGGATGCTCCAGGGCAACTCGGTCGACCTGGCTGATCGGTCCGCTGAGCTCGTCGCGCGCGGCCAGGGCCTCGGGCGCCAGGTCCACCAACTCGCCGGCCGCGTACAGACACACCGACATGCCGTCTGCCGAAGATTCCACCAGCACGTGCATCCGTTCCGTCGCGCGGTCGCCGAGCGCCTCGTGGATGAGGATCCGCGCGCAGCCCTCCACCGCCTCGCTGACCCCGGACAGGTCGTCTCCACCAAGTTTCGCGCGCATGGCCGACACGGACAGCAGCAGCCGAAGCGCCTCTATGTACTCGATCTGCGCGGGCAGAATCACCTCCACGGTCCCGTCGGCCGCCTCCGGGCGGGCCTGCACGTTGAATCCCGCATCCACCTGCAGAAGCGCCCGGCACCGCGGACACCGGTATGCACCCGGTCCGGCCACGGTCAGACGCACCCCGCAATGTCCGCAGGCGATCCCGCGCGCGCTCGGTGCGGCCTTGGCCTGGGGAGCCTCCGCGCCCGCGGCTGGCTGCTCGGACGTGCGCAGACGCGCCTGGACGTTCGCCGGGGCCGCCTGTTTGCCCGCGAGCAGCGCAAAGGCCTCCTTCTGGTCGTCGGCGATGCGGAAGAAGTCGTTGAGCCCCAGCGTCTCGAGAAGCAGCGTCACCTTCGGCGGCACGTGCGCGAGAACCGTCCCGCCCCCGCGCTTCCTGAGCGCGTCGGCCTCATGGACCATGAGCTCCATCCCGGTCGAGTTGATATACTTGACGCTCTCCAGGTCCATGATGACGTTGGTCTGATCGCCGCTTTCCAGGCGATTGACCAGCTCACGGAACGACTGGATGGAGGTCGGATCGATGGAGCCGGCAAGCTTCACCAGAAGCGCCTGCGGTCCATCCGGCGCGGAGACTTCTTTGGTAGCGAACTGAAAGCCTGGCATGCTGACCTTCCTCTCACGCGTCTCGTGCGGGGTTTCCGCCCGTCAGGAGACCGGGACCTCCTGCAGGCGCTTGGTGAGACGCACCGCATTGCCCTTGTGGTTGTACTCCACCTTGTCCACACAGCGGACCATGAGCATCACGCCCAGCCCACCGGCCTCTTCGTCCGACTTCTGCGCGCTTCGGCGCGCCACAGATACGGCATCCGCGTCGAGCCCGTCACCCAGATAGGCGTCGGTATCGAACCCGTCGCCCTGGTCCTGGATACTGACCACCGCGCGGGTCGGGTCCACGTCATACTCCACGGAGATCTTGCGGTCCGGGCGGGCGCGGTTGCCATGCCGATAGGCGTTGTCCAGCGCCTCCCGAATCGCATTCACGAACAGCACGCGTTCGCGCTCCTCCAGGTTCACGTCGTGCAAGAGTCGCGCCAAGAAGTTCCCCGCATGCATCACGCTGTTCGGATCCGAAGGCAAATACATCTGCATGCTGCGTCGCAGATGCTTACGCTCATGGGCCAGGCGTGCGTACTCCTCGTCGATGACCGTGACCAGGTCGTTGAGCTCATACGGCTCGACGACCGATTCGTCCTCCAATACCGTGAAGCCCGAGAGCTTCTGAGGGCCGCCGCCTGCTGGATAGAGGGCCACAAGCCCCGCCGAATGCTCGAGGTCCTGCAGGCACAGCCATTGACGCAGTTCCTTGGCGTAGTCCGCTGCGGCGTCCAGGATCACGACGTCGGGCGTATGCTCGGCAAGCGCGTCACGGGCTTCCTGGGCGCTTGCAGCGAGATGAACCGTGCGTCCATCCTCGCTCAGACGCCGCACCAGCTCCTTGGCGGAGTCGTCTGGCGCGCTGACGGCGAGAAGCACCGTCGCGCTCTCAGGAGGAGCGGCATTGTCCATAGGGGTCGTATCCCCCTTCGATCGGGAAGCCCTGGGCCGGGCCGGCTCTGCTGGCGCACTGCGCTCGGCCTTGCCCGGGCGCCCCGGGACGCTCAACCGCCGAGGTTATCCTAGGGGCGCGCCCGCGGCCTGTCAAGGGCTTTCGCAAGCTCCGTTTTCACGGAAATCAACCCCTCAAGCGAGACCGCCGTCCGGTCGATAACATCCTGTGAGGTCAACGGATCCTCCAGGGTAAAGGGAGCGTGCATGTCTGCCTCAAGCCCCCAGGAGCGCAACGCAGGCGAGCCTCAGCCCCGGGTGAGCGCGTTCATCATCATGATCGCCTGTCTCATGTTCCTGTTCGGACTGGTGGGCCGCATGGACCGGTTTCTGCCCGGGCGCTCCGAGCAGGACGAGAACTCCGCGGCGCCCGAGAGCGCCTCGTCCGAGGAACCGGACGCCGAGGCCCCCTCTCGGCGCGCGACTGCGGTGATCGGGGCGGAAGTGCCCGCCACCGCCCCCTCCCCGGCGCAAGACGAGCCACAGCGTCCGGGCCATGATCGACCCCAGGAGGCCGAAGGCGAGGACGCCACCGTGGTGCCCGCCCCACCGGACGAGCGCAGCCGACTCAGCCGCGGTGGCCTGGCCGCACGGCCGGACCGCGTTCCTGCGCGCAGCTCTGCGTACGCGCCCGAGCCCCAGGACGCCGAGTCGGCACAGCGCCCCCGGATCCGGCCCCGTGCACAGCCGGCGCGGGAGCCGCGCGTGTACACGGTCCGTCAGCAGGACACCCTGTGGTCCATCGCCAGACGAACCTATGGCACAGGCGCCTGCTGGCAGGCCATCGTGGCCGAAAACCCGGGCCTGAAGCCCGATGAGCTGCATCCGGGCCGCACCATCCGCCTGCCTCCGCCCGAGCGCGTGCACGCGCCCTGAACCCGGCCGGGCGATTCAACCCTCCTCCGTCGCCCCGTCCTCCCCCTGGATACTGACCGGCCGCGGGCCGGCCTCCGTGGCGCCGATGCTCTCGATAAACAGGGCGCACAGGGCCTCCGATGCGCCCAGCGCGTCTCCATCCTTGGGCGTGAGCTGACCGCCTACGGCCCGGCCGTGCCCCCCGGCCCGGCCCTCCGGCCCCACGATCGTGCGGATCAACTCCAACAGGCGCCGCTGCGGGCGGCGCGTACGCAGGGACAGGCACACCCGCCCCTCGTGTACGCCCACCGCGAGGCTCAGCTCGATGCCCTTGAGTCGGGCGAAGAGCTCGCTCACCTCGGAGAGCATGTCCGGACTGACCACGGGCCCCAGATTGCTGACCACTGCGTTCTCCCACCGACGGGCCCGATCCAGGGCCCGGTGGAGCATGCCGAAGTACTCTTCCGTGAGCGGCGGACGCATCACCTGGATCATGTTCTGCCGGTTGGCCAGGCCGAACAGGCGGACGTACGCGTCTACGTCCGCCGGGCCGGCGTCGCGCTCCAGGTCCTCGGTGTCGGTGCGCAGGCCCAGGAGCAGGGCGGTGGCCAGGCGCTCGTCCAGCTCCAGGTCGGCTGCCTCGAAGTACTCGGCGAGCATGGTGCTCGTGGACCCGTAGGCGCCCGCACGCACGTCCACCCAGGCCGCTTCGTATGGGTCCGGGGGAGGATCGTGATGGTCGATGACCGCCACGACGGGCAGATCCTCGGGCAGGCTATTGTTGCCGCTGCCCGGTTGGGTGTCGACGAGCACGCACCCGGCCGGATTGCCGGCCTGCGCCGTGTCCAGATCCACGGACTCGATGTCGAGCACGCCGGCCATGGCCCGGTTCTCGGGGCGGCCGAGGTCGCCACCGTAGGCGATGATGCCCGGACGGTCGCAGGCGCGGCGCAGGAGCTCCTGCATGGCCGCGGCGGCGCCCAGGCAGTCCGGATCGGGGTAGTCGTGTCCCAGGATGACCAGGGTGCCGGCCGTGCCCGCCACTGCGGAGCGAAACGCTTCCAGGCGCTTGACCGCCTCGTCGCGGTCGCCCTGCATGGCCGTCTCCGCGAAAACCGGACCGCGTTGCGAGCCGGGCGCTCTTCGGCAGGGGCTAGCCGCCTATGCGCTGAACGAGCTGCGCCACGCGCCGCCCCAACCGCTGGCATTCGCCGTCCAGGTCCGTGACCACCTCGCCCTCGCCCTCGCGCAGCGCAATGGCGCCGAACGGATCGCCCACCGGGTCGCCCTGGATGATCATGCCGTGGACGAGCATGGCGTCCAGGAGCGCGCGCACGGTCAGCTCATTCCCACCGCCGATATGGTCGCTGGCGCTGAAGGCCGCGCCGACCTTGCCTTCGAGCCGGCCCCGCAGATCATAGGTCCGATCCAGGAAGCGCTTCATGGGCGCGCTCGGCCCGGCGAAGTAGCAAGGGCTGCCCAGGATCAGGGCCTCGTACTTCAAGAGATCCTCGGGCGCGCAGGCCTCGACATTCTCCACGACCGCGGTCAGTCCCGCGGCACGCACCCCGGAGGCCACCTGACGGGCCATGTCCTCCACGAGGCCGTGGCTCGAGTCGTACACGATCAGCACCTTTGCACTCATACGCGGGGGACTCCCTCCTGGCTACTCCAGGGCCTCGATTTCCGTGAGCAGCCGTTCGAATCGCTCGCGCAGACCCTCGGGCACGATCCGGCTGTCTGCTAGCTTGCGGCGCAGGGCCCGGGACGAACGGCGGATGTCCGCAAGCTCGCGCGCGCGCGACCTGCGCTCGTCGTCGTCTTGCGTGCGCTGTGCAGCGGTCAGGGCGCCGCGGATCTCCTTGCGCAGGGCGGCCTCGTTCTCCGCGCCGTCGAACGCGATCCGGTGGAATCGCGCCTGGTCCTGCGGGTCCAGGCCTCCGTGCTCGTCGGCCCGCTGCAAGAGCTCGATGGTCTGGTACTCCGGGACCTCGGGCGGCGGGCCCTCGCGCGCGGACTGTTCGTACGAGGCCAGGCGCTGGGGCTCGCGCGACTGCATGTACCGGTAGCTGAGCAGTAGCTTGTGCGCCGTGGGGCGCTTGAGCCCCAGCTCGCGCGCGCAGTAGACCTCGAAGTCCTCGTACCCCCAATCCGCAAACCTGCCCTCCTGGGACACCTCGGTCAGCAGCCGCCCCAGGTCCACCCAGGAGCTTCGAAAACGGCGCAGCGCAACGAGAACGCGGTAGCGCAGGCTCTCCGGCGCAAGGCCCTCCAGCCGGGCGTCGATACGGCGCAGCGTGTTCTCGGTCATGCGCGCCGGCCTCCGGCTCGTCAGCGCAACACCCGCTTGGGCGGGGTCACGTCCGGCGTGGACGCTCCGGACTCGGCGCCCCGAAGCCAATCGCAGAGCAGACAGCGCCACCGGTCGTCGAATTCCGTGTCCGAGTTCATGCACAGGAACGGGCTCTTGTCGTATCCTCCGAACGTGGCCGGCTCGGCCTCGGGGATCCCGTAGGGGGCCATGAACTCGGCAAGCCCCTCCACGGTGGCGTTCAGGAACCCGATGTCGAGCCGGTTGCGCTGGTAGGTGCGCACGCGCAGGTTGCGCCGGGCGCCGCGGATCTGGAAGTAGTACTTGTGCGACCAGTCCGTGGCAAAGGTGTAGGGCCGCACGAGCTCGAGGAGCTCCTGGAGCCGACTGCCCACGGCCGGGATGACCCGCTCCACGTACCACGGCAGCCCCCGCACCCGCCAGGGCTCCTCGGCCTCGGAGGCGCGCGCGCCGCGCTCGATCGCGTCTACGGCCGGCTCGGCCTTGGGCACGACCTGCTCGACGTGGTAGATCTCCTGGCCGCCGATCATGAACTTGCGGTACTGCAGGCCCCGGGCATCGAGCCCGTTCACGGCCAGCCACCGGATCATCTCCACCATGCGACTGTCAAAGGCCTCCGCCGCGATCACGATCCGCTGTCGCTCGTTGACGACCTCGGCGAAATCCTCCGCGTCGCGCTCGAAGGTGGTGGCCAGCAGGCTGGAAAGCTCCACCGCCTCGTCGCTCATCTCAACGCTGCTCTCGCGCCAGGCGCGCTGCAGCCCGATATTGTCCGGACGGGTGACAAAGGCGTGGGCGATCTTTCCGAGCTCCTCCGCACTCAAGCGCGAAAGATGCGCCGCATACCGCAGGGCCACGAGCGGCAGATCGCTGCGGGCGACCCCCACCCGCATCTCCAGGACCACCGTCCTGCCCAGCGCGTCGAGGCCGACCATGGTGGTCGCCTCGGCGCTGGTCAGCTGCGGGAACTCCGCCGCGTCCCCGATCACCACCATCGGCTCGCCCAGGAAGTGCGGCTGGAGCACGATGCGGGACCGGATCTCGCCCAGAGACTCCTCGTCGAGAGGCACCGCCTGGAGCGGCTGCAGGCCGTCGCCCGCACCTACGAATAGACTGCCCATCGGGTCTCTCCTGCCTGCGCGCCGAGCTCACATGCCCGAGTATCCAGGACACGCGGCAACGCGGCCCTATCTGTACCGGGTCTGGAGGAAATGTCAACGGATTATTGCGCTGCCGGACCGAACGGCGCGAGCGCGCAGCTACTGGGTGAGCTTGCGCTCCTCCTCGTCGAGGAGCACCATCTCGCCGTTGAGGAACAGGAGAATGGTCTCGCGCTCCTTCTGGAACCCGCGGCCGCTGAACAGGCGCCCGACCACCGGCACGTCCGACAGGATCGGGACCCCGCCTTCGCCGCGTGCGTCCTCGTTGGTCGCAATGGTGGTCACCATGATGGACCCGCCGTCGGGGAAGGTGGCCGTACCGCCGTCTCGGTTCGTCCACACGGTGGGCAACTCGATGGGCAACGACCCGGCCGGCCCCCCACCCACCACGACCTCAACCCCTTCCACCTGAAGGATCTCACGGATCTTCTGGATGCCCAAACGGAAGTTGAGCGTAATGTAACGTCTGTCGGCGCTGACCGTGGGCACGATCTCGATCGCCACGCCCTCGCCCACACTCGATACCTCGGGCGTGTACAGGTCCTCGCTCGAGCTGTATCCGCTGATGTAGGGGACCTCGGTCTGCACGGTCATCACCGCGCGGCGGTTGTTGTGTGCGAGCACATGCGGCGCGAACACCTGATCGGCGTGCTCGGATTCCTTGAGCATCTGCACGACCCACTGGGTCTCGAAGTTGCCCAGATACCCGGCCTGCCAGAGCTGTGCCCACAGGCCGGCGTTCGGTGCGTCCGCGGTCGGTCCATAGCTATTGAACATGTCGGCCGAAAGCCAGTTGTAGTCCTCGCCCCAGCCCGCAGGCCCCGCATCGGCGAGGCTCGGTGGCGAGAAGGGCGTGCCCAGGATGCCGCCGCCCAGGGCGTTGCCCCAGGGCCAGTTTGGATACGCTCCTCCGCCGACCGTTGGGCCGAATTTCGACTCATCATGGAGGATGTTCGCCATTTCGGGGAAGTACGAGTTGAACTCCTCCCAGAAGTTCTGCTCGACCACGATGTATCGGGCCAGGATGGAGATCTGGATCGCCTGTGTCTCGCGCAGCTGCTCGAGCGTCTCTTCGATCAAGTCGTGGACCCGCTCGGTCTGTCGGATCGAGAGGATATTCTCGCCGACCCTGCGCATGTCCCCGCGCGCCGGGCCCCATTCGCCCGGGCTCATGCGAACGAGGATCTCCTCGAGGCTCATGGTGTCTTCCTCGTCGTCGTCGTCATCATCGTCGTCGTCGTCATCCCCGGTCTGGGTAGGCGACGAGCTGATGTCCGCGCCGGACGGAGAATCACGCACCGGAGTCAAGAGGTCGCTGACGTCATAGACCTTGGTCACCCACTCGCCTTTGAGCTGCTCGCCGGGGGCGACATGGATGGCCTCGTCCCGGATCTCGTAGTCCAGGTCCGCACCGGTGACCGTGAGGATCCACTTGAGCGCGAGCGCGGCGCGCATATTGTCCACCTTCAGGGTGACGGGAATCTGCGCAAGCTCGCTCGGGGTCATGGCGCCTGGTTCAAAGCCAGGCTCTCCGGCTCCAGGCGCACCGAAGTAGTCATCCTCCGGGATCTCGGGCCCGAGCCCGGCCTCCATGGGCGGGAAGAATTCCTCCTCCACGGGCTGGCCTGGCATCCCGGGCACCGGCTGGGGTTCGGTCACGGCGGATGTTACGCGTGGCGGAATGATGTTAACGCCTGTGATCTGGCTGATCGTCTTGAGCACATCCTCCAGCGGCTGCTCCACGAAGTCGAAGCTGATCGGCGCCTCCAGCTTGCGCAGGATCTCCTGTTCCCAGGCGGGAACCACGCGGGTCTCCGCCATGGTGACGTCACGCCGCTCGATCTCCTCCCAGTCTTCCGGGTAGGTGATGCGCCCGCGAGGCTGGACCATGTCCCGGCCGCCCTCCACCACGTGTCGAGACCGGCTCCACTCGAAGCTGCGGTCCACTTTTTCGTGCTCGTATTCGAGCCGCTGTTCCCTGATTGCGGCCAGGAGACCCTGGACCTCGGCGTCGCCCGGGTGCTTGCGCAGCACCTCGCGGGCGAGCATTTCGGCCACCGCGTACTCCTTGGCGGCGGCGTGCTCGCGCGCCCGGGACAGCATCTCGCGCCGCAGCGCGGCCTCGCGCAGCGCGACCTGCTCGCGCTGCGCCTCGGCCTCTTCGATCGCCTGCGTTCGCAGGGCCTCTTCATGCCGTTCGGCTACGGCGCTGCGGACTTGGCCCAGTTTCTCGCTGAGGTCCCGGGCCGCCGCTTCGGCCTGCTCGGAGTACTCTCCGGCGCCAAGCGCATCGAGCTTGAGCCGGACGCGCCGCAGGTCGTCGTTGACCTCGCTGAACAAATCCAACGCACGCGAGAGGTTCGCGGCTTGGTCCGACTTGGCCAGGGTCAGGGCGGCCTCGTACTTGGCGCGGGCCACGGCGAGCAGATTCTCAATCTCGGCACGCATGGCCTCGGCGCGAAGCGCGGCGCGCCGCCTCGTCCCGGCGATCTCGGCCGCCGGCGTGTCCGGTCGCGCGGGCAGGTACTCCTGCATGCGCTCGAGTAGCTCCCGCGCCTTGGCGTTGGCCGGATCGAGCGCCAGCGCGCCCTCAAGCAGGCGACGCGCGCGCTCGTACTCGCCCAGTTCGATCGCCCGCTCAGCCGCAACGACGTTGTCACGCGCCTGGGCCCTGCGCAGTCCCTGGTCGCGCAGGAGACGATTGATCTCTTCTTCGGTAAAGGACTCGACCTCTCGATCGCGCGCAGCGGACTCGCCCCCCCCATCGGCGGCTGAGACAAGCCCGGCCACCAGGGCCGTGCCCAAGCACATGGCGACCCCAGCGCGCGTCCATCCAGTCAAGCTGCTCTCACGCATGCCGAACCTCCAGTCCGCCGACGCAAATCGCACCGGGGTCAATCCTCCAGCTCCA
>CAZOBJ010000024.1:0-38139 GCA_964577825.1 uncultured Planctomycetales bacterium
ATCAGGAATACCGTCGTGATGTCCGGGGCCAGGTCCTCGTTCACGTTGCGCATCGGCTGCTCGAAGCGGTAGTCCTCTTCGCTGCGGATGCCGCGCAGGATGTAGCCCGCTCCCCTCGACTGGGCGTAGTGGACCAGCATCAGGCTCTCAAAGCTGTCCACCTCCACGTTGGGCAGGTCGAGCACGCACGCCCGCAGCATCTCCAGCCGTTCATCCACGCTGAAGGTGTAACGCTTGTTCGGGTTGACGCCCACCGCAACGATCAGGTGGTCGAACAGCTCGGCGCCCCGGCGGATCATGTACATGTGCCCCTGCGTGGGCGGGTCGAAGCTGCCCGCGTAAACGCAGACCTTCGAGTCGCCGGTATTCTCCTTCACGAGCGCGCCCTCCCGAACCGTCCAACCTTCCTCAGCCAGCAGGCCCCGCTTCCAGCGCAGGCCCGCACCGAAGCCGCCCAGGCGCCCGTCCGCCGTCACCACCCGGTGGCAGGGGATGAAGATCGGCAGCGGGTTCCTGCCCAACGCCTGTCCGACCGCCCTGGCACCGCCCGACGTTCCCGCCCGCCTGGCCAGCTCTCCGTACGTGACGACCTCGCCCCGCGGTACGTCCATCAGCCGGAGGTACACGCGCCGCTGGAACTGCGTCGCTCCCGACAGGTCCAGCCTGTCAGGTTCCACGCCCGGCTCGCCGCCCGCGAAGTAGCGCTCCAGCGCCACCAGGAACTCCGCCGCCGCCCCGGGCGGCCCGCCACCGCCCCGCCTCGCGCCCCGGGAACGCAGCAGCCGCACCCCCGCCAACCGGCCGTGCCGCACGGTGAGTTCGATGTCGCCGTGCGGGCTCTCGTAGGACGCTTTCTCCGTCTTCGCCATGCTCCGGCGCGCCGCTCCCTCAATTGCCGTTCGCGCCGGTCGCTCCCGGCTGCGCCAGGGATTGCTCCGGGTGGTGCACCACGTAGCCGCTGGGCGGCTTGTAGTCGAACTGCTTCGCGTCTACGTCCGTGTTCAGCTCAAACTTGCTCAGCTCGTACGTGTGGACTATCTCCCCGCCGCTCTCGTGCAGCACCAGCACGTGCGGCAGCCACCGCGCGTCCGAGAGCTCCACCTCGATGAGCGAGTACCGGGGCGGCCTCTCCTGCCCCTTCTTCTTCCGGGGCAGAAAGCGGAGGCGGTAGAGCGTCACCACGCGATCGTCCTCTTCCTTCTGGCTCTTGCCGGCCAACTCGACGCTGTAGTCCTCCAGCAGCGCGTCGGAGCCGCTGCCGTAGCCGAACTGGAGGAAGGCGGCCTCCCGGCTGGCCTCTTTGGACGCCTCGTATATCTCCACCTCCTTCTGGTCGTGGCTGACAACCCACCAGGTCTTGCCGTTCGTGTAAACGTCCTCGTTCCGCGGCTTGCCCAGCTCAAGCGCGATGCAGTCGGGTTTCTTGACGACCAGTGTCCCTCGCGTCCTCTGCTTCTCATCCAGCAGCGGGATGGCGCGCTCGTAAATGATGCGTGCGGTCAGGTCCTTCAGCTTCTCGTTGGCCTTGTCGAGCTGGGAGAGGACTTCTCTGACCTCGGGCCCGACCTCCTCCTCGGCCTCCCGGGCCTCTTCGGCCTCTTCGGCGCCACGGAGGACGGCCGGAACGGTCAGCAAAAGAAGAAGGCCCGCCGCCAGCGCGCGCCAGGTCCGACTCCGCTGTATTCCGGGGATCATTCTCATGTTTCCCTACGTGAGATTCTCTGGTAGAAGCCGCAGCAGTTCGTGCAGGTTCTCTATAACGACGTCTGTCTGCTCGGGCGGCTCCACCCCGTTGTCGGTCCTGACGAAGGCCGTCCGCGCGCCCGCCGCGTGGCCGCACAGCACGTCGAAGGTGTAGTCGCCCACGACCACGAGCTGCTCCGGCGGGAGCCCGAGCGTGCGCGCTATCTTCAGGACAGGCTCCGGCGAGGGCTTCGGCTCGGCGTGCTCCCGGCTGATCCAGCAGTCGAACTCCAGCCCGAAGCGCCGCAGGACGGTCCGCACGGACTCTGCCGAGTTCCGCGTCAGCAGGGCTGTCTTGAAGCCGCGGCGGCGCAGTTCCTCCAGCACTTCGGCGGCGCCGTCGCGCAGGGCGGACCGAAGCGCTGCGTCCCGCTCGTGGCGCTCCAGCACGGCCTGTATCATCTTGCGCTCGGCCCGCGGCGCCTGCGCCATGTGTTCCAGGATGGGCCGGCCCTGGGGCACGCCCGACTCCGCGCGCAGCTGGTCGAAGTCCAGCGCGGAGACGGTGAGCGTCCCGTCCATGTCGAACACGACACATCGCGCGGCACTGAACGGCGGACAGGCTGACATTAGGTTCACCCAGTCGGGCCAGTTTTCCCCGTCTGATATGATACATTCCGCGGGGGCGCACTTCCAGAGCGCCGGCTCACTCGAAGCTCTCGGGCGGCGGCTCGTTGACGGCCAGCGTGAAGACGCGCACCTCTTCGCTCCCGTGGGTCGCCTGCGGCACGAGTCGGATCGCCGACGCCTTCACGTCGTCGAACGTGAGCGTCCGGAAGCGCAGGCGGTTGTCATCCTCCGAGTGCACCGGCCGCCATTGGCCGTCGATTTCGGCCTGGATGCTGAATTCCTTGGCCAGCTCCTCCGGCGTGCTGGTGCACCGGTTGCCCGGGCTGTGGTAGCTGAGGCTGATCTGTCCGCTCAGGTTGCTGTCGAAGGCCACCGTCACCGAGCGGATCTCCTGCGGTGAATCCCACCGACACTCGATCCAGTCGCCCGGCCTGCCGTGCCAGGAGTGGTCGTCCTGGTGCACCTGCCGGTTGACCCCGTCGCGCAGCGGCTCCGGGTCGCCCGTGCTGGCCGAGAGGGCGGCCCGGCGCGTCAGGTCTCCGAAGTCCCGGCGCAGCCCGGGCAGGTAGCAGTCATCCGCCATGAGTCGCTGCTGAATGGAACGGATGGCCTGGCCGGAGGAGCACTCGCGGGGGGTGAGTCCCTTGCCGGCGGCGCAGGCGGCTGCGGTGCCGATCGCCTGTCCCATCAGCGCTCCCGTGCCCATGACGCGCGTGGAACTCATGCCCACGTGCGTGCAGGAGGCGTTCCGCCCGGCCATCCAGAGGTTCTCGACGTTTCGCGAATAGAGCGACCTGAGGGGGATGCCGTACACGTCCGGCACCTCGCCGAACTCCGCCGGCCGTCCGGAGTGCCAGAAGCCCCCCGGCGGGTGCTGATCCATGGACCAGCCGCCGTACGCGACGGTGTCCGGGAAGCGTCCGCCCGATTCGATGTCTGCCTGGCACAGGAGATGGTCGCCCACCAGGCGCCGGCTCTCGCGCTTGCCGGGCAGGAACTGCACCCAGTCGAGAACCCAGTTCTCGGCGCCGTAGTCACCGTGGTTCTTGAGGTGGTCCCAGATTCCGTAGACGATCCTGAGCAGCTCGTCGCGCGTCTCTTCGGTGTCCGCGATGGAGTCCCCGTCGCCGCCGAGCTCGATCCACCAGTAGCCGCACTCCAGGTTGCCCGGCCGCCGGTGGGGCAGATCTTCAGGCTTCTCGAAGGTGTAAGCCCACGCCGGCGGCGTGAACGGCTGGGGCCGGTCGGTGGGGCGGGCGCAGAACAGGCAACTCATGCCCATGGTCTTGTCGTCCGGCGTCTGCGGCGCCAGGGACTCGCCGAACTCGTCCCGCCCCTCACGGCCCCGCCGGGCCTCTGCGCCGGCGATGGGGGCCGCTATGCCGTCGCCGGAGCAGTCGGCGAAGAGCTGCGCCTCCACCTCGATTGTCTTCTGCGTGGTGAGCTGCCACCCGGTGACCGAGGCGATGCGGGCGCCGTCCACGCGCGCGCTGTGGCAGGAGCAGTTGAGCAGCAAGCTGAGATTGCGCTGGTACCTGGCGGCTTCGTAGAGGACGGTATCCCAGACGGAGTAGCTCCGCTGCGGGTTGACGGCCAGGTTCTTGAGCAGGAGTTCCTCGATGATGCCGGTCTCGCGGGCGTCCGGCCGCGCGCCGTGCTGGTCGGCGCCGCAGATGTGGACCCGGCATTCTCCGGAGGCGTTCCCGCCCAGCACTGGCCGCTCGTGCATCAGTACGGTCCGCGCGCCGCACCGTGCGGCGGCCAGGGCGGCGCAGAGCCCCGCCATGCCGCCCCCTATGACGCAGAAATCGGCTGACACCTTCTCTTTCGCAGTGGACATTGTCTCCCGGCCCCTTCCTGTTTGGATCGCGGGGCCATTGTAAAACGGGACTGCCGGCGGCTCAAGCTGCGGGGCGCTGTGGAAAACGCGGCCCGGCCCGTGTAAGATACCGGGGTCCCGATGCACTTCCGCTGCTTCTCCGGGTTCCGCTCCCATGGCCCAGGAAACCGTGCCGGTCAGGAAGGTGCTGCTGGTGGCGCCGCAGATGGAGGCGCGCGGCACCAGCGAGTACACCGTGAACCTAGCCACCGAGCTGAAGGGCTCCGGTGTTGAGGTGGTGGTCTTCTGCGTGCCGGGGCCTACGGTCTCCGTGCTGGAGCGGGAGGGAGTGTCGGTGCGCGTGTTCGAGCGGCTGCGGGGGGTGGCGTTCCGCCTGGCGCAGCGCAAGTTCCTTGCGGCCGTGGACGAGTTCTCTCCGCAGCTTGCGCACGCGCACAGCTACCGGGCGACGTCGGTCCTGAAGTGCCTCAGGCGCCAAAGGGGGGACGTGGCCCGTGTCCTGACGCTTCACGGGCTGCCCGAGGGCCTGCGCGCCTTGCGCCGTCTGGCGAGGCTCGTGGACGGGATAATCGCCACCACGCAGAGCGTCCGGGAGGGCCTGGTCAACCAGTGCCGCGTGGACCGACGGAAGATCCAGGTCATCCACAACGGCATCGACGTCGAGGGGCTCGCCCGGCGCGACATCCCGCCGATCTTCCAGGCGGAATCCCCGGCTATCGGCTCCGTAGGGCCCATCGAGGAGGGCCGCGGCCACGAGCTGTTCGTGAGGGCCTCGTCGCTCCTGGTCCGGGGCGGCCTCACCGCCCAGTTCGTCATTGCGGGAGAGGGCGACGCGCTGCCGGGCCTCAGGGACCTTATCGGCCGGCTGGGAATGGAGCGCTACGTGACGCTGGCGAGCGACTTCGCCGAGTATGAGGACGTGCTCGGCGCGCTGGACGTGGTGGTGCAAAGCTCGCTGGTGGACGTCTCGGGCTTCAGCATCCTGGAGGCGATGGGCCACCGCAGGCCGGTCGTCGCGTTCAACACCGGCACGGCCTGCGAGATGATCGAGGACGGCCGCACGGGTTTCCTCGTCCCCAAGGGTGACGTTGAGGCGCTGGCCGCCGCCATCAAGCGCCTCATCACGGAGAAAGACCGCGCCCGGGAGATGGGCGAGTGCGCCTGGCAGAACGTCAAGGAGAAGTTCGACATCAAGGCAATCGCCCGACGCACGCTGCAGTTTTACGCCGACGTGCTGGCGCAGAGGCCCCTGTAGGCCCCGCCGAGGCGCACCATGGTGCAGAACGCGACCAACGGTTCCTTCGATTCGCCCGAGTGCGAGCGGAAACGGTATGAGTTCGAGATAGCCGGGCGCAACGAGGGCGGCCGAATCGACGCCTACCTGGCCGCGCGCTTCCCCGAGTACTCCCGCACGTTCATCCAGGAGTTGATCAGGGAGGGTGGCATCACGGTGAACGGCAGGGCGGTGAAGCCCTCCTACACGCCCTCCAGAGGCGACAGCGTCGTTGCCGTGATCCCCACCCGGCCGCACGAGGAGATCCTGGCCGAGGACATCCCGCTCGACGTCATCTACGAGGACCAATGGCTCGTGGTGATAAACAAGGCGCCCGACCTGGTCGTCCATCCCGCAAAGGGACACCAGACCGGGACGCTCGTCAACGCCCTGGCCTACCGGTTCGAGAAGCTGAGCGACGCCTGGGGCGCGCTGCGGCCGGGCATCGTCCATCGGCTGGACCGCGACACCACCGGGGTCATCCTCGTCATCAAAGACGAGCGAATCCACGAGAAGGTCGCCCGCCAGTTCGAGCGGCGGCGCACTGTCAAGGAGTACCTCGCCGTCTGCGAAGGGCGCGTCGAGCTGGACAGCGACCTGATCGACGTGCAGATAGGGCGGGACCTGCGCCACCGGGAGAAGATGGCCGTCGGGGGCCTGGCGGCCAGGGAGGCGCAGACGGTTTACCAGGTCGTCGAGCGGTTCGCGCGCTTCACGCTCGTGCGCTGCTTCCCCAAGACCGGCCGCACGCACCAGATACGCGTTCACCTGCACCACCTCGGCCATCCCATAGTCGCGGACGGCTTCTACGGGCGCCGGCGGGCGCTGTACCTGTCCGACCTGACCGGCGAGGAGCACGTGCCGGACGAGCAGCCGCTCATCGACAGGCAGGCCCTGCACGCGCACCGGCTCACGATAGAGCACCCCGCGCTGGGGAAGAAGATGACCTTCGAGGCCCCGCTGCCGCCGGACATGACGCGGCTCGTCGAAGCGCTCAGGGAATACGGGCGGGAGTGAACGGCTCAGAAGTCGGCCGAGGCCTCGGCCAGGACTTCCTCTTCAACGAACAGCGGCGCCCCTTTCTGCACGGCCAGCGCCACCGCGTCGCTGGGGCGGCTGTCGATGTCGAACGTCGTGCCGTTCTGCTGGAGGATCAGGCGGGCGTAGTACGTGCCCTCGCGCAGCGCGTTGATGATGACCTTCTCGATCCTCACGTCCAGGGCTTCCAGGACATTGCCGAACAGCTCGTGGGTCATGGGCCTGGGGAACGGTACGTTGTTGATAGTGCGATGGATCGCCCAAACCTCGAACGGGCCGATCACGATGGGCATCCTGCGCTCCCCGTCCCTCTCCTTCAGCTCCAGAACCTGGTGGTCCCGGGTCTCGCTCATGATCACGCGGCTGAGTTCGCACTCTACGAGAGTCATCAGGCGTCTCCAGAATCGGCCGTCTGCATTTTCCCGATTGTAGCCGTCCCGGAGGCGAGCGTCAACGGAGCCGCCTATTCCTTGACGGTGGGCCGTTTATGCAGTAGAAGATGGCGTGGGCCTACACGGAGGAGCCGGCGATGCGTTCCCGGAAAGCGGCGGCAGCGGTCGGCGTCCTGGCGGCGGCGTTCTGGAGCCCGCACTTCCAGCTCGTGCAGCGGCTCACCACCGGGGAGTCTCCCCCCTCGCGGCTGGTCCTGAGCTTCTACTTCGTCCTCGGCGCGGCAATCGCCCTCTCGCTCGTCCTATTCCTCACCGGGCGCCTTTCGGAACTGCGCGTTTTCAACCGGCAGGAGACGCACTTCCTCCTCCTGGCGGCGACGGGGGGGTACGGGTTCTGGGTCCTGCGCGCGCTGGCGCTTGCGGAGCTGGCGCCGGCGCCGGCCCGGGCGCACCTGCTGTTCTGCGCCGTGCCAATCTTCATCGCGGTCCTGAGCGTCTTCGCGGCGGAGCGCGCGGACGGGCGGACCTTCATCGGCCTCTTGCTCGGCTTCTTCGGCTGCGTCGTGCTCGTCGTCCCCGGGCACCTGATGGCCGGCTCGTTGCGCGGGACGCTCCTGGCGCTGGCGGCAGCCGCCTGCTGGGCGCTCTTCACGCTGGCGGCCCGGTCCCTGATGCGCCAGGAGAAGGCCCTGCCCGTCGTCGCGCTGGTCACGGCCATCGGGGCGGCCTGCCTGCTGGTCACCTGCCTGAGCACGCGGGAGAGCATCTTCGCCGTCCGCCCGGACCAGCTCGGCATGGCGCTGGCCGGCGGGTTCTTCACGGTGGGCATCATGACGGCCTTGTGGCTCAGGTGCCTGGCCGTGATGCCGGCCGTCCTGGCCGCCGGCTTCTGGTACCTGGGGACGCTGTTCGGGGCGATCTGGGCGTTTCTAGGGTGGGGCGGCGACAGGCCGAACGTCTGGTGGCTGCTGGTCGGCGGCGCGCTCATCCTGCTCGGGTTGCACGGCGCCCTCTCCGGCCGGCGCACCGCCGAGGTCACCCTCGGCGACGTCATCCGCGGGTCCTGAGTCCGCGCCCGGCGGCGCGTCATTGGGCGGCGAGCAGGGATACCGTTCTGACCAGTCATAGCCCGACGCGCCGGGAATCCGTCATTCCGAGTCCCGCTCAGGCGGGACGAGGCTTGCCCGCCTTGCGGCGGGAATCTCGATTATGCGACACAACAGCGCCCTTCCGGCGCATGGAGATATGGCTCCCGGTAAAGGACGGCGAAGCCGAACTGACGGTCGCCGCTCAGATGAGTTCCATCTCTATCGCCTTCTCGGCGATCTGCACGGCGTTGAGCGCAGCGCCCTTGCGCAGGTTGTCCGATACGCACCACAGGTCCAGCGCGTTGGGGCACGACGGGTCCTGGCGGATGCGCCCGACGTAAACCGGATCCTTCCCCGAGACATCGGCGGCGAGCGGGTAGCCGGACTCCTCCGGCCGGTCCATCACGACCACCCCCTCGAACTCGCCCAGTAGCCTGCGGGCCTCCTCGACCGACAGGCGCCGCTCGAACTCCGCGTTTATCGCCTCGCTGTGGCCGTTCTCGACCGGGACGCGCGCGCAGGTCGCCGTGACGGGCAGGTCCGGACAGCCGAGGATCTTGCGGGTCTCCCGGACCATCTTCACTTCTTCGCTGTAGTAGCCCGGGAACTCCTCGCCCAGCCCGCCGATCTCCGGAATCACGTTGTTGAAGATGGGATGGGCGTACGGGCCCGCGTCGGCCCGGGCGCCCTCGTGGGCCGCAAGCCGCTGTCCGAGCAGCGCCTGCACGCCGGCGCGGCCCGTGCCGCTGACGGATTGGTAGGTGCTTACGACGACCCTCTTCAGCGTCGCCGCCCGGTGCAGCGGGGCCAGGGCCATGACCATCTGGATGGTGCTGCAGTTCGGGTTGGCGACGAATCCCTGGTGGGCGCGCATCGCCTCGGCGTTGACTTCCGGGACGACGAGCGGCACGCGCTCGTCCATGCGGTAGTCGTTGCCGTTGTCCACGACGAAGACGCCCCTCTCAACGGCCTGCCAGCCCAGGAGCTGGCTGGCGCCCTTCTCGCCCTCGGTGCCCGCGAACAGCGCGACGTCCAGCCCGTCAAAGGCCTCCGGGCAGGCACGGACCACGTCGCGCTCGCGGCCGGCGATCTCCTGCCTGCGCGCGGAGGTGGCCATGATGCGCAGTTCCCGCGCGGGGAACGCGCGCTCCTCCAGGATGCTGACCAGCCTCTCGCCCACCATCCCGGCGCCGACGACGCCGACGCTGTAAGTCCTCTCAGTCATGGACGAACTCTTCTCCCAGGTCTTCGGCACAGAACTCACGGTACGCGCTTGCGGTCATCAGGTGCAGCAACTCCTGCGTATCCGGCGCGACGATGCGCATCAGCCACCCCTCGCCGTAGGGGTCTTGGACCAGCTTGGTGTGGTCCCATAGCAGTTCATCGTTGACTTCCAGCACGCGCGTCTCTGCCGGGGGGCAGAGCTGACGTGTCTCGTGCTGGCCCTCCAGTTCGCCGAAGGGCAACTCCACCTTCATTTCCACCTCGGGTTCGGTCAGTTCTACGGAGATGAGGGGCGCCATCTTCCTTATCAGCGGCTCGGACACGCCGACCTCGACGCACTCCCCCTGCGGCCTGACCCACAGATGGCAGTCGGTATAGAAGAGGTCTTCGGGGATCACGCGGGACGCCTCCAAATGCTGGCAAGCTCACAACATATTCGGCTATCATATCAGCAAACGAGCAATTGCGCAAAGTCAGTCACTGTCTGGGCAGGCGATGGAACCTTCAAGGGACCGCCGGGAAGGGCGCGTAACCGCTTACGTCGGCCTGGGATCGAACCTGGGCGAGAGGGCGGAGAACCTGCGGCGAGCCGTCGCCGAACTGGGCCGCCGCGACGGCATCTCCGTGGCCGCCGTCTCGTCCTTCATCGAGACCGAGCCGGTGGGCGGGCCGCCCCAGCCACCGTTCATCAACGCCGCCGCGAGGCTGCTGACGCGCCTGGAGCCACGGGCGCTCCTGGAGGCGCTGCTGGCCGTCGAGGACGCCTTCGGCCGGCGCCGCGAAGTCCGGTGGGGACCGCGCACGCTCGACCTGGACCTGTTGCTCTACGGCGACCGCGTGATAGATGAACCCGGCCTGACCGTGCCGCATCCGCTCATGCACGAGCGGGCATTCGTCCTTGTCCCCCTCGGCGAGATCGCGCCGGAAGCGACCCATCCCCTCCTCGGCAAGACCGTCCGCGAGCTGCTGGCCGGGCTCACGGAAGGGGATCAAGCGCCCGCGTCTTCTTCTTGACGCGCGGGCCGCCGGACGGTATGATGCCATACGGCAATTAAGGAACAGGTCAGCAATGGCTGAACACACCATTCAGGGATCGGACGATCTCGGCGGAGCGCTCCGGCGCGCCGCCTGCGCGAATGGTGCGTATTGGTTCTATTACTACTTTAGCTCCGTCAGGGAGGTTGATTGACGGGCTGAGATAGCCTGATCACACCAGGATATTCACAAGGCCCCGAGGTCAGCCGACCTCGGGGCCTTTTTTTGTTGCCCCGAGCCACGGAGGAGCACGATGGTGATTGTCATGAAACCCGAAGCCACCGAGGAAGACATACAACGCATGGTGGACAAAGTCGAAGCGGCCGGCCTGGAGGCCGTGCTGCTGCGGGGTGAGAAGCGCAACGTGATCGCCGCGATCGGCGACAAGCGAGAGGCGGCAATCGATACTCTGGCCGCAGCCAGGGGAGTCGAGCGCATCATCCCGATCCTGAGCCCCTACAAGCTGGCCAGCCGCGAGGTGTCCCCGGGAGTGACGCCGGTGCGGCTCAATGGGGAAGTCGTGGGCGACCGAAAGGTCCAGGTCATTGCGGGTCCCTGCGCCGTCGAGGACCTCGACACGACGCTCGACGTCGCGGAGAGCGTCAAGGAAGCCGGGGCGGTCGGGCTGCGCGGCGGCGCCTACAAGCCGCGCACCAGCCCGCACACGTTCCAGGGCCTGCAAGAGAAGGGCCTGGAAATCCTGCACCGGGTCGGCGAGCACGTCGGCCTCGCCACCGTCACGGAGGTGCTCTCCCCCGAGCAGGTGGAGTTGGTGGCCCGGTACGCGGACGTGCTCCAGGTGGGGGCGCGCAACATGCAGAACTTCGCCCTGCTGAAGGCCCTGGGCGCCGCGCGCAAGCCCGTCCTGCTCAAGCGCGGCATAAGCGCCACCGTGCACGAACTGCTCCTGGCCGCCGAGTACATCCTGAAGGCCGGCAACGACCAGGTGATCCTCTGCTGCCGGGGAATCCGAACGTTCGAGGACCACACGCGCTTCACGCTCTCGCTCGGCGCCGTCGCCTACCTGAAGGAAGTGACGCACCTGCCCGTCATCGTGGACCCCAGCCACGCCACGGGCCGGCGCAGCCTCGTGGCCCCGATGGCAAAGGCCGCCGTGGCCTGCGGAGCGGACGGTCTGCTGGTGGAAGTTCACCCCCAGCCAGAGAGAGCAAAGGTGGACGGGCAACAGACCCTTACGTGCGAGGCGTTCGCCCGGATGATGGACGAACTAAGGGCGGTGGCGGAGGCCGTCGGGCGCACGATCTGACCGTCACTGCATCAGCGCCATGTTATCGCGGTGGATGACCTCGTCGTAGTCCTTGTGGCCGAGGATCGCCTCTATCTCGGCCGTCTGGCGCCCCATGATACGCTCGACTTCCTCGCAGGAGTAGTTGACCAGGCCGCGCGCGATCTCCCGGCCGTCCGCGCCCTCGACGCGCACGACGTCCCCACGCTGGAACTCCCCCTGGACCCCGGATACGCCGCTGGGCAGCAGGCTCTTGCCCCGTTCGGCGAGCGCCGCCTGCGCCCCGGCGTCGATCCGAACCGTTCCCGAAGGCCGGCTGGTGAAACGGATCCACCGCTTGTAGCTGCTGAGCCGCTCGGCCGAGGGCGGGAAGAGCGTGCCCACCGGCTCGCCCGACATGATCTTGCGGATAACCTGCGGGTCGCGCCCGTCACCGATAAGGGCCGCCTCTCCGGCCTCCGTGGCAATGCGCGCGGCCTCGAGCTTGCTGGCCATGCCCCCCAGGCCGTCGGGGCTCTTCTCGTCATAGACCATCCGCTCGACCCGCTCGTCAACGCGCTCCGCAACCTCCAGGATGCTGCCTCCCGCGCCCTCCCCCGGCCGCTCCCGATACAGGCCCGGTACGGTCGTCAGAAGGATGAGCAGCTCCGCCCGAACCAGGTGAGTTACGAGCGCGGCGAGCATATCGTTGTCGCCGAACTTGATCTCGTCCGTGCTGATCGTGTCGTTCTCGTTGATGACCGGCACACAGCCCAGGTCGAACAGGGAGTGGATCGTGTTGCTGGCATTGAGGTATCGCTCGCGGTTCTCGAAGTCCTCGCGCGTCAGCAGTATCTGCGCGGCGTGCAGGCCGTAGCGCCCGAAGTGGCGCTCGTAGTGGGCCACGAGCGTCCCCTGTCCCACGCTGGCGGCGGCCTGGAGCAGCGGCAGCGTCGTGGGACGCGCCTTCATTCCAAGGGAGGTCATGCCGCAGCCGATGGCGCCGCTGCTGACGAGGGCCACCTGCCGGCCGCCCTCAACGAGCCAGGCGATCTGTTCGGCGACGGCGCGCACGCGCTCGTCATCGAGCGGCTTGCCCGAGGCGGCCAGGACGTTCGTGCCGACCTTCACCACGATCCGGGTGGCCGCGCACACGTGTTTGTCACGGAGTTCCTGCGCCGATTCCACGGCATAGCTCCAGGGACAGAGACCTCGATGGGCGCTACGCGCCCTGTTCGCTCCCGATCAGTTCCAGCATCCTGTCGGCCAGCCCGCGCGCGTCCAGCCCGCACAGGGCCAGTTGGCGTTCCCTGCTGGCATGTGCTATCAGGTCGCGCGGGACGCCGGCAAGCCTCACGTGCGAGGCACTCGCCCCACCCTCGGCCAGCGCCTCCAGCACGGCGGACCCGAAGCCGCCCGCCACGCAGTGATCCTCCGCCACGAGCACGGCCGGGTGGTCCGCAACCGCCGACAGTATCAACTCCCGATCCAGCGGGCAGGCGAACCTGGCGTTTATCACAGCCACCTGCCGGTCGTTCTCCTGCTCGAGCAGCCCGGCCGCCTCCATGGCGCGCCGCACCATCGCGCCGTAAGCGACGATAACGCCGTCGCCGCCCTCCCGACAGACCTCCGCGCGACCGATCTCCAGCCCGGGCGGCTCCGCACCGGCGGGGTCCGCGCTCACCGTCTCGCGCGGGTAGCGGATGACCACGGGGCGGTCGGCGGCAAGCGCCAGGCGCAGCATTGCGCGCAACTCCGGCCCGTCCTTCGGGGCCATGAGCACGAAGCCGGGCATTGCCCGGAACAGCGCTATGTCGTTCAGCCCGTGATGGGTGGGCCCGTCCGCCCCCACCAGGCCGGCCCTGTCCACGCAGACCACGACGGGCGAGCCCTGCAAGGCGACGTCGTGGAACATCTGGTCCACCGCCCGCTGGAGGAACGTCGAATAGATCGCGGCCACCGGTCGGAGCCCGCCCGCCGCCAGGCCGTTCGCCAGGCCGATCGCGTGCTGCTCGCAGATGCCCACGTTGTAGAACCTGTCCGGGAAACGCTCGGCAAAGCCCGTCAGTCCGGTGCCGTCCGGCATCGCGGCGGTTATCGCGACGATCCGGGCGTCTTCCTCCGCCAGATCGCACATCGCCTCGCCGAACACGGTGGAATACGATCGGCCCGGCGGCGCCTCCTCGCTGCAAACGACGCCGTTGGCGACCTGGAAGCGCTTGCTGCTGTGGAACTTCGTAGGGTTCTCGGAGGCCGGCCGGAAGCCGTGGCCCTTCTCGGTTACCACGTGCAGCAAGACCGGCCCGGATACGCGCTTCAGGTCCTTCAGCGCGTCCACGAGTTCCCGGACGCTGTGTCCGTCCACCGGGCCGTAGTAGTGGAATCCCAGGTCCACGAAGACCCCGCCCGGCGTGATGGCCGTCTGAATGGCCGCGCTCAAACGGTCCAGGAACGCGTCGAGCCGCTCACCGACGGCCGGAATCATGCCCACCAGTTCCTGGACTTCCCGCCTCACGTCGGCGAACGGCTGGCTGGCGCGCACCTTTCTCAGGTAGTGCGCCACGGCGCCCACGGTGCGCGAGATGCTCATCCTGTTGTCATTGAGGACGACCAGCAGGTTCCTGCCCAGATCGCCCGCGTGATTGAGCGCCTCGAAGGCCATCCCGCTGGCGATTGCCCCGTCCCCGATGACGGCGACGACCCGCCGGTCGGCCCCGAGCGCCTCCGCAGCACTGGCCATCCCCAGCGCCGCGCTGATGCTGGTGGCCGTGTGGCCGAACGTGAACGTGTCGTACTCGCTCTCGCGCCTGTCTGCGAAGCCGCTGACGCCGTACTCCTGCCGCAGCGTGGCGAACCGGTCGCGGCGCCCCGTGAGGATCTTGTGGGCGTACGCCTGGTGCCCGCAGTCCCAGACGAGGCGGTCCTGCTTGAAATCGAAGCAGTAATGGAGCGCGACGGTCAACTCGACCACGCCCAGGTTGCTCGCCAGGTGGCCGCCGTTCTGCGCGATGACCTGGATGATCAGGTCGCGCACCTCGCCGGCCAGCTTCGCCAGTTGCCCGCGATCCAGGCGCCGCAGGTCGGCGGGATCGTTGACGGAGTCCAGCAGTCGGGTCATGGTCGATTTCCCACGGGCGTGAGCAAGATGAGCAATGCGCCAATCAACGAGGGACAGTGTCCAGATGCTTCCGGAGCTCTGTCACGACGGTGTTCTGAACGTTGTCGAGCGTGTCGGCGATCTCGCAGCCGGCAGCGTTTCTGTGTCCGCCGCCACCGAAGCAGCGGGCGACGGCGCAGACGTCCATGCCTCCTCTGCTCCTGAGGCTGATCTTGATATAGTCGCAGCCCGGCATCTCCTTCAACAGGGCCGAAGCCTGGACGCCCTGAATCGAAACGGGTATCTCCGCGAAGCCCTCCGTATCGACGGGCGCCAGATCCGTCTGGCCGAACATGTCCTCGGTCACGTGCATCGTGGCGATGGCCCCGTCGCAATGGAACTGGAGCGTCGCCAGGGCAAGCTGCCTGAGCCGCACCTGGGCGGGCGAGGGCGAGAAGAAGAGCCTGCGCACCAGCACGTCCGGCCGCGCGCCTGCCGCCACGCACTCGGCGCAGACGGCCAGCGCCTCAGCAGTCGTGTCCCGATGCGAGAACTGCCCCGTGTCGCTCACGATCGCCGTGAAAAGGCAGTCGGCTATCTCGGGCGACAGGGGCACGCCCGCCGTTGCGAGCAACCGCCGGATCATCTCGCCGCAGGAACTCGCCCCGGAGTCCACGTAGTTCAGATCGCCGAACTGCGCATTCGAGTCGTGGTGGTCGATGTTGATCGTCTGCACGGCGCCCGTCAGCGAACCGGCGATCTCGCCGACGCGCTCGAGGGCGCCGCAGTCTATGACCACCAGTTGATAGGCCGCCGGCAGGTCCGCGGGCAGCGCCAGATTGCCGTCAACGCCCGGCAGGAACTCGAACATCGACGGCACGGGCGGCTCGAAGACGGCCCTGCACCGGACGCCCCTGCCCTTCAGGGCATGGCACAACGCCAACGCGGACCCTATCCCGTCGCCGTCCAACCGAACGTGCGACGTTATCAGAACGGGCAGGCCGTCGGTCAGCGCGCGCCAGATGTCCTGGTGGACTGTGACCTCCGAAACCACGCTTTCCTCACGTTCAACCAAACGGAATCTCCCGTCAACACGATACAGGCAGCCCGCCGCAGCGCGGGCGTCAGGGGCCGGCGGGTTGGCTTCTGTCCGAGAACTGGCGGAGGCGGCCCGGTTGCGCGCTCGGCGAGGTGAGCCTGCGCCACCTGCCGCCGGCGCAGCAATGATTCATAAGCAGGATTATGCTCTCCGTCCTCTCCGACGTCGTAACCGACCGCGGGCCGTCATACTGGCTGCCCCCATCGCCGCTGCCGGCGTCGCTCTCCAACTGGAAGCCGCCCTCCAGGCCGCCGCCCGCCGCCAGCGTGGCGTCGCCCATGTTGCGCAGCAGGTCGCGCACGGGATAGACGCGGACCTCGTACCGCGCCGCGGCGGAGCGGGTGTCCACGTAGAGCAAGTTACCGGCCCTGACGGAGTACCCGAATCCCAGCGGCTCAAGGACGTGCTCGAGAACCAGGCGCAGGGGCATGTCGTGCAGGTGGACGTGCAGCTCCCTGTCGTCCTCGTCCACGGCCGGCCCTATGAGCATGTTCACGCCCGTGACGTCCTGAAGGTACGTCAGGATGTCAATGACCGGCGCACCGGCGAAATCGACCTCGACCGGCCGGTCCAGGACATCCTCCACGCGGGGCGCACCCGGCGCGCGCGCGGGGGGAGCGGCCTCCGGCTTGGGCGCGGCCACGGCCTGAAGGGGGCCCGGGGCCTCGCCCGCAGGCGGCGCAGCCTGTGCCCGGGCGGCCGGCGCCGAATCGTCTTCCCTGTCCGGCTCGACGCGGCTCACGCGCCAGCGGGGAAGCGTCAGGATGCCGCCGCCCGAACGGACCGTCACGTAACGGGCGTCCACGTCCGCCCTGCCTTCGATGCGTGTGCCGTCCTTCAGGACGACCGTGTCCGCGCCGACCTGCCCGACCGCGACGACCAGCGCCGCCATGACGCACGCCGCAAAGGATCTCATCTTGCCGTACCTCCCCCCGGTCATTCAGACAATTCTACTCAGAAGCACCCGGACGCGTCAACCACGCGCGCCGCGGCGGGCCTCAGAAGGAGGGGCGGCGGGATTCGAGGGCGGCCGCCACCTGCGCGATGTCGGTGCGGCTCGTAAGGTCCAGGACCGGCTCCTCGCGCCGGATCACGTGAAACGGCGTCCCTTTCGACCGTATCAGGGCCGTCACGGCGGCCGTCAGCTCCAGCTCCCCCCTGTCCGGATCCGGCTCGACGGCCCTGCAATGGCCAAAGACCGCCGGCCCGAACCGGTAGAGGTTCATGCTGACCAGGACCTGTCCGCCGACGGCATAGCGGTCGGGGTTCGCCGGCTTTTCGACGAGGCCGAGCAGCTCCCCGCCGTCCGAGACCACGACGACGGCGAAGCCCTTGACGCGGTCCGCCGAGATGACGCCGTGCCGCAGGAGCGCATCCCTCGGGAACGCGACGACGGCGCAGTCGTCGCCCTCCAGACGCGCCAGGGGCCGGATGGCCGCCGGGGCGAACAGGTTGTCCCCGTTGGTCAGGACGAACGGCTCGCCGGCAGCGAACTCCTCGGCGGCCAGCACGGCGTCCGCCGTGCCGCGCGGCTCCTGCTGGACGGCGCACTCGACCGCGACGCCGGACAGGCGGCTTATCCTCTCGGCGTGCCGACGCATCTCCTCCGCGCCGGGCGCCACGATCAGGCAGACGCGGCGCACACCGGCCTGCCGGAGGCTGTCCACGATGTAATCCAGAAACGGCCTGCCGTGGACGGGGATGAGCACTTTCAGCCCGCGCGCGGCGAGCTGGTCAATCTCCCCCCCCAGCTCGACCTCGCTGGAGGCGCGCTGCATTCGCGTGCCCAGCCCGCGCGCGAGGACGACGGCTTTCCGGGTCATGCCACACTCACCTGTGATCGATGCAATGGGGCGTCAAGCAGTCAACGCCCGGCGTACTTGCCCGGGTAGGTCTTCCACCGCCTGTGCAGCCAGAGCCACTCGTCCGGCGCCTCGCGAACGACCTCTTCCAGGTCGCCGGTTATGCGCTGGGTGATGCGCCGCACCTCCTTCCGCCTGTCCGCCCCCGGGCGGGGCCAGACGACGTCCTTCAGGACGACGCGGAACCGGTTCCGGCCCGGGACCTGGCGCGCGTAAACGAAGGCCACCGGCGCGCCGGTGCGCAGTGCGATGCGCGCGGCGGCCGGCGTGGTGCTGGCGGGCCGGCCGAAGAAGTCCACGAACACCCCGTGCCGGCGCACGTCCTGGTCCATCAGCAACGCGACGTTCCGCCCCTCCCTGACCAGGCGCACCATGTGACGGAACGCACCCTCCTTGGGCAACATGCGCTGGCCGGCGCTCTCGCGCAGTCGCTGCACGTGCCGCTGGGCGAAGACGTTGTCGAACATCCGGGCCACCGTCCACAGGGTCCCTCCCAGCGCGGAGCCGCACAGTCCCAGGACCTCCCAGCAGCCAAAGTGCCCTGTCACGAAGACGACGCCCGTCTTCTCGGGCAACCCGTCGAGCTTGTCCATGCCCTTCACCTCGACCAGGCGGTCCAGCGGCCAGTGGCCGATGAAGCGCCGGACCTGCAGCCCGTCCAGAATGGCGCCGAGGAAGTTGCTGTACACCCGCCTGAGCACGCGCTTCGCCTCGCTGCGGCTCATCGCGGGGAACGCGCGCTGCAGGTTGGCCACGGCGGTCGCTTTCCGGCTGCCCCTGTCCAGCAGGTAGGCCACGTGCCCGAGCGAGCGGGCGACGCTGCGACCCGTGTTCCACGGCAGCATTTCCAGCGCGCCGAACGCGAGGCGTGCGACCGCGTAGGCCAGCCAGTCGAGCATCATTGTCGCCGTCGAAGTGCTCATGTCATACCGAACAGGGACGCCGCCTCACTGCGCCAGGACGCGGCGCAGGAAACGGCCCGTGTAGCTCCGCTTGCAGCGGGCGATCTCCTCCGGCGTGCCGGCGGCGACCACCTCGCCTCCGCCCTCGCCGTCCTCCGGGCCGAGGTCAATGACGTAGTCCGCGTATTTTATGACATCCAGGTTGTGCTCTACCACCACAACGGTGTGCCCGTGGTCCACCAGCGACTGGAAGCAGGACAGCAGCTTGCGTATGTCGTCGAAGTGGAGCCCGACGGTCGGCTCGTCGAACAGGAAAAGGAGCCTCTTGCGGGCGCCCTGCGCCATGTGGGCCGCCAGCTTGAGGCGCTGCGCCTCGCCGCCGGACAGCGTCGTCGCCGGCTGGCCGAGCCGGATGTAGCCGAGCCCGGTCCGCGAGAGGTAGCGCAGCCGGGCCACGATCTTCTTCTGGTCGCTGAAGAAGCGCATCGCCTCGTCGGCGCTCATCTGGAGCACGTCGTGAATGGACCGGCCCTTGTACTTCACGTCGAGGATGTGCTTCTGGAAACGCCGCCCGCCGCAGCGGTCGCACGTGACGTAAACGTCCGCCAGGAACTGCATGTCCACCTTGATGCTGCCGGCCCCGCTGCAGCTCTCGCACCGGCCGCCCGGCGTGTTGAACGAGAACGCCCCGGCGTCCAGGTTGCGTATCCTCGCGTCGCGCGTCCCGGCGAAGAGCCGCCTGACGTGGCCGTAGGCCTTCACGTAGGTGGCAGGGTTCGACCGGGGCGTCAGTCCTATCGGCGACTGGTCCACCAGGATGAGGTCGTCTATCAGATCGTCGCCGGTCAACTCGTCGTGCTCGCCGATTGGCTCGGCGTATCCCCCGGGCTTGCGCCGCTTGATCGCCCCGTAGAGCGTGTCCTGCACGAGCGTGCTCTTGCCGCTGCCGCTGACGCCCGTGACGCAGATGAACAGGCCGACGGGGAACCGGACGGTGATGTCCTTCAGGTTGTGCTCCCGTGCTCCCCTGATGACAACCTCTTTGCGGCCCGGCTTGCGCCGCTCGGTGGGGACGGGTATGCACAGCTCGCCGCGCAGGTAGGCGCCCGTGACAGACTCGTCGCACCCCGCCAGCCCCTCGACCGGACCCGCGTACACGACCCGCCCTCCCCTCTCGCCCGCGTGTGGGCCGAGGTCGATCACGTGGTCCGCCGCCTCGATGATCTGCCGGTCGTGCTCGACCACGACGACCGTGTTGCCGCAGTCGCGCAGGTTGTTCAGGATGCCGATCAGCCTGTCCGCGTCGCGCGGGTGCAGGCCGATGCTCGGCTCGTCCAGGATGTAGAGGGTGTTGACCAGCGCCGAGCCGAGGCTGGTGGCCAGGTTGACGCGCTGCATCTCGCCGCCGCTGAGCGTGCGGGTGTGGCGGTCCAGCGCCAGGTAGCTGAGCCCTATCTCGTCCAGGCACTTCAGCCGCCCGCGGATCTCCCGCAGCAGCAGCGCGCCGACCTGCTGCTCGTAGTCGCTCAGCTCGATCTCGTCGTCGAAGAAGCGCCGGGCGCGCTCGATGGTCATGCGGCTGACGTCGGCGATGCTCCTGCCGCATGTCCTCACCGCCAGCGCCTCCGGGCGCAGCCGCGTGCCGCCGCAGGACGGGCACGGCAGGTAGCTGCGGTAGCGGCTGAGCAGGACGCGCACGTGCAGCCGGTACTTCCTGCCCTCCAGCCAGTCGAAGAAGTCCGTCACGCCGTAGAAGTCCTCCGTCCCGTCGAAGACGGCCTCCCTCTGCCACTGCTCCAGGTCCTGCCAGGGGACGTCCACGGGGATGCCCGCCTCCGGCGCGCCGGCCAGCAGTTGCTCCAGGCACTCCGCCGTCGAATCCGTCGTCCAGGGCGCGATGGCGCCGTCCCGCAGGGACTTGCCGGGGTCGGGCACGACGCGCCGGCGGCTGATCGTGATGACCGCGCCGTAGCCTGAGCACTCCTCGCAGGCGCCCGCCGGGCTGTTGAAGGACAGTAACTGCGGCGTCGGCGCGGGCATCTCGCGCCCGCAGACGGGGCAGAGGAGCCGGTTGCTGTAGCTGCGCGTCTCCCCACCCTCGACGTGAACGCGGCAGAGGCCCTTGCCCAGCCGATAGCAGGTCTCGACGGCCTCGATGAGCCGGCCGCGCGCGTCCGGGCCGGCAAGCAGCCTGTCCACGACCACCTCCACGTCCCCGTCCGGCGGCGCGGGCAGCTCGTCGCCGGCGGTGATGTCCACCACCTCGCCGCCGACCATGAGCCGCACGAAGCCCATCTCGCGGATGCGCTCGGCCTGTTCCTTCGCACTCAGCTTCGGGCTCAGGGTCAGCGGGAAGGCGACCATGAACCGCGTGCCCTCGGACAGGGACAGGACGTCGCCCGCGATGCCGCCGGGGGAGTGCGACTCGATCTCCTGGTCGCAGTCCGGGCAGAAGACGTGGCCGACCCTTGCCCAGAGGAGTCGCATGTAGTCGTTCAGCTCGGTCGCCGTGCCGACGGTCGAGCGGCGGTTTTTGACGGGGTTCTTCTGCTCGATGGCGATGGCGGGCGGGATCTTCTCGACCTTGTCCACGTCCGGCTTGTCCATGCGCTCCAGGAACTGCCGCGCGTAGGCGCTGAAGGACTCGACGTATCGGCGCTGCCCCTCGGCGTAGAGCGTGTCGAGCGCGAGGCTCGACTTGCCGCTGCCGCTGACGCCCGTCACGGCGACGTACTTCCCGCGCGGGACGTCCACGTCGATATTCTTCAGGTTGTGCACCCGCACGCCGCGCGCGCGTATGGCGTTATCCGTTCGCATGGTTGCATAGGCCCGTTACGGGGTGTTCGGCTGCTACCCCAAACTATCCATTATACGCGCCGTCGGCGCCGTCCGCACCTGCTTTTCGCCAGGCCGAACTGCGGGCGGACCGGCAGCGCCGGCGACGCAACCCCCCGTCGGCGGGCGGGACGGGGGCGCCGGCCGGGAACGCGCCCACCCAGGTATTGATGTGCGCCTGAGGCCGAACGTAGAATCGGCCCTGGAGGATATGGAGAGCGACGTGCGGGAGTACATTCCTATGAACCCCGAGAGGGAAGGAGGCGCCGTGAAGGGTGTAGTGCGTTATTCGGTTGCCGCAACGGTTCTTGCGCTGGGCATGGTCGTTTCCGCCGCGTTCATCTCCAGGTTCTTCGTGCGCGTAAAGCACGAAAAGGAGATAACCGTCAAAGGCTATGCGGAAGCAGGGATAGTCTCCGACATCGGACAGCTCTCGGTGACCGTCCGTGCCAGCGACGCCCGGCGTGACAAGGCTTATCTGCTGCTCACGGACCACGTCCAGAAGGTGCTCACGAGCCTGAGACACAGCGCGCCGGACGACCTGGCCGTCGGTCTCGGCAACCCGCACTTCCAGGAGCACTACAGACTCAACGACGATGGGAACGAGACAAACGAGGTCGAGTCATACGCCGGCACCCAGACGGTCGCGGTGGCGTCCTCGGACGTCCACTGGATCAAGAAGGTCGGCCAGGGGCTCAACGCGTTCATCGGACAGGGCTACAACATCCAGGTCCACGCGCCGGACTTCCTGGTGTCCAACCTCGACCAGATCAAGCGCGAACTGCTGCAGAGGGCGACCGCCAACGGCTACGAGCGCGCGCAGGTGCTGGCCAACAACAGCGGCGCGCGGGTGGGCGCGCTCCGCGCCGGCCGGCAGGGGGTCTTTCAGATCACCGAACCGAACTCGACCAGGACGTCCGGCTACGGCATATACGACACGTCCACCATCCACAAGGTCATCAAGGCGGTCGTCACGCTCGAATACAGCGTGGAATGACGCTCGTGGCCCGGGGCGGGGCGTCCGTCGAGTCAACGTCACGTTGAGTCAGTCCGCCTTATCGACGGTCTCCCCCAGCCATTCGCGCCAGATGGTCAGCAGCTCATCGTCGGGGATCTCGTCGGGCGGGCGGGGATCGACGAGTGTGCAGAGAAGTTCCCGGCGAAGCGCTTCCAGGTACGGAGCCGCGGGCTCCGCGCCCTGCGCGTGGACCAGCGCGCGGACGCGCTCCAGCTTCGTCAGGCGCGGCACCATGAGGAGGGCGGCGCGCTCGGCCTCCGTCTCCGCCGGCGCCTCCGGCTCGGTCAGGTAGCGGGCCAGGTTGGCGTCCAATCTAAGCCCATAGGTCTCCTCGACGTGCTCGACCAGGTTCGGCTCGTACTCGCCCTCGCGCGGCTTCACGACGAGTGTGGAAGGAACCGACTGGAGGCCGACCTTGACCTTCAGCACGTCATCCTCGTGCCAGATATAGACCGGGCTGGCCACCAGCGCCCTGAGCCAGCGCAGCAGTTCCGCAACCTCATCTTCGCGGTCCACAGATCGCACCGCCCGGTCCATCTCAGAGCGTGCGTCCCAGAAGGCCCCCTCCGGCATGGGGATCGCCGCAATCAAGCTGTGGCCCTTCAATTCGATCCATGTGTGCCCCTCCCTGGCCGCCGCCAGGCAGGCGGCCTCCGTGGTCTCTCCGGCAAGCGTCTCCTCGCTCCAGTCTTCGGAAGCCAGGATTACCCCATCGCTGACCAACTCGTTCGCCAGCTTCATCGTGTCCGAGACGTTCTCGAAGACGACGACCTGGGCGCCGCAGAGCCTGCCGCCCGGGTCCCTGTAGAAGCCGCCGCTGAACACCTCGACGCGGCCCAGGAACACCAGCAGCTTCTGCCGCACGTCTTCGGGAATGTCTTCCTCGAAGTCGGGACTCGCGAGATCTTCGCGCATCTCGCGAACGGGGAAGGCCCACGGCCAGTTCTCCACGAACGCCACCGTGCCGCTCTCGATCGCTTCCGCGAGCTGAGCCTTGCTCTTTTCCAGATCGCGGCCCGCGTACAGCCCGCCGTAGTCAATGATGAGCAGGAGCCGGTCGTTCTCCCGGTCGTGCTCGACGTAGATCGTCTCCTCGTCGAAGTCCAGGCAGCCGGCGACCACGCACACGGCCACGACAAGCGCCCACACTATCAGCCGTCGCCCTTCCATATCCCGTCCTCCCATCCTCTCAGCCCGATACAGAATGCCTGACGGCGCCCCCGCCCCGGCGGGGCCAGGCCTCCCTCTCCCCGACAGGTTAGCACGTCCAGCAGAAGCAACTCAACTGCCTTGACATGCCGTAACACCAGGCGTAGACTTCTGTTCGGGTGCTGTGCGTTGTTGCCTGAAGCCGAGATTTCGCGAGGTTTTGCCGTAAAGGGCTAATATGGTGCGAGACGCCAGAGGCAAGAAGCGCGAAGAGTTGAGCCTGCGGGAGAAGAAGGCGGCCGAAGCATTGATACGCCACTGTCGGGAGGGAAAAGTCCTCGATTTCCCGTGCGGCGGCGGAAGGCTGAGCCGATACCTGCAAGGGAAAGGATATGACGTGGTGGCGGCGGACATTCAACCGGAGATATTCAAGGCGGAAGGTATCCCGTGGCGCAGCGTAGACCTTAACGGACGGTTCGATTTCGAGGACCAGAGCTTCGACGCCGTGTGCTGTGTGGCCGGTATGGAACACGCAGAGAACCCTTACCACGTGGCGCGCGAAATAAAGCGCGTGCTGAAGCCCGGGGGTTACCTTATGCTCCAGGTGCCCAACTTCTCTAACCTCACGCGACGAATGCGCTTCATCGCCAGCGGCCGGCTGACCAAGCGGGAGCTTGCACTCGCAGGGCATGAGACGCCCAGGGCCGGCAGCGTCCATATCGCCTGCTACCCACTGGAAAACTTCAGACACGTGCTCCACACTGCCGGACTTGAAATCGTGGAGGAATGCCCGTTCCACGCAACGTGGAAGACGGCCTTCTGGTTGATGCCCCTGTGGGTGCCCATGTCGGCCCTGGGGTGGCTGGCCTCTCACACTTCCGCTCGCCATGAGCCCATTGATTCCGTCAGACCCAGGTCAATGCTGAATAAGGAAATCGTGTTCGTGGCCCGGAAGCCCGCGGATGCGCCGTCCGGTCGGCCGACAGGATGAAGCGCAGCTCGACCGCCGGGGGGCGGCTGTGCCCGCCCCCGGAGAGCACCCGGCGGATCCCGTCTTCGCGAAGCCTCGCGTACTGCCGTATCTCGGCGGTGCCTTGAGCGTATCCCGGCTGCGTCTGGGACGGCCTCGGCAATGCGGCTTTCCCCGCCGGCCTGGGCGCTCTGCGCATCGCTGGAGAACGCGCCTTGAGACCGGGGACGGGTCAGCGCTTCGGGCACTTGCGCTGGCGTGTGCCGAAGGCATACACTGGCGCCGTTTCGGCCCGGGCCGGCTCGAGGGCTGCACGGCCTCGCCGACCGCCTCCGCCGACTTGCCCGGCGCGCGCCGCGGCTAACGTCCGCCTCCGCCAGCGGTAGGACCAGGCGATGGTTGCGCTCACGACGACTGCGCTCAACGAGGTCGAAGCGGACTTCGTCGAGTACGTCGCCCAACAGACGGGCCGCTCCGCCGACGAGGTCCAGGCCGCCTTCCTCGGCCTTAAGCGCCGCTTCCGCTTTGCCGGCGACGGGTTCCTGCGTCTGATCGACGACCTCTGGGACCTCCAGGCCATCGTCCTGCCCACCGGCTCGGACGTCGAGCGCCTGGAAGGCGAGATCGTGCGCTGGTACGCCAGCCACGCGCTGCTGGACCTCCACCGCCGCCTCGCCGGCGCCGCCAAGCTGAACCGGCCGAAGGTGACGCGCTCCATCCCCGGCGTGCTCAAGAAGCTCATCCGGATGCGGTTCCGCTCCGCCTTCTCCCTCCTGCGCGGACGGACCGAGGGAGCGGCCCTGGTCACCGACGGCTCCTGCCCCGCCGTGGCGCAGTTCCTGCTCGACACGCTCGGCCGGCCGCCCGTGATCGTGGACTACGGCTGCGGGCTCGGCTTCCTGTCCTTCGAGATGGCGCAGCGCCGGCCCGACGCGCGCGTCCACCTGCTCGACGTGGAGGGAATGGTGCTGGACTTCGCGCGGCACCGGTTCGAGAAGCACGGCCTGCACGTGCAGGTCGTGCCCGTCACCCCGGACGCGCCGTACCCCGTGCTGCCGTCCCACAACCTCTGCATCGCCACCGAGGTGTTCGAACACCTCGTGCGACCCATGGTGGCCTACGAGCACATCCTGGACGCCCTGGAGCCGGACGGGCTGCTCCACGGCAACTTCCGCGACCACAAGGCGGACAGCGCCCACGTGTCCCCCGCGCTGGCCGACGTGCGCGAACGGCTGGCGCACGACTTCGAGAAGGTGGCCGTCGTGCCCTACAAGAACGCCGTTTACCGCAAGCGATAACCCGCCCTTTCCCCGGCGGCTGCACGGGCTATGACGGCCCCCCGGGGGGGGCGGCCGCCTCCCCCGGGTCGGGGGCACGAACGCAGGCAAGGAGCCGGCGCAGTGGAGTACGAGAAGGTCGTAGATTTCGCCGGGGACGCGCGCAAGGCGCTCGAGGCCGCGCGCGCGGCGCTGGTGCAGGTCGGCTTCCAGGTCTCGCCCATCGAGGAGAGCGCTTTCCGCGCCACTTACTCGGGCTGGTTCGACACGCGGCGCAACCCGCTGCTCGCCGCTTCGACAATGGTCGTCGCCGTTCGGGACGGCAGGCTGGCCCTCGGTGCGGAACTCGGCGGCCTGGGGAAGCTGAGGAAGTTCCTCATCCTCCTCATCGGCGGCATGGCGCTCCTGTTCCTGGTCGGGTTCGGCGCGTTCATGCTGCCGCAGGTGCTTCAGGGCAAAGAGCACCCGGCCATGCTCGCCCTGCCCCTGGCGCCCTTCGCGCCGTGGCCGGTCCTGGGCCCCGTGATTGTCAGGGTGAGCAGGGCAAGGGCGGTGAAGGCGCTGGACACGCTGCTGGACAACGTCCGCACCATCGGCCAGGAAGCCTAGCCGCCCACCTCGTCGCGCAGGCCGGCGTAGGTGCCCGTCCGCATCCCCTGCTCGCGCACGTAGGCGAAGGTCAGCTCGAGCATCCGCATGTCAGGATCGAACCTGCCCAGCGACCACGGGTGCCAGATGAGCGAGACGAAGGCCAGCCCGTCGGCGAGCGCGCGGTCAATGAAGCAGCGATTCAGGGCAAACTCCTCCTCGGCGTCGGCGAGGAAGCCCGGAGGGATGGCCTCCGGCATCCGGGGCGGCCAGAGGGTGAGCCGGCGCGGGCCCCAGCCGTTGTGGTCCTTGAGCAGGTTCTCGTGCCAGCCGTGGGCCGGCAGCTCCCAGAGGTCGGGCGCCCCGTCCTCCTCGTACGGGAACGGCTGGTTCAGCGGCGCGGGGAGAGAGTAGTCCGTGTCCCAGGCCAGGCTGCTCACGTAGCGCAGGCCGGCCTCGCGCATGAGCCGCACGAGATGGGGCGCCCCCCTCAGGCCGTCCACGAAGGCGCAGCCCGGACGCAGCCCCGCGCAGGGCCGGCCGAAGACGCGCTTGACCGCCTCCACGCCGCGCAGGACCTCCTCACGCGCCTCGTCCGGCGGGATGGCCGGCCCGCAGAACGGATTGTCGCGCAGCATCCGGTGCGAGTAGGTGTGCGAGGCGACCTCGAACAGCGGGTCGCCCAGCAGTTCGGCGTACTCGTCCGGGGCCGCGTCCAGGACCTTGCCCGTGACGAAGAACGTCGCCGGCATGTCGTACTCCCTGTGCACGGCGACGATCCTGCGGCAGGCCGCCAGGCAGGCCGGCGACTCGGTGTCGTAGGCGGCGATGTAGAGGGTCATGGGTCCGGCTACTCCTCAAGGAAACACCGGGGTCAGAACCACGGGGCTGCGTCCGCAGACGCCGTGCAATAGGCCGAGAGCACCTTGTTGATGCCGTTCGCCACGTGGAGGCAGTCGGCGGCCGTGTACCACTGGTTGAGCGAGATGCCGATCACGCGGTCGAACAGGTCGTCCGCCACGGGGCAGTCGCCCCTGGCGTACTCGATCCGGCCGCCGTTCTCAAGGTAGAACGGGCACTCGAAGGGGCAGTTCTCCTCCGTGGGGCCGGTCTTCTGCGTGATGGCGAACATGTAGGAGTACTGGTGCCAGTCGGGCCAGGCGTTCTTGCCCCGGATGCCGGCGCCAATCCCTTCGGCCCGGAGCGCCTCGACGATCTTCTCGCCCAGCTCGATGGTCTCCGGGAAGAAGCGCAGCAGGTAGCCGACCTCGCCGTCGGGGTCGTTGAGCTTCTGCGGGACGATCTCCTTGAAGGTCTTCAGTCGGGACAGGATGCGCTTCTTGACCGTGCGGAAGCGCCGGACGGCGGCCGCCATCTTCTTCAGTTGCACGGTGTCAACGGCGGCCTCCATCTCAGACATGCGGTAGTTGGTGCCGCAGAACAGCTCCCCCTTGTAACGCGGGGGCGCGAAGCGGCTCGGCCGCCAGAGGCCGCCGCACTCGGCAACGCCGTTGGCGCGCTCCCACAGGCGCTTGCCGTTCGTGATGATAAGCCCACCCTCTCCCCCACCCACGATCTTGTAGGCCGAGATGCTGAAGCAGCCCAGGTCGCCGAACGTGCCGACAAGCCTGCCCTTGTACGTCGCGCCGCAGGACTGGGCGCAGTCCTCGACGACCCTAAGCTTATGCCTGCGGGCGACGCGCATTATGGCGCCCATGTCGCAGACGCTGCCCATCACGCAGGTGGGCGCGATGGCGACCGTCCTCTTCGTGATGAGCGGCTCGATCTTAGCGGGGTCCATGGAGAGCGACTCGTCCACGTCGCAGAAGACCGGGATGCCCTTCGACTGGACAACCGCCGCCGCAGTCGCGAAGAAGCCGATGGCCGGGCAGATCACCTCCTTGCCCGGCCCCACCCCGACCGCGACGAACGCGGAGTGGAGCGCGCCGGTGCCCGAACTGACCCCGATGGCATACTTCGTGCCGAACGTCTCGCGGGCCGTCCGCTCGAAGGCCTGAACGGAAGTCTCCTTCAGGTCGGAGTAGTAGTTCGCCAGGAAGGGCCCCCCGCCGAAGTCCTGCTCGGCGGCGGCCGCCCGTATCCGCTTGAGCACGGCGGGGGAAAAGCCGAAGCGCTTCGCCACGGCCATGAACTCCTGAAGGCCGATCTTGGGCTTGCCCTTCCCTTCGATCTGCGTCACGGCCTTCAGCCCGCCCCGGAGGGCGAGTTTCTGCACTTCTCGGTCCTTGGACATCCCGTGTCTCCTGGAGCTTCAGGACTGGACGGCCGCGCCCCGTTGACGCCGGGGCGCGCTTACATTATCCTGCATGGGTCACTCACGCACAAGTATTATAACCTGCGAGGAAAAAGGGATGCTGCAAAAGGCGTTCGATATCGTGCACGTTCCTCCCAGCGCTTCACTCGTCCTGGCCGAACACGAGGTGAACCCGCCCCTGCCGCGCGCCGGCAGGTGGCTGGGCCCGTTCCGGCATGGGGTCTGGACACTCGACTATTGCGGCTGGCTCGGGATGCGCGTGCGCGTGGGACGCGACGGCGAGGTCGCCCCCGCGGCGCCCCGCGCGCCCGGCACCTGGCATCTCTACGCCCCCAACACCGTGTACTCCGAGCGACAGGACCGCCCCGAACTGCGCAAGGAGGACATGTGGCTGCAATTCATCCTGGGCGAGCCATGGCCGCTCATCTCCGGGCGAAGGTTCACGGTCATTGCAGACCCGGAGCAGCGCCTGGCGCAGCACGTCCGCACGATAGCGGCAGCCGAGAGGTCGGGCCAGCCCGGCCACAGGGTGCTCTCCGAAGGGCTGCTGACGGCCATCCTGGGCGAGATACTCATCGCCGCCCTCGGCGGCGGCCAGAGCACCCGCGCCGGCCCGTGGCGCGTCCGGTCACCGCAGTCCCACGCCGAATCCCGCGCCGACCGCCTGCTGTCCAGGGTTGACGCCGTCGTGACCAAACGCCTGGCGTCCCCGCCGTCCCTGGCGGAGCTGGCGGACGCGCTGAGCGTGTCGGTCTCGTCCCTGTCGCATCGCTTCAAGTCGGAGACGGGCATGACCGTCGTGGAGCGGGTCCGCTGGCTGCGGGTCAGGGAGGCGCGCCGCCGCCTGGCGCTGCCCGGGGCGACGGTCAAGTCCGTCGCGTACGACCTGGGGTTCTCCAGTCCGGCCTACTTCTCCACGGTGTTCACGGCGGTCAGCGGGATCAGCCCGGGCGCGTACCTGGGCGGCCTGCGGGCGGACTGAGCCGAAAGGCTACGCGCCCTCGGCCATCTCCCGGCGGATCAGCCCGGCCAGGTGGTCCACGATGGCCGCGACGGCCTGCTCGCCGAGCTCAGCGGAGGCGGCCTCGCGCAGGTCCTCCTGGAAGCGCCACGTGCCGGTCGGGGAGCGGAACCCCCACGGGTTCGGCCGGGGCGCGTAGTCGGCGGGGACCTCCAGCTCCTGCCGGAAGCGGTCCATCCGCACCAGTTCGGGGAAGAGCGCCAGCGCCATCGAGGTCTCAAACTTGCCGGCGTGGTCGCAGGGCGCCTCGCCGTTCGGCATAGTCACGCCCTCATACTCGGCCTGGGCGATGATGCGCAGGTCGTGCCCGCGCCGGTAGGCCTCCGCCGCCTCGCGTATCGTCTCCAACTGGAACCGCCCGTAGTGCCCGGTCAGGAGCACCGCGAGCCGCGCGCCCATCTTCTCGATGTTCTCGAAGAACTCCGTGAAGACCCGTTCGACCAGGTCCTTGCTGAACGTGATGGTGCCGCGCATCTCGTCGAAGCCCACCACGCCGAACCATTGGAGCGGCAGGAGGACCGCGCCGGTGCGCTCCGCCAGCCGCTCGGCGATGGCGTACATCTTCAGCGCGTCGAGCCCGAGCGGCAGGTGGTCGCCGTGCCATTCCAGGATGCCCGTCGGCAGGATGACGACGGGACAGCGGTCCATCGCCGCCTTGAACTCAGCCGGGGTCATCTCCTGCGCTCTATGCATCACGCTCTCTCCTCCCCGCTCGGGAAGTCCCCGTAGTCCACCAGGGACACCTCTCTGCCCGCCCGGCTCCAGGCTGCGCCCGCCTCGGCCGGGAGGATGCCCCGCTCGTAGCAGTCCACCATCGTCTCGTGCAGGCCCTCGACCCAGGTCCGCCGGCCGCCCGGCTCCCCCTCGACGTGCACGAGTTCGGGCGGGAAGCCTGCGATCTCGGGGACGGAATCGTGCAGGCCGTTCATGCAGAGCGTCTGCGCACTGGCCGCCTCGACGGGGCAGGCCAGGTCCGCAGTGCCGTCGCGCACGGCCTCCAGCGCGGCGGCCAGCTTCACGTCCGGGCGGCCGTAAGGCTGGGGATAGGTCTTGACCGAGCCGTCCTCGAACCGCGCCTCGATCGTGCCGTCCTGCACGTCCAGTGCGATCACGGCGCGCTCGAACTCGTACCGGAAGAAGGGCCCGTCAAGCCTGTCCGTCGCGTGCGAGGTGTAGAAGAGGACCTCGACGCCGTCCGCCGTGTGGCAGCGCAGGGCCGCCGTGTCGAAGTTCCCGATGTCATGGGCGCGATAGAGTTCGCCGACCACGTCCACGGGCGCCGCGCTCGTGTTCCACTCATCGCCGAGGCAGAAGAACATGTTGTGCAGGTAGTGCGCGCAGGCGTTGTTGACGGGGCTGTCGAGTATCCAGTTGCCCTGCGCATCGCGGGAGGCGCCGGCCCAGTTGTTGCGCCGGTAATAACCCTCGTTGCGCGGCCAGAGGGCGATGCACTTCAGGCGCCTCGGCGCGCCGAAGAGGCCGCTGCGGATGTCGTGCTTGAGCGCCTGTATCTCGTCGCTGAAGGACCACTGGTAGCCGATGGCGACGAAGCGCCCGGCCCGGTCCCGCGCCTCCGCCATCCGGCGGGCCTCCTGGACGGTGGCCCCGAGGGGCTTCTCGCAGAGCACGTGCGAACCGCCGGCCAGCGCCCGGAGCGTCTGGGGACAGTGGAAGTGGATGGGCGAGGATATGACGGCCAGGTCGGCGGCGCCTGCGGCGTAGAAGTCCTCCAGACGGTCATAGAACGGGACGCCCAGCTCTTGCAGTTCGGGCAGGCAGTCGCTGCGTTCGGGGTGGGGATCCACCGCGCCCGCTATCCGGCAGTCGAACCGCTCCCGCAGCTTCAGGGCGGAACGCACCATGCCTGCGCCGTATCCGCCGACGGCGACGAAGACCACCTCGATGGGCTCTGCCATGTAACGCCTCCGCAGGAATGAGAGCAAGACCGGCACATTCTGACGCCCGGTGGCGGCGTTTGCAACGCGCCGCCGCTTTCGCGGGGCCTCTGGTTGATATCCCGCGCGGCCCGGCATAGAATCCCGGCCTGTCACGTCGCCGGGAGGCCCGACCATGAACCGCAGGGAGCGCCTGGAGGCCGCTTTCGCGCTGGAGGCGCCCGACCACACGCCCATCCTGGGCGGCTGGATCGCCTGTCCCGAGCACATCATGGCCCTGGCTGGCGCGGACGAGGCGGCCTACTGGGCCGACCCGGTCGCCGTTTCAATCGAAGCCTACAGGAAACTCGGCTCGGACGGGCTCATCGGCGTCTTCGTGCCGCGCGGGCAAGAGGACTTCCGCTGCGTGGACCACGAGACCTACCAGCGGGCCGGCAGCGACATGTCGCTCAGGGAAGCGGTCGAGAAGATAGACGCGATGCCTGGCCCGGAGGAGATCGAGCGGAGCTTCGACCTCGAAGCCGAGTACGAGGAGTTCAGCGCGTCGCTCCGCTCAATGCAGCGGGCCTGCGGCGAGATGCTCTGGATGCCCGCCCAGTGGAGCGCCGGGGCGCGGGTGACCTGGTACGCGGAGTTCGGCTACGAGAACTTCTTCACCATAGTCGGCCTTCATCCCGAACGGGCACGGAAACTCATGGAGGTCGGCGGCGCCCGGGGCCACTGCCGCAGCCGCCTCATCGCGCGGGCAGTGTGCGAGGGGCTCTACCCGAGGGCCTGCCTGCTGGGGGAAGACATCTGCACCCAACGCGGCCCGATGATCTCGCCGTCCTTCATGGCGAAGCATTACTTCCCCCAGCTCGCATACGGCATCCGACCCCTGCTTGAGGCCGGCTGCAAGGTCGTCTGGCACTGCGACGGCGACGTGCGACTCCTGATGGACATGCTGCTGGACGCCGGAGTCCAGGGGTTCCAAGGGTTTCAGCCGGAGTGCGGCGTCACGCTCGAAATGGTGGTCAGAAAACGTACGCGGGACGGGGCTCCCCTGCTGATACTCGGCCCGTTGGCCGTGACGACCGAACTGCCCGCCTGCACGCCGGAGCAGGTCAGGGAGAAGGTCCGCCGCGCCGTCAAGGTCTGCCGCGGCAGGGCATCGCTGGTGATGTTTACCTCCAACACCATCAACCCGGACGTGCCGCTGGAGAACATCATCGCCATGCACGAGTCGGTGCGCGAAGGGTGAGGCGGGGAGGACGCGACGAAGAGGCGGATGAGTGGAGTTGATTACCCGCCGGCTTGCCGGTAAGGTAAAGCCCACGACGGGTACAATGGCGGGAAGACAGGTGAACGGAGGGAAGGAACGATGGTCAGACTGATTGTCGTGATGGCTGTGGTTTGCATGATATCGGGCGTGGCGCTCGGCGCCGAGGCCAGTTTCCAGGGCCTGCCTGACAGGGGGGCCGTTCACATCACCAGGGACGGCGTGCCCTACCTGCAGTTCGGCACCGAGTCCTGGGGAGCCAACTGGTCATACATGCGCATAGGCGGCACCATGGCCAAGGAGGACGGCGCCACGGTGCACCACCTGAAGTTAGAGGACGGCAGGCAGCCCGGCCCGGAACTCAAGCTGGACATCGTCGCGCAGGCCACCGGGCCCAGGCAGTTGACCTGCGTCTATAACCTGAGCACAAGCCAGGACGTCAATCTGGTCTATGCCATAATCGGCATCGAAACCGGGAAGGTGCTCGATGGCACGACCGTCCGCGCGAAGCGCGCCGACGGCAGCACCGACCGACAGGTGCTGCCCCTGGACCGCCAGGGCCTTGGGGAAGCCGTGCAGGAGATCACCTTCACGGACAAGGACGGACTGGTGACCAAGGTCTCGTTCAATCCGGCCCTGGACGTCGCCTCCGATAAGACCCTCCGCGTGGCCCTTGCAGCGGACCAGTTCAAGGCGTCCGACCCGCGGCACGTGACCGTGACCCTGGACCTGCCCGGCGACCTCACCTACTACGCGGCCGTGGACGACGTCCCGGACGAACCCGACTTCGGCAAGTGGTACACCTGGCAGCCGAAGCACGACTACGACGTGCCCAGCGTGATCGGCATGGACGACTGGTCGGACGCCCCGGCCGGCGCGAAGGGCCGCGTCGTGCGCAAAGGCGGCGACCTGCTGTACGGCGGCGAGCCGATCAAGTGCTGGGGGCTCAACAACTGCTACGGGGCCTGCTCGCCCGAGAAGGAGCGGGCCGAAAAGTGCGCCTACATGTACCGTAAATATGGAATCAACACCGTAAGGCTGCACAAGTACGCTGACGGCCCCGGCAAAGGCGTGCTGGCGCAGGACAGCGCGGCCGAGTATAACCCCGAGGCGCTCGACCGCATGGACTACTACGTCGCCAAGCTCAAGGAGGCCGGCATCTTCGTCTTGCTGTCCACCCAGTTCGGCCCCGTCAACGCCGGGTCGGCGGACGTGCGGGACATCCCCTACCTGGCGGAGTTCGGCACGGTCCAGAGCGGCAAGCGCGTCTCCATGCCGGCCAGCAGCTCCTACTACTCCCCCGAGATACAGAAACTGCACATCCGCCAGGCGGTGAACCTGCTGAAGCACCGCAACCCGTACACCGGCTTGACCTACGCCGAGGATCCCTGCATCATCGCCTTTGAGATCCTCAATGAGCAAAGCATCCTGTTCTATACCTCGATGAGCCCGCTGAAGGCGAGCGAGACGATCCGCCGGATCACGGGCAAGCGCTTCTGCGACTGGCTCCGGGACCGCTATGGCACGCAGGAGAAGCTCGTCGAGGCGTGGGGCAAGCAGGCGTTCGACTCCTTCGCCAACGAGGGCTTCCCGCCCGTCGGCGAGAGCCTGGACAAGGACAACATCCTGCCCATCGGCAACCCCTGGTTCTGGGACCCGGATAACCTGGCCGACTCGCAGAACTTCCGCAGGCGCCGCCTGCTGGACTCGCTGGAGTTCCTCTACGTGCTCCAGAACGATGCATACGCCGGGTGGGTCGCGGCGGTGCGCGCGGTCGGCTATGAGGGCGAGGTACTCGGCTCGAACTGGCAGGCCGGCCAGAACGCCAGCCACTACTACAACCTGCACTCGGACTACCTGGTGGGGCTCATTGACCGCCACAACTACTTCGGCGGCTGGAAGAGCATGCTCAGCGTGCCGGGCTCGGCCATGTTTAGCTCTGGGATGCAGCAGGTGGCCGACCGCCCGTTCATGCTCTCGGAATGGATCCACACCTACCCGAGCGAGTGGGGCGCGGAGGGCCCGGCCATCATCGGCGCGTACGGCCTGGGGCTCCAGGACTGGGACGTCTCCTACATGTTCCAGAACGGCGACACCGGCACGTTCAGCAGCGAGGTCGGCCGGAGCACGTGGGACGTGACCGCCCCGCAGATACTGGGGCTCTTCCCCGCCGTCGCGCGGCAGGTTCGCCGCCAGGACGTGCGGGCCTCGGACGTGCTCGCCACGCGCTACGTCCACATCCCCTCGCTGCGCGAGGAGAAGCTCGGATTCCGCGACAGCGTGGCGCAGGAGTACGACATCAAGTCCTTCAACTCCGACAAGGTGCCCGCCAAGACGCTGGCCGTGGCGCGCGCGGTGGTCGAGTTCACCGACCGGTACCGTGACACGCCGGCCTACGACCCCGAGAAGGCGCGCGAAGGCGGCGCCTACGTCTCGACGACCGGGCAACTGCGCTGGACCCCCGGCCAAGACGCCGTTGACGGCCACTTCACGATGGACACGGCGGCCACCAAGGCGGTCGTCGGCTTCGCCGAGGGCGAGACCTGCCGGCTCGGCAACGTAACCATCACGCCGAGGTCCCGCTTCGCAGCGATCTACGTCACCGCCAAGGAGCCTGACAAGGACCTGGCCGGCTCGAAGAGCCTGCTGGTCGTGGCCATCGCCCGCGCCCGCAACACGGGCATGAAGTGGGCGGCGGGCCGGCGCGTGCTGGCGAAGGGCAAGGGGCCCATCCTCATGGAGCCCGTGCTGGCGGAGATCGCACTCGCCCGGGCCGGGACGCCGAAGGTGTACGTGCTCGACCACGACGGCCGCCGCACCGGCAAGACCGTCCCGGTGAGCAACGGTGCCTTCAAGATAGACGGCGCCGCCTACAAGACCCCCTACTACGAGATCGCTTACGAGTAGGCTGCGGGGCGGCTGACTGTGTTTCGGCGGCGGGGGCCCGAGAGTGCCCCCGCCGCTGGTTAGGCGGGCCATGTCCGTCCCGCCGGGGCGCACAGTACGGGGAGACGGAGGTATGGTGGAATGGTGAAACTGGCAGTCGTGATGGCAGCGATGTGCGTGGTGTCGGGCGTTGCGCTCGGCGCGGAGCCGGCTTTCCTGGGGCTGCCCAGCACCGGGTCGCTCCACGTCACCAGGGATGGCGCGGCCTACCTGCAATTCGAAAGCGTGGGCTTTGGAGTCGGGTGGTCGTGGTTCGCCTTCGGCGGCAGCATGACCAAGGAAGACGGCGCCACCGTCCAGCACCTGAAGGGCAAGGACAAGAACCAGCCCGGCGCGGAGCTCGGCCTGGACCTTGTCACGCGATGCACGGGTCCGAGGCAGTTGACCTGCGTCTATGACCTGAGCACCACGCAAGACGTCAACCTGATCTACGTCATCATCAGCATCGAGCCCGGGAAGACGTTCGAAGGCACCACCGTCCGCGCGAAGCGCGCCGACGGCAGCACCGACGAGCAGAGGCTGCCCCTGGGCTTCCAGGGACTGGGGAAGGCCGTGAAGGAGGTCACCTTCACGGACGCCGACGGCCGCGTGACGACCGTCTCGTTCGACCCGGCGGTTGACGTCGGTTCGGACCAGGCGCTTCGGGTGGTCCTTGCAGCGGGCGAGTTCAGGCCCGCCGAGCCGCGGCACGTGACCATGACCATAGACCTGCCCGAAGACCTCACGTACTTCGCGTCGCTCCAGGACGTGCCTGATGAGCCCGGGATCGAGGATTGGTACGCCTTCCAGCCGAAGAACGACTACGACGTGCCCAGCGCCATCGGCATGGACGACTGGGCGGACGCCCCCGCCGGCGCGAAGGGCCGGGTCGTGCGCAAGGGCGGCAAGCTGCTCTACGGCGGCGAGCCGATGAAGTTCTGGGGGATGAACCTCCAGTTCAGCAGTTGCGCGCCGGAGAAGGACCTGGCCGAGAAGCACGCCAGGATGTACCGCAAGTTCGGCGTCAACACCATGCGCCTGCACAAGTACGCCGACGGCCACGGCTGGGCCGGCATCCAGTCCAAAGACAGCGCGGCGGAGTATGACCCCGAGGCGCTCGACCGCATGGACTATTTCGTGGCCAAGCTCAAGGAGGCCGGCGTCTTTGTCTTGCTTTCCACGGCGTTCGGCCCCGTCAACCCGGGGCCGGCGGACGTGCGGGACATCCCGTACCTTGCCGAGTTCGGCGCCTTCGGCCGCAACAACCGCATCGACATGCCGCACAGCAGCTCCTTCTACTCGCCTGAGATCCAGAAGCTGCACATCCGGCAGATGCAGAACCTGCTCAAACACCGCAACCCGTACACCGGCCTGACCTACGCCGAGGACCCGTGCATCATTGCCTTCGAGATACTCAACGAACAGAGCATCCTCTTCTACACCTCGATGGAGCCCCTGAAGGCAAGCGAGACGCTGCGCCGGATCACGGGCAAGCGCTTCTGCGACTGGCTCCGCGACCGCTACGGCACCCAGGAGAAGCTGGTCCAGGCGTGGGGGCAGCAGGCATTCGGGGCGCAGGTTGACAGCGGGCTGCCAAGGGCTGACGAGAGCCTGGACAGGGACAACATCCTGCCCATCGGCAACCCCTGGTCCTGGGACCCGGAGCAGCTTGCCGGCTCGCAAAGCTCCCGCAAGCGCCGCCTGCTCGACTCGCTGGAGTTCCTCTACACGCTCCAGAACGAGGCATACGCCCGATGGGTCGCGGCGGCGCGTGCAGCCGGCTACGAGGGGGAGATCCTGGGCTCGAACTGGCAGGCCGGACAGAACTTCAGCCATTACTACAACCTGCACTCGGACTACCTGGTCGGCCTCATCGACCGCCACAACTACTTCGGCGGCTTCAACAGCATGCTCAGCGTGCCCGGCTCGGGCATGCTCAGCTCCGGGATGCAGCAGGTGGGCGACCGCCCGTTCATGCTCTCGGAGTGGATGCACCAGTTCCCGAACGAATGGGGCGCGGAGGGCCCGGCCATCATCGGCGCGTACGGCCTGGGGCTCCAGGATTGGGACGTCTCCTACCTGTTCCGCGACGGCGACGCGGGCGGGTTCAGCGAGCGGCTCGGCGGCAATACTCTGGACGCGGCCGGACCGGTCATCCTGGGCCTCTTCCCCGCCGTCGCCCGGCAGGTGCGCCGGCAGGACGTGCGGCCCTCGGACGTGCTCGCCCCGCGCCACGTCCACGTCCCCTCGCTGCGCGACGGGAAGCTCGGCTTCCACGACAGCGTGACGCAGGAGTACGACATCAAGTCCTTCAACTCCGACAAGGTGCCGGCGCGGACCCTCGCCGTGGCTCGGGCGGTCGTCGAGTTCACGGACGAGTACCGCGACACGCCGGCCTTCGACCCCGAGAAGGCGCGTGAGGGCAGCGCCTACGTCTCAACGACCGGGCAACTGCGCTGGACGCCAGGCCAGAACGCCACGGACGGCCACTTCACGATGGACACGGCGGCCACCAAGGCGGTCGTCGGCTTCGCCGAGGG
>CAZOBJ010000025.1:0-18395 GCA_964577825.1 uncultured Planctomycetales bacterium
CCCAGGTGGCGCGATGGGCGAAGAGTTCGGCGAGCTCGCCCGACAGGCGCGCGCCGTTGGTGAGCGCGGCGAACTGCACCGGGCTCGCGGCCAGGGCCTGGACCGCCTCCAACAGGTGCGGGTAGCAGAAGGGTTCGCCCCCGCCGCTGAAGGTGACCGCCCGGACCTGCATGGCGATGATGTCCTCGACGATCTCGCGCATCTTGTCGCGCGGGATCCGGTCGCGGGCCTGCATGTCCCGGCCCAGCTGCAAGGCGTCGGCCCGGTACGCGCAGTAGGCGCAGTTGTGGTTGCAGGCGTTCGTGGGCTTGATCCGGATGTGCACGGGCGCGAGCACCCGGTCCACGGACCGGGGCAGGCTGTCGACCTTGTCCCGGAAATGGAACACCTTCATGCAGCTGTAGCGACGCTTCACAGGGGGCCTCTCACCGTCACTCGAAAAAGATGAACTCGTAGTCGCCGGTATACCCGGCCTTGTCGAAGAGCCAAGTCCACTCCCGCGGGCGGAAGAAGCTCTCGCAGGTGAGCGCCCAGCACTGCAGGTTGAAAAGCTCCTGCGCGTTGCGGTAGCTCTCCACCAGCACGTATTTGTCGCGCCCGACCCGCTCGACCTGCGCGAGCGCGCGCACGAGCGCGTCCACGGGCAGGTTGTGCAGCGTCCCGAGGCTGACGACCAGGTCGAAGGCCCCGTCCGCGAACGGGAAGGGCGCCTCGGCCCGGCCCACGAACAGGCGCCCGCGCACTTCGGGCTTGGCCTCGCGGATCGCGTAGTCGGACACGTCGAACCCGACTGTGGTCGCCCCGGGCAACACCTGGGAGAGCTCGTAGAGAAGGTACCCCTTGCCGCAGCCCACGTCCAGGATGCGCGCGTCCGGTCCGAGCCCGTACAGGTCCACGAGCTGTTGGGCCACGGGCCGCCACCGGCCGTCGTACCGGTAGCCGCCGTACCCGTAGCGGCGGGCGCCGTCCCAGTAGTCGCGCCCGTATTGCCGGGCGACGCGCATGCACGCGGCCTTGTCGTCGGTCATCCGGCCCACGTAGTCGCGGGCGGTGCGCCGGTGCAGCGGGGTGACGAGTTCCACCAGGCGTCCCATAGCGTCTCCGGCGGGATTACGAGGACAGGGCCCGCACCGCGTCCACGATGGCGGGCACGTCGATGCCGTGCCTGGCCATGAGCGCGGCCTGGGACCCGTACCCCTCGGGGAACGTGTCCGCGAGCCCGATGCGGCGCATGCGCTTGGCGCCCGCGAAGTCCGCCTCGCACAGGATCTCGGCCACCGCGCCGCCCAGCCCGCCCACGATGGAGTGCTCCTCCACGGTCACGACCACCGCGGCGTCGCCGGCCGCGCGCACCAGGCCGTCCGCGTCAAAGGGCTTGATCGTGGGCACGTGCAGCACCCCGCACGAGCAACCCTCTTCGGCCAGGTGGTCGGCCGCCCGCAACGCCAGGCCCAGGCACACGCCCGTGGACACGACCAACGCGTCCGCGCCCTGCCGCATGGGGTACGCGCGGCCGATCACGAACGGGTGCGCGGGGTCGGTCACCAGCGGATCGCCGCCCTTGCCCAGGCGGATGTACACGGGCCCGGGGTGGTCCACCGTGCAGGGCATGAGCCGCTGCATCTCCCCGGCGTCCGCGGGCGCGAGCACGGTCATGTTCGGCAGGGCGCGCAGGATCGCCAGGTCTTCCACGGTCTCGTGCGTGGGCCCCAGCGGCGCGTACACCAGCCCCCCGCCGTTGCCGATCAGGCGCACGGGCAGCCGCGCCAGGCACAGGTCCAGGGCCACCTGCTCGAAGCAGCGGCGGGTGAGGAAGCTGGCGATCGTGTTCACGTACACGATGTTCCCTTCCATGGCGAGCCCCGCGGCCATGCCGATCACGTTCGCTTCGCTGACCCCTTCCATAAAGAAGCGGTCGGGCATCTCGTCGCGGAACGCCTGGAGCGTCCCGGCGCCGAGGTCCGAGCCGATAAACACGATCCGCGGGTCGCGGCGGGCGAGCTCGTGGACCATCTCCAGGGCCGTGCGCCGCATCCTAGCTCCTTTCCCTCACCCAACCCTCTCCCGGAGGGAGAGGGCTTCTTCTTGCGTAGCGGTTGCCCTCACCTTCCCCCTCTCCCCTCGGGAGAGGGCCGGGGTGAGGGAGCCTAGTCGGGCGCTGTCCCGGTCGCCTCGCCGGGGGGCTCCTCGATCGCCGCGAGGAGCGCGTCGAGGTCCGCGTCCTGGAGCCGGCTCTTGTGATGCCAGGTCGGGTCGTGCTCCACGAAGGGGACCCCCTTGCCCTTGACCGTGTCGCACAACAGGGCGCTCGGACGACCGGCGGTGAAGGGGACCCGGCCCAGGGCTGCGCGCAGGGCGGCCACGTCGTGGCCGTCGCAGGTCTGTACCGCGAACCCGAAGCTGCGCCACTTGTCCGCGAACGGTTCCAGGTCGACCACCTCGGCCGTGGGACCGAAGGACTGCATCCGGTTCACGTCCACGAGCGCGGTCAGATGCTCGAGCTTGTGCTTGGCCGCGCACAGGGCCGCCTCCCACACCGAGCCCTCGTCGCACTCGCCGTCGCCGAGCACCACGAATACCCGTGCGCCCGTGGACCGCGTGCGCGCGTGCAGGGCCAGGCCGATGCCGATCGACAGCCCATGGCCCAGGCTGCCGGTGGTCGCCTCCACCCCGGGAACGCTGCCCAGGGTCGGATGTCCGCCCAGCCGCCCGTCGAGCGCGCAGAACCGGTCGAGCTCCTCGCGCGGGAAGAACCCCTTGTCCGCCAGGACCGCGTACAGGGCCAGGCAGCCGTGGCCTTTGCTCAGGATACACCGGTCTCGTCCGGGCCAGTCGGGCCGGGCCGGCTCGTAACGCAGCACGTCGTCGTAGAGCACGCGCAGGATCTCCACGAGCGAGAGCGCGCTTCCCAGGTGCCCGCGGCGGGCCGCGGCCAGGGTCTGCACGATCGTGCGACGCAGCGCGCGCGAGCGCGCGTCGAGCGGGGGGGGTGCGCTCATCCCGGGCCTCCACTGCGCACGGGCCGCGCCTTGCGGGCGGCGAGCGCCCGGCGCAACAGCTTGCGCGCGGCGACGAGCTGCGCCGCGCGCACCGCGTCCGTGTCCGCCTGCGCGCCGGCGGCGAACCGGCGGCGGGCCCGGTCCGCAGGTACGAACTCGTTCAACAGGATCGCGCACCACTTCAGCGCGAAGAGCGGATACCGCGCGCGCACGCGGTCGGCCAGGCCCGCAGTGTCCACCCCGGCCTCGCCGAGCGCCTCGATCATGCGGCGCAGGAACCGGGCGCGCCGCTTCTCGTCCACGGGCTCGGCCGGGTGGAGCCGGTAATCGGCGAGCATCTTGGCCGGGTCGTCGAATCCGAAGTACTCGAAATCCAGGAACGTGAGCGTCCCCTGCGCGTCGCGCAGCGCGTTGTGGAACCCGTAGTCCGAGGGGCTGAGCACCCGCGCCGCGGGCGGGAGCGGCTCCTCCGGGCTCGCGCCGCGCGCACGCTCCCTGTCCAGGCTCCATGTGCGAAGCGTGTCCCACGCAGGCTCGAGCTCGTGATCCAGGAAGGCGCGCAGGCCCTTGGCGTGCGGTGGGTCTGTGGCCGCCTCGCGCAGACGGGTCACTCGCTTGTCCACGTCCGCGTGGACCTGGACGAGCGAAAAGCAGGCCTCGCTCGCCGACCGGATGCGCGCGCGCCGCGCCTCTTCGCGCAGGGACTGCATGCGGGCCAGGAACGCGGCGAGGGCGTCCAGGTCTTCGTCAGTGACCTGGTCCGGCACGCGGCCCTCCACCCAGGTGAAGAACGCGCACCGCCGCGCGGGGTCGCTGGCCGCGACCCGGGGCACGCACTCGATGCCGTGCGCGCACAGAAGGTGCAGGGCCGCCACCTCCGCGCCCAGCCGGTCGCGCGGGTCGGCCTCCGCTTCGGGGTAGCACTTGGCCGCGAGCGGCCGCCCGCGGGCGAACGCGACTTGGTAGACCCGGCTGTTGCGCCCGCCGGGCACCCCGCGCACGGCGCGCACCTCGCGGCCCAGCAGGTCCCAGGCGCTGGCCGCGAGCAGCAGCGGGTCAGCTGGTCGCGCGCAGGAGTCCGCCCACGCGTCGGCCGATGGCTGTCCAGTCACCGAACACCTCCACGCCCGGCCCGGCGGCCTCGGTCCCCTGGGGCGCGTACAGGATCCGCGCCACCCCCGCGGGGAACCCGGGCTCGGCAAAGGTCTCCGCCAGGTCGTCCACGAAGCACAGGCACCCGAGCCGCGCGATGCGCGCGAGCTTGTCCGCGCGGGTGTCCTCGAAAAACACGTCCCCCGGGTCGATCGGGCCCGCCGGGGCCAGGAACTCGTGCGCGGCGAGCCACGCGCGCGCGGCCGCGCGCAGGTCCGCGCCCCGCGGGTCCGCGGCCGCCCGCGTGGTCTTGTGGCTGACCACGGCCACGCGCGCGCCGTCGGCCCGCCACGCGGCCAGCGCAGCGCGCGCCCCCGGCGCGGGCGGCGCCTCCGCGAGGCGCGGACCGTAGACCCGGGCCTGGAGCTCTTGCCAGGCGGGCTCGCCGCCCGGTCCGGCCCGCACCGCGTCGCGCACCGTGCGCTTGTCCCGCGGCGTGCGCCCGGGCGCGAGCCCGCGTTCCACGGCGACGGCGTGGAACAGTCCGTCGCAGCGCACGATCGTGTTGTCCAGGTCCACGCCGAGCACGCGCCCCACGGGCCGAGCCCCTCCGGTCTGCGCGCCGCTTGCGCTCATCCAGCCGTAGCCGGGGCGGCGCGCTAGATAAAGTTCACGTGCGGGGGCGGCTCGCGCTGGAGCGCCCACAGGTACCGGTTCGCCTCGTCCATGCGGCAGTTGAGCCGGCAGGTGCGCGCGTCGAGCTCGCGCGCGACCCAGTCCAGGTGCCGGCGGCGCCGCTCGCCCTCCCAGATCTGCCGGAAGGTCTGCTCGTACAGGTTGCCGTACCGGAACCGCTCGTCGCCCAGGTACACGCTGCACCCCCACACGTTGCCGCCCGCGTCCACGTACGACCAGAACGGCAGGGCCAGGCACCGGTTGTAGGGGTGGTCCTGCTCGTCCCACTTGCGCATGGTGCGCGCGCGCAGGATGACCTGGAACCGGTCCGTGGCCTCTCGCGCCAGGGCCTCGGCCAGGGCCTGGTCGTCGTGGTAGCGCACGTCCTTGTACGTGGTGGTCTCGCTGCGCGGGTGCTGGGAGTAGGGCTTGATCACGAGATAATCGGCCCCGAGCTCCCGCGCGCGCGCGGCGAGCGTGGCCGCCTCGGCCCGGTTCTCGGGCAAGAGGACCATTTGCAGGCCCAGGGTGCAGCCCCACCCGTGCCGGGCGCGCAGCGCGGCCGCGCGCTCGATGTTCGCGAGCACGATGTCGAAGTCCGCGGGCTTGGTGCGGTGGATGGCCGCGTAGGTCTCGCGCGTGCCCGCGTTGATGCTCACCTTCACCCACTCGCTGTGCGGCAGAATCCTCCGGGCCGCGTCCTCGGTGAACAGGACCCCGTTCGTGGTGAGCGCCTGGTCGATGCCGCAGGCATGGCCGTGCTCGACGATCCGCGGCAAGTCCCGGTGCAGGAGCGGCTCGCCTTCGCCGCCGTGCATCAGGCTCTTGAGGCCCAGGCGCCCGAGCTCCGCGATCCGCTCGCGCAGCATGTCCCAGGCCAGGAACCGGGTCTGGTAGCCCACGTAGTCGAGCCCGCAGAATGTGCACCGGTGGTTGCACGCGCCCGCGGGGCTCAGCTCCATGTAGATCGGCCACACCGTGCGGCCGGCCAGCCAGTCGGCCACCCGCTGGGGGTGGTAGTGGAGCTTGTGGTGGTCGATCCCGTACCGGTCCATGCGCCGTGTCTCGCTGGAAGTCCGCGTACTGACGTACCTTGCGCGCCCCGCCCGCAGCCTTGCTACGCCGCACGCGCGCCCCGCGGGCAGGGGCCGAACCCTTGAGTATAGCCCGGCCGGCGGCTGGATCAAGGGTCTGGCGGCGGGAGTCGAGAGGCGCGCGAACAGGCGGGCCGGACTCACCCGCGGTCCGCGGCCTCCATCAGGTCCATCCAGTGGTGGAGCACGGCCGCGTGGCAGGTCTCGGCCGGCCCATAGGCCCGGGCGGGCACATAGGCGTTCAGGTTCCCCCGCGCGCGCAGAGGATTGTCCCCCTGGAACGCGGTCAGGGTCACCACGAACAGGCGCGCCTCGCGCGCGAGGTCGGCGGCGGCCAGGATGTTCTCGCTCGCGCCCGAGCTGCTGATGGCCACGAGCATGTCGCCCTCGCGGGCCCGGCGGCGCAGGGGCTCGGCGTACACGCTGGCGAACCCCAGGTCGTTCGAGAGCGCGGTCACGAGCGCGGGATCGGTGAACACCTGGGTGTGCAACCGACAGGTCTTGGCCAGGTCCGCGGCCATGTGGCTGGCCATGGACGCGCTCGCCCCGTTACCGATCAGATAAATCGTGCCCCCGGCGCGGCGCACGGCTGTGGTCCGGTCCACCCAGCGCGCGAACCCCTGGTCCGCGGACAGGGGCGCCCGGTCGGCGTCCGTGAACGCGAGCGCGGCGAAGAGCTCGCCCAGCTCGTGGGTGCGGTCGGACCAGGCCCGCGGTCGCATGGGCGCTCTCCTCGATGCGTTACTTGAGCAGGCTCGTGACGTGGCGCAACAGGCTCACCGGGTCGATGGCGCGCTCGTTGCCCAGAATCGCGCAGGCCTCGGCGCCGACCACGTTGGCGATGAACCCGACCTCCTCCATGGGCGCGCCGCGCGCCACGCACGGGGCCGAAAGGGCCAGCACCGCGTCGCCCGCGCCGATGCGGTCCACGGTGCGGATCGCGAACGCGGGCACCTGGCAGAACCCCGCCTGCCGATCGTAACACAGGCACCCGGCTTTGCCCTGGGTGACCAGAAACCGCGGGCAGTCCATGCGCCCGGCCAGCACGCGCACCACCTCTTCCAGGCCCGCGCGCGGGTCGCGCACCTCCAGGCGCGCCTCGGGCACGTCGATGGACACGTAGTCCGCGCGCGGGTACTTGGTCACGAAGTTGAACCCGCGGTTGCCTGCGTTCACCTGGGCGTTGACCGCCAGAAACCGCGCCCGGTCGCACACGAGCCGCACCGCCCTGGGCGTGAACATGGCGTGCCCGTAGTCGGCGAGCACCACCACGTCGTACCGGGGGACCAGGTCCTCGAGCGCGGCGCACAGCGCGGCCTCGTCGTCGTCGGTCAAGGGATCGTCGTTGATGAGGTACACCTCGAAGAGCTTCTGCGCGAGGTACTCCTCCAGGAACCGGCGCTTGACGATCGTGGGGCTGTCGGTCTTGTACAGGAAGCGCGCGCGCACGCGTTCGTCGAGCGCACTGCGCACGAACTCCTCGCGGCTCTCGTCCGCCCCGAGGAACGTGAGCACGCCCACCTCGGCGCAGAACCCGGCCAGGTGGTTGGCGATGGCCAGGATGCCGCCCGCGTAACACTGCGCGTAGTTGAACTTGGCCGCCAGGATCGGGTCCTTGTTCGCCTTGTCGAGCACGTCGCAGAAATGGTACTCGTCCAGGATCGTCTCGCCCACGGCCAGGACCTTGAGCTCACGCAGGCCCTGGAGCGTGTCCACGATCCCCTGGGCGTCATGGGTGCGGCGGAATCGGTCCAGGAACGCCTTGGCCTCGGGCGTGAACACGTCCAGGTGCCGGTTGATGAGCGAACTCGCGCACGAGAGCTCGGTGTCCGTGAGCGCCAATCGCCCGCCAGCGGCCTGGACGGCGGCCTCCTCGTCGCGGATGGCATCGGTGTGGTCGCGCTTGCCCGCGTCCTGGACCGCGCCCTTCACGTACACGTGCGGACGCAGCCGGCGGATCGCGTCCACCGCGGTGGGCGCGCCGCTCGAGGTTACGTAATCCACGCACCCGAGCGCGGCCAGGGCCTCCAGGCGCAGCCGCTCGGGGAACGCGGGCCGGTGCGGGCCCTTGTCCACGTACGCGTCGGGCGTGACGGTGACCACGAGCACGTCGCCCAGGCGGCGGGCCTCCTCCAGGTGCTTGATGTGCCCGATGTGCAACAGGTCGAAGACCCCGTGGCACTGCACCACGGTCTGCCCGTCGCCGCGGCGACCCTCCAGGATCGCGCAGAGCTCGTCGAGGGTCTTGATCTTGTCCGCGGACATCGCCGTCCTTCCGGAGGGGCCAACCGCGGACCGGCCGGCCCGCGTGCGACAACCGGCCACTGTAGGCCCGGCCTGGCGGCCTGTCAACGGAAAAGGCCCCTTGCGCGGTCGGCACAGGCGACCGGCGGATTCCTGTTGCCAGGCGCGCGGGGGGAGCTATGCTGAGGGCGTGTCGAGGAAAGGAGACGCAACGCAAACCCGCGCGCAGGAGCGCCCAGCCCAAGGAGCAGCCCGATGGCGACCATCCCGACCTTGACCGGACCCATGGACTCGGCCCACCTGGGGGTCGCACTCGTGCACGAGCACCTCAACTTCCGCACCGGCCTGTCCCAGTGTCCGCCCGAGTTCCTGGACAAGAACATGGACTACCACGTGCGCCTGCTCCAGGACGCGGCCGCCGTGGGCGTGAACACGATCGTGGACTGCGGCCCGTTCCCGGACCTGGAGCAGATCGTAACGCTCCGGGACCGGGCGACCGGGGTGAACATCGTGCTCTGTACCGGCGCGTATCTCGAACACGGAACCCCGGAGCCGATCCGCAGCTTCAGCGAAGAGGAGATGGCCGCGCACATGCGCAGGGACCTCACCGACGGATACGAGGGCTTCGAGGACGCGGGCCTGCGCGCCGGGGTCATCAAGGTCGCGGCGCGCACCGCAGAGCTCACCGACTGGGAACAGAAGAACTTCCGCGCGGCCGCGCGCGTGCAGCGCGAGCTCCAGGTGCCCATCGTCACCCACGCCTGCGCCGGGGCCCGGGAGCAGATGGCCCTGTTGCGCGAACACGGCGCGCACATCCCGGCCACGTTCTACTCGCATGTGGAATGCGAACGAGGGTGGGACGGCCGCGACCGCGAGCAAGAGGTCGCATACCTCGCCGAGGTGGCCGCCGCGGGCGGGTATCTGTTGTTCAACAACTTCGATTTCGAGTTCGACACGCCGTGGGAGGACCTCGTGTTCCTGATGGACGCGCTGGAGGCCCGGGGCCATGGCGACCGGGTCCTGTACAGCATCGACACGAACTGGACCGTGGACGAGGACGGGCGCATCTGGCACGAGCAGGAGAAGAAGCACCCGAAGACCGGCAAGCGCAACTACGCGTACGCGATCACCCACGCGACGCCGAGGCTCATGCAGTCCGGGGTGTCGCTCCAGCGCGTGTGGAGGTATCTCGTGGACAACCCGCGCCGGTACTTCGAGGCGTTCGAGACCTGAGCGCGAACCAGCGTCCCGCGCCCCCGCCGTCCGCGCGGAAGCGTACTCAAGAGGGACGCGCGGCCGGGCCTGCGCCCATGCGGCCGAGCCACTCGCGCACCACCCCGGCGCCGCCGCAGGCACAGAGCACGAGGTCCGCCTCGGCGCGCACCTCCTCGGCCGCGTCCGCGGGGCACACGGCCCATCCGGCCAGGCGCATGGCCGCCAGATCGTTGACGTCGTTGCCGAAATACACCACGCGCGCCGGGTCCTTCTCGTTGCGCGCGCAGTAGCGCTCCAGGGCCGCGGCCTTGTCGTCCACGCCCTGGAGGGTGGGCAGGCGCAGCTTGCGCGCGCGCGCGGCCACCACGGGGTTGCGCTCGGTGCTCAGGATCAGCTGCGCGATCCCCTGTGCGCGAATCCGGTCCATGGCCAGGCCGTCGGACCGGTTCACGCGCACGGCCTCCACGCCGCGCTCGTCGACCAGAACCCGGTTGTCGGTGAGCACCCCGTCGAAGTCGTAGACCACCAGGTCGACCTGGTCCCACGCGGGCAGCGCGAGCGCGCGGTGGTCGAGCATCCGGCGCAGGAACACCTCGCACAGGGCCACGTCCTCCGGGCTGTCGATCTCGAAGGACTTCCACAGAGGCATCTCGTACAGGCCCGTGCGCCCGCCCAGGCGGTTCTTCTCGGCGCGCAGGGTGTCGGCGCGGACCACGTAGATGGACCCGTTCTCCAGGACCATGGGCGCGCGGTCCTGGCGGCGTCCGCGGTCCTGGGGGTCGTAGTTCACAGGCGCCAGGGCCTCGCCGGAGAGGGACCACAACAGCCAGTCCTCCAGCCGCGCGGCGGAGAACAGGCTTTCGTACCCGCCCGCCACCGCGGCCTCCAGCGCGGCGTCGATGTCCGCGGCCTCGCGCACCGGGCTCGTGGCCTGGAGGAACACGATCCAGTCCACCGGCCGGGCGCGCTCGACCTCGTCCAGGGCGTGGAGGAGCGCCGCCTCCGAGCTCGCGGTGTCCGTGGCCAGCTCCTCCGGCCGGTCGATGACCTGCGCGCCCGCCTCGCGCGCCACGCGCGCGATATCCGCGTCGTCGGTGGACACGTAGACCTCAGATGCGTGCCGGGTGGCGCGGGCCTGGTCGATGCTCCAGGCCAACAGGGCCCGGCCGCACAGGGGCACCAGGTTCTTGCCCGGGATCCCGCGGCTGCCGCCCCGGGCCGGGATCACGGTGATGACGTTCTCGATCCGGTCCATGCCGAGTCCCCTGCGCGCAGCGCTCCCGCGCACTCTACCCCGCACACCGGCCCTGTCAAGGCGGTGCGCGCGTCCGGGCGCGGGCACGGGGGCGATTTCGCTTGACCGGATTCCGGCGTTCGCCTAGATTCGGGTCCTCAGGTTCGCCGCTGCGCTTGCCTGCGGCGGTACGCATCGCCATCTGCCCGAGGACACGCAGCCATGCCCCCGGATCCCTATGCGCCCGAGGTGCCCAAGCCGTTCCTGATCGCGGAGATCGGTATCAACCACAACGGCAGCGTCCGGTTCGTCAAGCAGCTCGTGGACCAGGCCTGCGAGGCGGGCTGGCAGGCGGTGAAGTTCCAGAAGCGCACCGTGGATGTGGTCTACGCCCCCGAACAGCTCGACAGCGCGCGTGAGAGCCCCTGGGGCGCCACGTTCCGCGAGCAGAAGGAGGGCCTGGAGCTCGACCGCGAGGCCTACGACGAGATCGACCGGTACTGCCGCGACAAGGGCATTTCCTGGTTCGCGTCCGCCTGGGACGAGGCGAGCCAAGAGTTCCTGCGCGGCTACGACCCGCCGTACAACAAGATCGCCTCGGCCATGCTCACCCACCGCCGGCTGGTGGAGATGGTCGCCGAGGAGGGGCGGCACACCTTCATCAGCACGGGCATGAGCGACTGGCCGGCCATCGACCGCGTGGTGGACCTGTTCGTCAAGCGCGGGTGCCCCTTCACCCTGCTCCACTGCGTGTCCGTGTACCCGTGCCCGGACGAGTGGTGCAACGTGCGCATGGTCCAGGTGCTGCGCGAGCGCTACCGGTGCCCGGTGGGCTACAGCGGGCACGAGCTGGGGCTGCTGCCCTCCGTGCTGGCCGTGGCCCTGGGCGCGCAGGCGATCGAGCGCCACATCACCCTGGACCGGAGCATGTACGGCTCGGACCAGTCCGCGTCGCTCGAACGCCGGGGCATGGAGCTCTTGGCCCGCGACTGCCGGGAGCTCGGGCCGATGCTCGGCTCCGGCGAAAAGCTCGTCATCCCCGACGAGGAGAAGGTCGCCTACAAGCTGCGCTACTTCCGCAACACGCCCGACGACTGGGAGTGACGCGTACCGGGGACCCTCGCATGGCTGAACGCCGCGTGTACATGAACGGCCGCCTGGTGCCCGAGTCCGAGGCCGCGGTCTCCATCTACGACAGCGCGCTCATGTTCGGGGACATGGTCTTCGAGATGACCCGGTCCTTCAACGGCGAGCACTTCAAGCTGCGCGAGCACCTGGAGCGCCTGTACGCGGGCCTGCGCATCCTGCGCATCCCGCTGGAGACGACCATCGACGAGATGACCGGCGCCGTGCACCGCACCGTGGAGGCGAACCGCGAGGCCTTCGCCCCCGACGACGAGCACCGGGTGATGATCGACGTGACCCGGGGACTGTTGGGCATCTACCACGGGGTGGTGGGCGCGGACCCGGGGCCGAACCTCATCATCGCGGACTTTCCCCTGCGCTGGACGGTGCGGGGCATGGGGGAGCTGTTCGAGACGGGCATCAACGCGGCCATCCCCAGCCAGCGGGCCATCCCCGCGCGGCTCTTGGACCCGAAGATCAAGAACCGCAGCCGGCTCCATTACCTGATGGCCAACATCCAAGTGAGCGACCGGCGCGGCGAGAACAACTGGGCGCTCCTGTTGGACCCGGACGGATACGTGGCCGAGGGGACCGGGGACAACTTCTTCATTGTGAAGGACGGCGCGGTGCTTACGCCCGAAGGCCGCAACGTGCTGCGGGGCATCAGCCGCGCGTACGTGCTCGACGAGCTCTGCCCGCAGCTCGGGCTCTCGTGCGCAGAGCGCAACCTGGAGCCCTATGACGTGTATTGCGCGGACGAGGCCTTTATGACCGGCACGCCGTTCTGCCTGCTGCCGGTGACCGGGCTCGAGGGGCTGCCCATCGGCGACGGGCGGCCCGGGCCGGTGACCCGGCGGCTGCTCGCGCAGTGGAGCGAGAACGTGGGCGTGGACATCCCCGCGCAGATCCAGGTGTGGAACGACGCGGACGCGGACCTGGGCGACGCGCCCAGCCCCTATGCATTCCGGAGGCGCTAGTGGTCGGGATCGGCGTCATGCAGGGGCGGCTCTCCCCGCCCGAGGCCGACCGGGTGCAGGCCTTTCCGGCCGCGACGTGGGCCGAGGAGTTCGACCGCGCGCGCGAGGCGGGCCTCTCCTGCATCGAGTGGGTGTACGAGTTCGCCACCGAAGCGCGCAACCCGCTGTCGGACCCGGAGCGCCTGGCCGAGGTGCGCGTGCGCGCCACCGAGGCCGGGGTGCCCGTGTCCAGCGTATGCGCGGACTGCTACATGGAGCGCCCGCTCCTGCGCGGCGACGGCCGGCCCGAGGCCGACCGGGTCGCCCACCTACGGGGCCTCCTGGACCGGTGCGCCGAGCTCAAGGTGCGCCACGTGGTCCTGCCGTTCGTGGACGCGTCCAGCCTCACGGGCGCGGCGCAGTGCCAGGGGCTCGTGGGCCTGCTGCGCAGGCTGCGCGCGCGCATGGAGGCCACGGGCGTGGAGCTGCACCTGGAGACCGACCTCGCCCCCGACCGCCTGCGCGAGGTGCTGGAGGCCGTGGAGCACCCGCTCGTGTGCGCGAATTACGACATCGGCAACAGCGCGGCCCTGGGCCGCGACCCGGCCGAGGAGCTCGCCCAGTACGGGCGGTACCTGGGAAGCGTGCACGTGAAGGACCGCGTGCGCGGCGGAGGGTCGGTGGCCCTGGGCGCGGGCGACGCGGATCTCGCCGCGGCGTTCGACGCCATCGCGCGCACCGGGTACGCGCGGCCGTTCATCCTCCAGGCCGCGCGCGGCGAGCCCGGCCGCGAGGTCGCGCTCGCCTCGGCGAACCGGCGCCTCGTGGAGCGCCTGTGGACCACTGCGGCCGCGCGCGCGGAAAGGGGCGGGGATGGACCTTGAGCTCGACGGCAAGGTGGCGTTCGTGGCCGGTTCGAGCCGCGGCATCGGCCGGGCCATCGCCGCGGCGTTCGTGCGCGAGGGCGCGCACACCGTGCTGTCCGGACGCGATGGGGACACTCTGGACGCGGCCCGCGCAGAGCTCGCCGCGACCGCGCGGGGCGCGGAGGTGGCCGCCGAGCAGGGCGACATGAACGACGAGGCCGCGGTGCGCGACGCGCTCGCGCGCACGGTCGAGCGGTTCGGCCGGCTCGACGCCGTGGTCGCCAACGTGGGAAGCGGCGCCCAGCCCGCGGGCTGGGACCTGGACCGCGCGGCCTGGGAGCAGGCCTTCCGGGTGAACCTGTTCGGCAGCATGGCCGTGGCGCGCGCGGCGCTCGCGCACTTCACCCGCGCGGGCGCGGGGAGCGTGGTCTTCACCTCCAGCATCTGCGGGCTGAGCGCCCTGGGCGCGCCCGTGGTCTACACCGCGGCCAAGGCGGCGCTCCAGGCGGCCGCGGTCTCGCTCGCGCGAGAGGCGGGCCCCGGCGGCGTGCGGGTGAACGCCGTGGCGCCGGGCAACGTCCTGTTCCCCGGCGGGACCTGGGCGCGCAAGCTCGAGGCCGACCGCGCCGGGGTGGAGGCCTACATTGCGCGCGAGGTGCCCCTGGGCCGGTTCGCCACGCCCGAGGAGGTGGCCGACGCCGTGGTGTTCCTGTGCTCCGCGCGCGCGTCGTTCGTCACCGGCGCCTGCCTGGTGGTCGACGGCGGGCAGACGCGCTGCTTCTGAGTCGCGTCTCGGGTATATGAGGAGGCAGTTCCGATGGCCGACGCATCTGTGCCGCCGCAGGGGACCCCCGCGCTCGAGCGCATGCGCCTGGACGGCCGCGTGGCGGTCATCACGGGCGGGGCGGGGCTGTTGGGCGTGCAGCACGCCGAGGCCGTGGCCGAAGCCGGGGGCGTGCCCGTGCTCCTGGACGTGGAGGGCGAGCGCGCCACGCGCGCGGCCGCGGATCTCCAGGAGCGGATGCAGGCCCGCGTCCAGGCCGTGCAGGCGGACGTGACCGACGCGGCAGCGGTGCGCCGCGCGCTTGCGCAGGTGCTCGAGTCCTGCGGCCGGGTGGACATCCTCATCAACAACGCGGCGCGCAATCCGAAGGTGGAAGAGGCCGACGCCGGTCCGGGCTGGGCGCGGCTCGAAGGGTTCGATGCCGCACACTGGGACGCGGACCTGGCCGTGGGGCTGCGGGGCGCGTTCCTCATGAGCCAGGCCTTCGGCGCGCACATGGCCGGCCAGGGCAAGGGCGTGATCCTGAACATCGCCAGCGACCTCGCGCTCATCGGCCCGGACCAGCGCATCTACGCGCAGTCGGACCGGCCCGCACACGAGCAGCCCGTGAAGCCCGTGTCCTACAGCGTGGTCAAGGCCGGGCTCCTGGGCCTGACCCGGTACCTGGCCACGTACTGGGCCGACCGCGGCGTGCGCGCCAACGCCCTCGCGCCCGGGGGCGTGGCCGCGGGCCAGGACCCCGCGTTCGTGGACCGGCTCGCGCGGCTCATCCCGCTCGGGCGCATGGCCCAACCCGACGAATACAAGGCCGCGGTGCTCTTTCTCGTCTCGGACGCGTCGAGCTACATGACCGGCGCGTGCCTGGTCGCCGACGGCGGGCGCACCTGCTGGTGAGCGGCCTTTTTCATTCCAAGAAAGGCGAACGCATGCCCCTGCGCCGTGCGCTCCTGGGCGCGCGCTACCGCGCCCCGCGCGAAGACGCGGACCCGTGCGCGCGGCTGGCGGGCAGGCGCGCGGCGGCCTGCCGCGCGGTGTACGACAAGCTGCGCACCGGCGCCTATGCGTGGGAGTCGCGTCCGTGCTTCTGCGGCGCGGACCAGGACCTCCTGCTCGCGGAAGTCGACCGGTACGGGCTCCCGTATCCGTTCGTGCTGTGCGCGGCGTGCGGGCTGTTGCGCGCCCAGCCGCGCCTCACCGAGGCCGCGTACGCGGACTTCTATGCGCATCACTACCGCGACCTGTACGGCGAGGGCGACCTGGACGAGGACGAGCTCTTCGACCGGCGCCTCACCCAAGGCCGGGACCGGTACGCGCAGATGCGCGAGCGCCTGGACCTCGCGGCGGGCGCGGTGGTCGCGGAGATCGGGTGCGACTTCGGCGCCACGCTCGCGCCCTATGCCGAGGCCGGCTGCCGCGTGCACGGGTGCGACCACGGCGCGGCGCACCTGGGGGCCGGGCGCACGCGGCTGGGGCTCTCGACCCTGCACCAGGGCGGGCCCGAGGTCCTGGAGGCCGCGGGCGTGCGCGCGGACCTGGTGCTTCTGTATCACGTGTTCGAGCACTTCACGGACCTCGACGGAGCGCTGGCGAGCGTGCGGCGGCTCCTCAAGCCCACGGGCCGCTGCTACGTGGAGGTGCCCGGATGCTTCGCCCGGGTGCACGCAGACTGGCGCCGGTCCGCCGGGGCGCTCGGGTACCTGCAGAACGCGCACACCCATGCGTTCACCCTGGAGTCCTTGACCTACGTGTTCGGGTGCGGGGGCCTGGACCGCGTGCACGGCACCCAGGCCGTGGAGGCCCTGTTCGCGCCCGCACCGGCCCCGCGCCCGCGCGAGGCGCGGCCGCGGGGGCTCGCGCGACGCGTGCTCGGGCACCTGCGCACCTCGGAGCGCAGATGGCGGGTGAAGGCCGCGCTCAAGCGCTTGCTCGGCCGGTAGTGCGGAGGGCCTCGCGCGCGGTGCGCGCCACCGTGCGGATGCGCGCCTCCCCGGGCCCGCCCAGCGAATAGGCGGGCGTGAAGGCGTTGGCCAGCGGCTTGCGCGCTTGCCGGGCGACCTCGGCGCGCAGCCGGTCCACGGACCAGCCGCCGCGCGCGTCCACCACCACGCAGCGTTCGCGCACGCGGGCGCGGGCCTCGCCGTGCAGGTTGCGCAAGCCCAGCTCGAAGTACACGATCGGCTTGTCCGTGGCCGCGGCGATGTGGAAGGCCGTGGTCACGACGTCGAACACGAACACGTCGGCTCTGTCCAGACACGCGGCGAGCTCCCCGCCCTGCACGCGCGCGAACGGGGTCTCCCGGGCCAGCAGCTTGGGATGGCGCTTGTAGAGGGCCTGGGGGTACAGGGCGTGGACCACCCTCTGCCAGCGCGCGTAGTCCGCGTCGGGCAGGCTGTGGAACGGGCCGTAGCGCAGCGGGCCCACGTAGGTCGTGGGCACGTACATGACCCGGCCGCCCGCCTCGGCGAGCGAAGGAATGGGCGCGTCGGGATCGAAGAGGCGCGCGCAGACCGTGGACCTGGAGGCCACGTACCGGGGCGCCTCGTTTGGGAACAGGCTGTGCGTGTACGCGCCCCGCGCCAGGGCCGCCGCGCCCGCGGGCCCGTACCCCACGAGCTCTGTGGCGTAAGTGGCCTCGCCGTACCCGATGCGCGGCTCGTCCGCGATGAGCTGGTCGCCCTCGCCGTGGCTGACCACCACCACGGGTCGGCCGTGGGCCCGCGCGCGCGCGGCCAGCACCCGGGCGGGCACCTTTTGCAGCGTGCCGCACAGGACGAGGTCCCACGCGGGCGGGGCCCCGGGGTCCGCGGCCGCGTCCACATAGGCCGCGCAGTAGTCGGACAGGAGCGTGCGCAAGGTGGCCCGGTACCGGCCGAGGTCCAGGTCGTCCAGGAGCCCCGCGAGCGCTGCGCCCAGCACTTCCAATTGCGCCGGTGCGGAGGGCATGGCCAGCTTACCGACGTGGGGGAGCGTGGGCGCGAGTCCCATGCGCACGAGCGCTCGCGCCAGCGCGCCGATCGGGAACCCGGGGTTGTACACGGCCACGCGGCGTCCGCGCGCGACCAGGGTCGCGAGGCGTGCGGCGAGGCGCGCGACCGCGCGGGGCCGCGCGGGCGGGGCGTGCTCGACGCGGGGGGCCTCGCCCCGGGCCGGGTCGGCCCACCCCAGGGCCGGGAACGCGCCGTGCGGGGCGAGCGGCGGGCCGGGGCCGCCCCGTTCGCGCTCGCGCAGCACCAGGCCCGTGACGAGCGCCATGAGCCGGGGGAACAAGAGCGCCGCCAGATTGCGGTGCCCCGCCGCGAGCGGCGCGCAGGCGGCGACCGCGTCGCGCAGCCCGCGGTACACGGCCAGGCAGCGCTCGTGGTCCTCGCCCGGGTCGTAGCCGGGCTGCGCGGACTCGGGCATGGTCCGGTCCCCTTCAGCTACCCGGCCAGGCGCGCGTAGAGCCGCGCGTACGCGTCCGTGACCACGGACCAGTCGTAACGCGCGCGCGCGGTCGCTTGCGCGCGAGCCCCGAGCGCGGCGCGCCGCGCGGGGTCGGCCAACAGGTCCAAGACCGCCCGGGCGAGCGCGTCCCGGTCGCCGGCGGGCACCTGCACGCCGCCCGCGTCCTCGCGCACCAGGTCGCGGCATCCGGGCGCGTCGGTGCCCACCACGGGCAGGCCCGCGGCCATGGCCTCGATGAGCACGATGCCGAAGCTCTCGAGCAAGGACGGGAACACGAACAGGTCCGCGGCGTGCAGGTATTCGATGAGCCTGGCGGGCGGCTGTTCGCGCAGGCGTGCGAGCAAGTCCGCTTCGCCCGCAGCGGGCATGCCCAGCTCCTCGACCGCGATCAGGTTGTCGGCCACGCCCTCGTCGCGGGCCGCGGCGGCCACGCGCGAGGTGCCCCGTCCCACGAGCACCCACACGACGTCCGGCCGCGCGGAGAGCACCCGGCGCAGCGCCCCGGGCACGAGATGCATTCCCTTTTTCGGATGCACCCGGCCCACGGTCAGCAGCACCGGCCGGTCCGCGGGCAGGCCCAGGGACTTGCGAAGCGCCGCGCGGTCGCGCCCGCTCCCTCTCCCCTCGGGAGAGGGTTGGGAAGAGGGGCGGTCTTCACTCTCGCCTA
>CAZOBJ010000025.1:18495-28474 GCA_964577825.1 uncultured Planctomycetales bacterium
CGGGAGAGGGTTGGGAAGAGGGGCGGTCTTCACTCTCGCCTACGTCCCTCCCCCTATCCCCCTCCCGGAAGGAGGGGGGACTCCCTCTCCCCTCGGGAGAGGGTTGGGAAGAGGGGCGGTCTTCACTCTCGCCTACGTCCCTCCCCCTGTCCCCCTCTCGGAGGGAGGGGGCACCGAGTGCGAACCGGCTCGCGTCCACGCCGTAGGGGATGACGGCGATGCGGCCTGCCACCTCCGGAGCCAGGGCCAGGTACTGCTCGCGCATGGTCTCGCCCATGGCCACGAGCGCGTCCACCTCGCGCAGGGCCTGGCGCACGCGGCGGTCCAGGGCGGGGTCCCGGCGCAGGCCGTAGTCCAGGGCGTCGCTCACCTGCACGTCCTCGCCCGGACAGTTGAGGACCGTGGGCGTGTCGCGTAGGAGGCCGACCATGCGGCCCGCGGGAAATGCGATCGTGGCGTGCCAGAGCGCGTACTTGTGGCGGCGCTGCTCGCGGCGCACGAACGCCCTGGCCCTGCGGTCGCCCAGCCACGGCGCGCGCAGCATGAGTCCTCCGAGGAAGGGCGGCAGCGCCCGCACCGCAAAGGGCACGGCCTGCGGATACCCCGCCCGGTCCAGGGCCCGCGCGAGCCGATAGGGGACGTACAGGGTGGTGTCCACGCCGTGGTTGCGCGCGAGGTGGGTGACCAGGTTGTGGACCATGACCTCCGCGCCGCCGAACCGGGGCAGGTACGAGCTTGCCACGTGCGCGACCTTCACGGTGTCGTCTCCTGGGCCGGGGCCTCGTCGCTCGTCAAGAGCTCGGTCAGGCGCGCGGCCGCGTCCGCTCCCCAGGCGGCCACCAGGCCTCGGGCCGCCGCGCGGCACCGGGCCCCGTAGTCCCGGCGGTACGCCGCGTCCTCGGCCAGCCGACCGCACCACGCGGCCAGGCGCGCCGGGTCGCTTGCGCGCAGCACGCCGCTGTCCGGGTGCGCGGTCAGCGGCCCGCAGTCGGGCACCCAGTTCGACAGGGCCACGATCACCGGCCACCCGGCCAGGGCCGCCTCCACGGCCGCGCCCGTGCCCGAGCAGAGCACGCACGCGGGCCGCTCTGCGGCGAGCGTGTCTGCCAGCGACCGGCCCGCCGCGTCCAGCCGGCCGTGCTCGGCGCCCGGCGGCGGATCGGTGTCCAGCCACCCGCGCACCCGGTCGTACGCGTTCGGATGCGGGCGCAGCACCGCCTCCAGGTCCGCGTTCCGGGCCGCGGCCAGGGCCTGGGCGAACAGGGGCTTGGCGTGGTGCAGGTCTCCGAGCGCGAGCACGCGCCGCGCCGGATCCTCGCCCGGCGGGGGCACAAGCGCCCGGATGCGCGCCGCGCCGGCGAGCCCGCACGCGCCTTCGGGCCAGCCGGCCGCGTGCAGCATCTCCTCCGCGGCCGGGCCCTCCACAGCGATGCGATGGGGCGAGAATCGTTCGCCCACTGCGCTCGCCCGGGCGCGCGTTGCGGCGAGCGCGAAGCGCCACCCGTGCGGCGCGCCGGGCGCGCCGTGCTGGAGGCCGGTGACGCGCGCGCCCGCGCGCCGCGCGCCGCATGTGACCGCCCGCCCCTCCACGAGCTCGAACACGGGCACGAGCACCTCGCGCGCGCCCAGGCTGTGCACCGCCCGGCGCGCGCAGGCCTCCAGGTGACGGTTCTTGGGCCAGTCCTTGAGCGCCGCGTACGCCAGGTCCGCGCGCCACAGGAACCCGGCGTGCGCGCCCCGCCAGTCGAGCGCGCCCTCGCGCGCGAGCCTGCGCCACCGCGCGGCCCAGGACAGGAGCCCGCCGGGCCACAGATACCGGGCCGCCAGGCCCGCCAGTGACCCGTAGGCCTCCAGCGCGGCCACGGGCAGATCGCGCTGCTCGGCCAGCGCCGCGCGGTCTCGGGCCAGGGCGGCCGGGTCCTTGAGTTCGGTCATGTTCTGGCGCGCTAGGCCCACGAGGTACGCGGCCCCCGGCAATGCGCCGCCCACACCCGCCGTATACCGGCACGTGCGCTGCGGACCCGCGCCCGTCCAGTTGCGCGCGGCCGCGGCGTGGATGAGGAGCCGCGCCCGGTCCGGCCGGGGCAGGCTGCGCGCGGCCCGGCGGGCGCACAGCTCGGCGCACAGGTTGCGCGCGCGCCCCAGCAGGGCGCCCAGGACCGCGTGTACGAGGCCTCGCTCACGGGGCGAAACCGGCCACGCCGTGCACGCGCGCCCGTGCGCGACGGCGTACCCGCGTGCGAGCCGCGCCAGGGCGTGGCTTGCCACCACCAGGCAGGACTGCGCGTTCTCGGCCTCCACGGCGTCGGCGAACGCATGGAAGCGCAGCAGCGCGAACCAGACCGCGTGGTTCAGGTTGAGCTCCGAGATGCGCGAGCGCCACCAGTCGGCCGTGTCCGCGAACCGGGCCGAGACCGTGTCCATCCATTGGCCCAGGGCTCGGGTGAACCCGGGCAGGCCGGCGCGCAGGGCCTCTGCGCCGGGCAGCACGCGCACCTCGGCCGCGCCCGCCCGGCGCGCGGCGGCCTGCACCGGTTCGGACGGGGCGTCCGAGAACCACAGGACCGTGACGCGCGCGCCGCGCACCCCGGCGAGCACGCGCTCCCAGGGCACGGCCCGCAGCCCGGGGCCGGGGTCTTCGACGCACAGGAGAATGCGCTCGGGCATACGGGCCTCGCGTGCTGGGGCCGCGGTCAGTCCTCGAACTCGTGGGCGAGCAGGTTCAGGACCACGACCGCGTGGTACGCGCCGTCCTTGAAGAACGCGTCCGGGATTTCGCCCACCTTGCGGAACCCGGCGGCCTCGGCGCAGCGCAGGCTCGCGGTGTTCTGCGCAAAGACCTGCGCGTAGATGCGGTGCAGGTTGAGCCGGCGGAACCCGTACGCGGTCACCAGGCGCCACGCCTCGCGGCCGTACCCCTTGCCCCAGTGCTCGCGCTCGCCGATCACGATGCCCAGCTCGGCCGACCGGTGGACCCAGTCGATGTGGTGCAGGCCCGTGCACCCGATGTGCGTACCGTCCGCGCGCAGGCAGATGGCCAACAGCACGTCCGTGCTGCTCGCGCGGATGCGCTCCAGGTATGCGCGGGTCGCCTCGCGGGTGTTGGGAAAGATCCCCTTGTTCTGGTACCGGGTGACCTCGGCGTCGTTGAGCCACGCGTACCACGGACCGTCCGCGTCTTCGGCGCGCACCTCGCGCAGGTAGATGTCCGTGCCTTCCAGGAACGGGGTGTCCATGGGTCTACTCCGCCATCGCCTCGTCGATGCACGCGAGCACGGGCTCCAGCACCGGCCGGGGCGCGGCCGAGATTCGCGCGTACCCCGCCAGCGCCGCGTGCGGGAACGAGGCCTTGAACAGCACGCCCGCGGCCTGCAAGCGGCCGACCACCGCCTCGCGCCGCGGGCCAAAGTCCACGAGCAGGAAGTTCGCATGCCCCTCGCGCACGCGCAGCCCGCGCTCGCGCAGGGCCGCGGCGAACCACGCCTTGCCCGCCAGGGTGCGCGCCACCGAGGCGCGCATGTCCGACTCGTGGTCCAGGGCCACGCACGCGGCCTTCACCGAGGCCTGGCCGATTTCGTACATGGGCTTCTGCGCGTGCAGAAAGCGCGTGAGACCCGGCGCGGCCGCGGCGAACCCGACGCGGTGCCCCGCGAGCGCCCACGCCTTGGAGAAGGTCTGCACCACCACCAGGTTGTCGAACTCGCCCACCCAGCCCAGGGCCGTGTGCGGGAAATAGGGATAGTACGCCTCGTCCACGAGCACGATTGTGCCCGCGCGCGCGGCCGCTTCCACGGCGCTGCGCAGCACCTTGGGCGTGTGCGCGGCGCCGGTGGGGCTGTCCGGGTTGGGAAGCACCCACACCCGCGCGCCCTGGGCGAGCGCCTCCCGGGCCGCGTCCAGGGACACGGTGAGGTCCGCGCCGTAGGGCAGGGGTATGCGCTCGGCCTGGAACATGTCGCAGTAGACCGGGTACATGGCGAAGGTGGGCTCGGGCACGAGCACCCGGTCGCCCGGGGCCACGAACGCCTGGAACACCGCGCGGATGGCCCCGTCCGACCCGGCCGCGAGGTACAGGCTGTCCACGCCCAGGCCCAGGCGGTCGGCCAGCTTGTGGTACAGGAGGTCGGTCTCGGGATAGGCGGTCAGGTCCTCGGGCGTGATCGCGCCCGCCACGGCCTGGTGCAGCCTGCGCGCGAACGCGGGGTCCGCGCACTCGTTCTTGTCCAGGCGCAGCGCGTCTAGCCGGCTGGGCGCGGGCGCTGCGCCCGGGCGGGGGCGCTCCAGAGCGGCCAGATGGGCGCGACCGGTGACCATGACAGGGGCCCTCGAACGGACGCCCGGCCTACGGGGTCTGGACCTGGGCGGCGGGCGCGTAGCCGTGGGCGCGCAGGTACGCCTCGGCCTGGCCGACCTGCCACTCGTAGTCCACGTCCAGGCCGCCCGATTGGCGTAGAGGGAAGATCCTGCGGCCCATCCACTTCTGCGGCAGGAGCCCCTCTTCCAGGCGCTCCAGGCACCGGGGCCGCACCACCGAGACCCCCATGTCCGCAAAGTACACGTCGCCCTGGCTGTCGCGGTCGCAGTTGAGCGTGGCCGGATCGCCGAACGTCTCGAACGGCACGAACGGGTGCAAGAGCCCGTCCTCGCCCACGCGGCGCGCGCGCAGGGGGCTCCACATGTTGTACACGGACACGCTCACTGCGGAGTCGCGCTCGGGGTCCGCACGCAAGGCCTCAATGCCCTCATCGATAAGCTCTGCGGTGACCGTGGGCGCGTTGCAGAACAGGAGCACCATGAGCTCCGCCTCGCCCACGCGGCGCACGATCTCGCGGTACCCGTGCGCATAGGCGTCTTCGCCCAGGGCCTCCGGGGTGCACAGCTCGGCCGGGCGCTCGATCACCTCGGCGTCCCGGTCGCGGGCCAGGTCCATCAGCCGCTCGTCGTCCGTGGACAGGAACACCCGGTCCACGCGCTCGGCCCGCCGCGCGGCCTCCAGCGGGTACCAGGCAAGCGGCCGGCCCAGGACCGGGACCAGGTTCTTGCCCGGAAAGCCCACGCTCCCTTTGCGTCCCAGGGCCAGGGCCGCGATCATGAAGCCTGCTCCTCGGCGAGGTCGCTCGCGCGCAGCGGGCACCGGTTGCACGACCACTCCTCGTGGCTGCATCCGGCCCGGTGCAGGCGGCGCAGGCTCTCCAGGCGCGGGCCGCGCCACAGGTCCTGCAGGCGGTCGGCGCCCGCGCGGCCCAGGGCCAGGCGGCACAGGTCGTCCTCGTTGCAGGGCACCACGGTGCCGTCGCACGCGACCACCATGCGCTGCCACAGCTGCGGACAGACCCAGGTGGGGCTCACCCGGCCCTTGTTGCGCTCGTAGTCGACCTCCTCCTTGAGCCGCAGGCAGGCCACCTCGTCGGCGAGCGGGCTCCAGAACTCGGTGTACGCCTCCTCCCGGCCGCGCAGCTCGGGGATCTTCACGGTCTGGATGCGGATGCGGGGCTTGGCGCTGCCCAGGCGGTCGCGCGCGTTGCGCAGGCCCTCCACGTTGCGCACGAGCGTGTCGAACGACCCGCCCACGCGGTTGGCCTCGTACACCTCGGGGCTGCATCCCTCCGCGGAGATGGTGACCCGGTCGAGCCCTGCGCGCACGAGCTCCGCGGCGCGCGCCTCGGTCAAAAGCTGCGCGTTCGTGTTGAAAAACACGTCCAGGAGCCCCCGGTCCTTGGCGTGGGCGACCATGCGCTCCAGGCTCGGGTGCAAGAGCGGTTCGCCGCGCCAGTTGAACTTGACCGCGCGCAGGCCCAGGGCCGCGCCCTCGTCGATCACCCTGGCGAAGAGCGCTTCGTCGAGCAAGTCCTTGGGGTAGCGCGAGCCCTGGTAGGTGGTGCGGCAGAACCGGCAGCGCAGGTTGCACCGCGCGGTCACCTCCACGTCCAGGTCCAGGGGAAACGGTGCCACGAAACCGGTGCGTGGGTACTCCTCCCAGGCCCGCCGGTAGGCGCGGTAGGCCTCGGTGTCCACCTGGTGCACGCTGCGCCCGCCCAGGGAGGTGAGCAGCGTATCCACGCGTTTGTCCGCCACAGTACTTCTCCCGCATTTCGCGCAAACGAGCGAGCCGCCAGTATACGCCCCCCTGCCGGAGAACACAAGGCCCGCAGCCGCGCGCGGGTGTGGACGGTCGGCGGGCCGGGTGCTATACTCGCCTCGGCTCTAAGGTTGGAGGCCTTGCCATGGCCGCACGGTTCCAGGGACGGGTCGCGCTGGTCACAGGCGCCGCGCGGGGCATGGGCCGCGCCTGCGCGCAGGCGTTCGCGCGCGAGGGGGCGCGGGTGGCCGCGCTCGACCTGGACGAGGCCGGCCTGGACGCGCTTGCGCGCGAGGTCGCCGGGGACGGCGGCGTGGCCCGGGCGTTCGCCTGCGACGTGACCGAGGCGGGGCGCGTGCGCCGGACCGTGGACGCGGTGGTCGCGGCCTTCGGCGGGGTGGACGTGCTCGTGAACAATGCGGGCGTGCTGCGCACCACCACGCCCGCCGAGCGCATCGACGAGGCGGAGTGGGACCTCGTGACGGCTGCGAACCTGCGCGGCCCGTTTCTTGTGAGCAAGGCGGTCCTGCCCCTGTTGCGCGCGCGCGGCCGGGGCCGGATCGTGAACCTGTCGAGCTCCGCGGGCCGCAGCACCAGCGAATTGGGCGGGGCCCACTACACGGCCAGCAAGGCGGGGCTCTTGGGCCTGACCCGGCACCTGGCCCGCGAGTACGGGCCGCACAACATCACGGTGAACGCCGTGTGCCCGGGCCTGGTGGACACGCCCATGATCCATGAGCACGCCGACGAGGCGCGGCTGGCCTATTGGCGCGGGCAGATCCCGGCCGGCCGGTTCGCCACGCCCGCGGAGGCGGCCGAGCTCGTGCTCTTTCTGGCCTCGGACGCGGCCGCGTACATCAACGGCGCGAGCATCGATTTGAACGGAGGAAGCCTGCTCCTCTGATCCAACGCGTACGCCAGGAGGACCTGCCATGAGCCCCCAATCCCCGGACCGGACCGGCGCGATGAAGGCCGCGCTCGAGGAGATCCGTCACAGCGGCCTGTACAAGGAAGAGCGCGTGCTCGCCGGGCCGCAGCGCGCGCGCGTGGCCCTGCAGGACGGGCGCGAGGTCCTGAACCTGTGCGCGAACAACTACCTGGGCCTGGCCGACCATCCCGAGATCGTGCGCGCGGCCAAGGACGCGCTCGACCGATGGGGGTACGGGCTCTCGAGCGTGCGGTTCATCTGCGGCACCCAGACCGTGCACAAGGAGCTCGAGCGCCGCCTGGCCGAGTTCCTGTGCACGGACGACGCGATCCTGTACACCTCGTGCTTCGACGCGAATGGCGGCCTGTTCGAGACCCTGCTCACCGACCGGGACGCGGTCCTCAGCGACGAGCTCAACCACGCCAGCATCATCGACGGCATCCGGCTGTGCAAGGCGCGCCGCCTGCGCTACAAGACGAACGACATGGCCGATCTGGAGGCGCGCCTCCAGGAGGCGGGCGCCGCGCGGGTGCGGCTCATCGCCACGGACGGGGTGTTCAGCATGGACGGGGCCATCGCGCGGCTGGACGCGATCTGCGACCTGGCCGACCGGTACGACGCGCTGGTGATGTTTGACGACTCGCACGCGGTGGGGTTCCTCGGCGACCAGGGCCGGGGCACGCACGAGTACCGCGGGGTCCTGGACCGCGTGGACATCATCACCGGCACCCTGGGCAAGGCCCTGGGCGGGGCCACGGGCGGGTACACGGCCGGCCGCCAGGCGGTGGTCGACCTCTTGCGCCAGCGGTCGCGGCCGTACCTGTTCTCGAACACCGTGGCTCCGTGCGTGGTGGCCGCGGGGCTGAAGGCTCTGGACTTCATCCAGCAAAGCGGCGCGCTGCGAGAGAAGCTCTTCGAGAACACCCGGTACTTTCGCGCCCAGATGGCCGCGCGCGGGTTCGACATCCCCGAAGGCGGGCACCCGATCGTGCCCATCATGCTGGGCGAGGCCGCGCTCGCGCAGGACATGGCCGCGCGCCTGTTGGACCGGGGCGTGTACGTGGTGGGGTTCTTCTACCCCGTGGTGCCCAAGGGCGCGGCGCGCATCCGGGTGCAGGTCTCGGCCGCGCACTCCCGCGAGGACCTGGACTTCGCGGTCCAGGCCTTTGACGAGGTGCGCCGCGCGGCGGGCCGGTGACCGCAGACCGGCGCGACGCCGGAGAGGCAGACGAGCGCTCTCCGGTTCCCTCCCCCTTCGGGGGAGGGCTAGGGAGAGGGAGAGAACGGAGGCAGCCGCGGTCCCTCACCCTTACCCTCTCCCGGGGGGGAGAGGGAACAAAGGCTGCGCACTTGGTTGCGCGTTGGCGGGGGCTTCGGTACGTTCGCCTGTCGCCCAGCGTGCGCGCAGGAGCGCGAACACAACGGCGCCCCCCACCCCGGGCCTCCGCCGGGGGGAAGAGGGAGACGAGCGCTCTCCGGTTCCCTCCCCCTTCAGGGGAGGGCTAGGGAGAGGGAGAGGTAGCCGGCGGCCGCCGTGCACGCGGCAGCGGTTACGTTTCGCACGGGCCTTCAGAAAGGAACCGACGCATGCCACGACGACCGAACATCCTGTGGATCATGACCGACGAGCAGCGCGCGGACACCCTGGGCTGCTATGGGAACGCCTGGGCGCGCACGCCCAACGTGGACCGCCTGGCCGCGGGCGGGGTGACCTTCGACTGCGCCATCGTGCAGAACCCGGTGTGCGTGCCCTCGCGCGTGTCCATGCTCGCGAGCCGGTACGCGCGCACCGTGGGCACGATGCGCAATATCGACCGCCTGGACACCCGGGGCCTCGTGTTCCTGCCCGAGGTCCTGTTCCAGGCCGGGTACGAGACGCTCAACATCGGGCGCATCGACTGCCTGCGCGGCCGGGTGGACCGCCGCCGCCAGGAGGGCATGGTCGGGTTCTACGGGGGGCACATGGGCAAGGCGCGCAGACCGGCCCTGAGTACCTTCCGTCCCGAGCTCACGGGCCCGGAGCGGGCTCAGGCCCTGGGCGTCACCTGGCCGCCCGCGGACCGGGAGGTCGGGGCCAGGACGCGCGAGCGGGTGATGCTCTACGGCACGTACCCCGGACCCGTGGCCGACACGCTCGAAGCGATCCACACGGACATGGCCATCGACTATTTGCAGACGCGCACGGACGACCGGCCGTTCTTCCTGCGCGTCTCGCACCTGAGCCCGCACACCCCGGTGCTGCCGCCCGCGCCCTTTGACCGGCTCTACACGCCCGACCAGGCCCGCGTTGCGGACCCGCCCGCGGAGGCGCTCGCGCGCAAGAGCTCGGCCGAACGCGCGCATCGGGACCTCTTCCACCTCGACCGAGCGTCCGAGGACGTGCGCGCGCGCTACCGGGCGCACTACTACGGACTCGCCGCGCACGTGGACGGCCAGGTGGGCCGCCTCCTGGACGCGCTGCGCGACCTTGGCCTCGAACAGGACACCGTGGTCGTGTACAACACCGACCACGGCAGCATGGTCGGCCAGATGGGGGGGCTCGTCACCAAGGGGCCGTTCGACTACGACCACACGAACCGGGTGCCTCTGCTCCTCTCCTGGCCGGGCACGCTGCCCGCGGGCGCGCGCGTGGCCGACCCCGTGGAGATGGTGGACCTGTATCCCACGCTCCTCGGGCTGGCCGGCGTGGACGCGCCCTCGGGCCTGCACGGCATGGACCTCGGTCCGGTGGTGCGCGGCCGGGCCCCGGGCCGGGACGCGGCCTTCAGCGAGGGCGGGGACGGCAACCCCGACCGGCCCGACTCCCCGGGCATGCGCTACACCGTGCGCACGCGCACGCACAAGCTGACCGCGTATCCGGCGCTGGGCCAAGGCGTGCTCTACGACCTGGCGGCCGATCCTCAGGAGATCGACAACCGGTTCGACGACCCGGCCCTGGCCGAGGTGCGCGCCGCGCTCCTGGGCCGGATCCT
>CAZOBJ010000025.1:28574-36697 GCA_964577825.1 uncultured Planctomycetales bacterium
GGTTCGACGACCCGGCCCTGGCCGAGGTGCGCGCCGCGCTCCTGGGCCGGATCCTCGACTGGCTCGAGCAGTACCCGGGCAAGGACTGGTGCACGGATCGCGCGGGCGTGGCGCGGCTCGCGGGCTGAGGCCAGGGACGCGGAGAGACCCCATTGCGCAAGCGGCGCATCGTGCTCACCATCGGCGACCCGGCGGGCGTGGGCCCGCAGATCGTGGTCAAGGCCCTGTCCCGGCCCGAGGTGCGCAAGCGCGCGCGGTTCCTGGTGCTGGGCAACCGGCGGGTGCTGGCCGAGGCGGCCGAGCGCCTACAGGTGGCCCTGCCGCTGCGCGTGTTGGCAAGGGACGCGGCCCCGGCCTGGGAAGAGGAGCCCGCGCTCCAGGAGGTCGACCGCCTGGGCGCGGCGCCGCTCTTGCCCGGTCGGTCGGGCGCGCGCACGGGCCGGGCGAGCCTGGCCTACCTTCTGCACGCCTTGCACCTGTGCCTGGAGAACCGAGCCGACGCCATGGTCACCGGGCCCGTGAGCCCCGCGGCCCTGCAACAGGCCCGGTGCCGGTACCCGGGGCACACCGAGCTGTTGGCCGACCTCACCAATGCGGAGAAGGCAGTCCTCGCCGCGGTCCACGGCCCCCTGCGCGTGGCGCTTGTGAGCGGGCATACGACGCTCGCCGCGGTGCCGCAGATGGTGACCCGGGGCGAGGTCTTTGCCACGATCCTCATCACCTATCGGGCGCTGCGCGAAGGCCTGGGCCTCAAGCGCGCGCGCATCGGGGTGCTGTGCCTCAACCCCTGCGCGGGCGCGCAGGCGCCGCCCGGGTCCGAGGAGCAGCGCCACTTGCGCCCGGCCGTGGAGGAGGCCGTGCGCAAAGGCGTGCCCTGCGAGGGACCCCTGTCCGTGGACCAGGGGTTCGCGCGCATGCGCGCGGGCGCGCTGGACGCGGTGGTGGCCATGTACCACGACCAGGGCATCGGGCCCTTCCAGGTGCTCGCCCCGGACGCGGGCGCGGAGCTCACCCTGGGCCTGCCGGTCGTGCGTACGGGCGTGCTGCACGGTCCGGACTTCGCCGCCGCGAGCGGGACAGCGGCCAGCGACCGGTCCCTGTGCGACGCGATCGACCTGGCCGTGCGCCTGGCGCGCGCGCGGGCCCTGGGGGCCGCGCGGTGAGCCCGCGCGGCACGGGCGAACGCCTGGCCCACCTGCGTGCGCAGTTCGCGGCCCGGGGCATCCGGCCCCTGCGCAGCCGCGGGCAGCACTTTCTCCTGGACCCGAATCTGTTGGCCGCCCTGTGCCGGGACGCCGACCTCGGCGCGCAGGACCTGGTGCTGGAGGTGGGCGCGGGCAGCGGGTGGCTCACGGAAGCGATGCTGGCCGCGGGCGTGCGTGTGGTTGCCGTGGAGGTCGACCGCGGGCTGGCCGCGCTCGTGCGCGAGGCGGTGGGCGCGCATCCGCGCTGCGAGCTCGTGGAGGCGGACATCCTGGCGGGCAAGCACCGGCTCGACGAGCGCGTGCTCGGTGCGCTCGATCGGTGGGCCGCAGACGCGCCCCATGCGCGGCTGAAGACCGTGAGCAACCTGCCCTATTCGGTGGCGAGCCCCTTTGTGGCGAACCTGTGCGCTGACCCGCGAGCCTGGTCGACGGCCGTCTTGATGGTCCAGCAGGAAGTCGCCGAACGGCTGACCGCCGCGCCCGGGGGCCGCTCCTACGGGACGCTCAGCGTCGCCGTGCGCCTGGCCTGCGACCGCGTGGAGCGGGTGCGTACCGTGCCCGCGCGGGTCTTCTGGCCCCGGCCGCAGGTGGAAAGCGCGGTGGTGCGTCTGCATGTTCTCTGCGCGCGCGCGCGCGCGGCCGTTCCCTGGGCCGCCGTGCGCGAGGTGGCCGGCGCGGTCTTTCGCGCGCGGCGCAAGACCCTGCGCAACGCGCTGCGCGGCCTTGTATCGGATGAGCCCGCCCGTACACTGGACGCGCGGCTCGCGGACCTGGGGCTCGACCCCGGCGCGCGCGGCGAGGGCCTGGCGCCGGAGGACTTCCTGCGCCTGGCGCGCGCGTTCGCGTCCGACGATCCGTCCGCCCTCCCTCCGGGAGGGGGTTAGGAGAAGGGACGGAAGGAGGGCGAGCGTCTTCCCTCACCCTCACCCTCTCCCGGGGGGAGAGGGAACAAAGGCCGCGCGCCCGGTTGCGCGTTGACGAGTGTCCCGCCACGGTCCGCATATGGCCTGGCGAACAGGACGGGCCGCCTGCGTGTCCCCTCCCCCTCCGGGGGAGGGCTAGGGAGAGGGAGAAGGACGCGCGTCCCGTCGCCCCGTTTTGTGGGGCTAGTGAGGTGAGAAGAGTGGCGCTCCAGTCCCCGCTCTCTCCGGGAGGGGCTAGGGGCAGGGACGGAAGGAGGGCGAGCGCGGTCCCTCACCCTCACCCTCTCCCGGGGGGAGAGGGAACGAAGGCCGCGCGCCTGGTTGCGCGTTGACGACGGAGACGCTGATGCGTTGCGGCTGGCTGTGCATTGCACTGGGGGTGGTCGCCGTCCTCGTGTGCGCGGACGCGGCGCGCGCGGCGGAGGCAAGCGCTGTGCAGCTTCCCGCGCCCGTGCGCGAGGCTGCAGCGCGCGCGTGCGACACCGAGCCGCAGGCCCTCACGCCCGCGGACCTGGCCGGGCTGCGCGCGCTGTCCGTGCCCAACGCCGCGATCGAGGGCCTGGATTGGGTGGAACAGTTTCCCGCGCTGCGCAGCCTGGACCTGGAGCACTGCTGGCGCGTGCGCGACCTTACGCCGCTGGCCGGGCTCGACCACCTCCAGGCCCTGGACCTGAGCAGCACAGCGGTCACGGATCTCACGCCTCTCAAGGGGCTTTCCCGCGTGCGCCGTGTGGAGCTGCGCCATACCGAGATCGACGACCTCACCCCGCTCGCGGACCTTGTCGGTCTCGAGCACCTGGACCTGCACGGCACCGAGGTCGCGGACCTCGTGCCCCTGCGCGGGCTCACGAACCTGGAGTGGCTGGATCTCGGCGAGACCCCGTTCCAGGACGTGGCGCCCCTGCGCGGGCTCGTGCGCATGCGCCATCTGTGCCTGTCAGGCCGGCGCATCTATAAGATCGGGGCGATCGGGAACATGACCGAGCTCAGGCACCTGGACCTCAGCGACATGTCCATCTTCCACCTGGGTCTGGTCGAACCCATGCGCAAGCTCCAGGTCCTGGACGCGAGCGGCAACCGGTGGATCGACGACCTGCGCCCGCTGGCGGACAAGCGCGACCTGCGCGTGCTGCGCCTGCGGGGCACCAAGGTGCATGACCTGCGGCCGATCAAGGAGCTCTCCAAGCTCGAGGAGCTGGTCCTGCGCAGCCGGACCCTGCGCGGAGAGGAGGTGGACAGGCTCCAGGACTCCCTGCCGCCCATGCCCGTGGAGCCCGAGGACGCGGACGTGTTCTGACCCGCCGGGCGGTGCAGAAATCCGTCCACCCTGTCCGGAACGCCAAGTCCCTTCGAAAGAAGAACCTGCGTCCGCCACAAGCACGGTGCGGGCTGGGCGCGCGCCAGGCTGGAGCGACCGGCTCTTGCGAAACGCGGCCGCCCGAGGTACAAGCGGGGCCCGGCCGCGGCGGGGTTTCCGGGCGGGGTTGTGGACCCGGCCCCGGGGGCGGTCGATAAGCGGAAACGAGTCGCCGGGCGCCTCGTGCGTTCGGCCGGGCGTCGGCCCAGGCCGCGCGCCAGGATTGGGCCCAGCTCCTTGGCGCAGTCTCCAGAAGCCTCGCGCTCTGAGGCCTTGACGGAAGATCGACCCCGCAGGGACGAGCCCATGCACGGTTTGCGCACCTCGGTCCGGTTCGCCCTCCTGACAGGGATGCTCGTGGGCCTCACGCTCGCCGCGCGCGCAGGCGAGACCGACCGCGGCGAGGTCGCCCTGGCCCGCATCGCCCACGAGCGGAAGCTGACCCTGCGCACGGACCGCGCCACCGACCGCCATGCCCTGACCGGCGACGACCTGGAGATCGTGCTGGTGCCGGGGCTTCCCGTCGTCACGGTGAACGGCAAGCGCCATGCGCTCGCCCGGGCCCCGCGCTTCCACGGCGGGGCGCTGGTGGTGCCCAGCGACCTGGTACGGTTCTTGCCCGACGCGTCGGCCGCGCAGGGCCGTACGGGGGCGCTGTCCACGGACGTGGTGGTGATCCTGGACCCCGGGCACGGCGGGCCGGACCCGGGCGCCCTGGCCGCGCGTGGCGTGCGCGAGAAGGACATCAACCTCGCCGTGGCCCTGCGCGTGCGAAAGCTCCTGCGCGCGCGGGGGGTGGAGGTGCGCATGACGCGCGCGGACGACTCGTTCCCGAGCCTGCGCGCGCGCGCGGAGCTCGCCAACCGAGTGCCCAACTCGATTTTCGTGAGCCTGCATGCGAACGCCGCCCCGGACCCGAGCTCGCACGGGGTCGAGACGTTCGTGCTCTCCGACCGGATCAGCGACGGATACCGCGCGCGGCGTGCGGCAAGCCGGTACACGGTCCAGACGCAGACCGGCGCGCCGGGCTACCACGGCGAGCGGCGCATCCTGGACCGCATGTGCCGCGACGCGCGGCGCGAGAGCGTGGACCTGGCCCATGCGATCCACAACCACGTGGTCTCGGCCACGGGCGATGTGGACCGCGGGGTGCGCCAGGAGAACTTCCACGTGCTGCGCGAGAACTACTTCGCGCCCGCGGTGCTCGTGGAGATGGGGTTCCTCACTCATGCGGCCACCCGGCGGCGGCTGGTCACGAGCGCGTACCAGGACGGCATCGCTCGCGCGGTCGCCGACGGGATCTGCGCGTACCTCGCCGCGCACGAGCCCGCGGACCGCACCGCCTGGGCCGGGCCCGCGCCGCTCGCGCGGGCGCGGTAGGCGTCTTCAGGTTTCAAGTCCTGGCTTCAATCTCCGCATGCTGGCGCACACGCCACCTGCAAAGGCGGGCGGTGTGCTGATGTGTCCGGCCTCTGTGCTCAGTACGCGCCCTTGTTCCCTCTCCCTGGCCCTCCCCCGGAGGGGGAGGGGACGCGCGTAGCTCTTGTGCGTGTGCGTGCGCTGACAGACGTAACGTGCTCGCGGGGTACTGAGCGCGCAACCAGCTGCGCCCACTTCGTTCCCTCTCCCCCCGGGAGAGGGTAAGGGTGAGGGAAGCGATGCAGAGAGCGCGCGGAGGTGGACGGCCCTCTCCCTAGCCCTCCCCCGGAGGGGGAGGGGACGCGCGCCTCACGCCAGCATGCCGCGCACGCGCAGCCGGGTGTGGCGGCTCGTGTACGCGCCGCTTCGCAGGATGCGGTACGCGCCCAGGATGGCCCGGCAGTCGCCGACCGACACCTGCAGGGTGTTCGGCTTGCCCCGATAGTGGCCCTGGCCCACGCGCGTGCGGCATCGGGCAATGCCTAGGATCATCGTGAGCTGCGGCCGCTCGCCCTTGGACACCATGAGCGGGAACCAACGGTCGTTGTCCGCTTGGTCGTCGTCCGAGGGCCGCCACCCGCGCGTCTCCACCAGGGACTCGAAGTCGTCGTACGGGTGGCTGTGGAAGTCGGCCACAGCCTGGTAGTTCGGGAACAGGGTCCTGGCCGCGGCCAACAGGGCGTCGATGCCCTTCTCGCGCCAGGCCACACCGCCGAACCCGCCTTCCGCGGAGAGCTGCGGCTGGCTGCGCATCACGTAGACGTAGCGCACGGTCGCGCTCGATCCGGACCGCCGGGCCGGCTGCACGGTCTTGACCATGCCGAGGTTGACGCCGCACACCTCGAATCCCTTGCGCCGGCCCGGCCGGGGCGCGTACAGGCCCTCCACCGCGCACAGGAGCATGTCGTCGAGCGCGTCCGGATCCAGGATCACCTCCACGGACACGAACCGCTCTTCCAGGGCGTCGTGCCAGGGGTACTGTTCGAACGGATGGCGCGCATAGAGCAGGTGAAAGGCGTTCGGCGCCTCCAGCCGCCGGGCCAGACCGTTGACGTACCGCCACTCCGAGACCCGCACGCCCCACTCGCGCTGAGCGCGGCCGGGCGACTGGCCGTACAGGTAATGGCAGCACAGGGCCTCGGGCAGGTGCGATTCGTCCGCCAGGAACGCCTGGAGCCGGCGCAGGGACGCGCGCAGGCGGTGGACCTCTCCGCTCTCGGCCAGGGCGTCCAGCCGCGGCGGGACCTCGGCCGTGGCCAGGAGCACCACCAGGTCCTCCAGGATCTGCTGCAATCGCGCGGGCCGGCCGGCGAAGTGGTTCTCGATGCGGTCCCAGACCGCATCCGTGAGCGTCACGAGCCGCGTGCGCGCCATGGGGACCTCCTCCAGCGGCCCGGTTCGACCCGCAGCCGGCCCATCCCGTCTACCGTCGCGCGGCCCGGCTCTGCTCCCGGCCGCCAGACCCCGTCCGGGTGAGGTAGACCGGGTTTGTCACCGCCACCGGTCCCTCGAAGCCGCGCAAGTGCGCGAGGACCACGATCCACCCCGGCACGCCCACGGTGACCCGGTCGCGCGCACACAGGCGCATCGCGGCATTGGAGTGGGGAGGGTACACCCAGCCTTGGGGCTCGGTGCGCAGGGGGCCTTCCTCCCAGGTGCGCACCGTGCGGCCGTTGTGCACCAGGCAAACCCGTGCGATCGGCCAGAGCGCCTCCACCTCCGCGGCCACGTCGATTATCGCGCGAGGGCCGGGCAGGCGCAGCGTGGCGCCCGGCTCGCGGCCGTTGGCCCGCAGCCACACCAAGGCGGGCCCCCATGCGCAGAAGCTGCGCCCTGCCGCCAGGGCGCGCACCACCTTGGCCGCCGTGGGCCGGCCGCGCACACGACAATAGACGCGTTCCGAGCCCGGCGGATAGAAGTCCGCGAAGTGCGTGTCCGTACCGGCCAGGCCCGCCAAGCGGCGGCCTTGATTCAGGGCTCGGAACCACAGGGCGCGCACCCGGGCCTTGACGGCGGGCATGTGGTTGCCTGTGGAGATCTCCATCGCGCGCAGCCCGGAACACGCCCGCAGCACCCGTTCGCCCTCACAGTCCTGGTGCAGCGGGTGGTTGTACCCGAGCAGCACGGGCCATGGGGGCGCAGCCTGTGCGTTCACTTCGGCCAGGACGTCGCCGACCGTCTTGCGGCCCGTCCAGCGGCTCCGCCCTTCCGGGTCTACTGCCCGGTGCTCCGGCAGGATCGGCCGGCGGATGTTGAACGCGTTCAGGTGCGCGGACGGGCCGGCGCAGCCGGTCTCCTCGCCGGCGAGCCCGAGCACCCGACCGTGCCGGCTGCAGGCGCGGACCTGCGCCAGGCCCCAGGCGAGCAAGGGATCGTAGCTGCGGTTGGCGTGGTCTGTCACGGCCAGCCAGTCGAGCCCGCACGCCTCGGCCATGCGCAAGAGCTCCGGGATCGTGGCCACGCCGTCGGAGACCGTGCTGTGGACGTGGGTGTCGCCGCATATCCACCCGCGGCGCGGCCGCAATCCCCGGTGCAGGCGAAACCGCACCGCGAGCTTGTCTCCGGGCGCGACGACGACCCGGTGCCGGTCCGGACGGTACTCCAGGCCCCGTTCGGCCTGGAGCGTGTACGCGCCGGGAGGCAGCCACAGGCGCGCGCCGCCGGGGCCGGGATACGCGGCCGTCCACCACGCCCTGCCGCGATACACGCTCACCCGCACGGCCAAGCGCCGACCGGATGCGTCGCGCGCTGAGACGCGCACCTGCGCGGCAGGCGGGCGGCGTGCGGGACGGTGCAGGAACATGCGCAGGCGCCGCAGCGTGCCCACGCGCACGGGGGCGTCTCCTGCGCGGACCGTCAACCGCAACAGGCGCGCCCCGCCGGCCGGGAGCCGGACGGTATACACGAACCGGTCCGTCGCGGAGGCCTGATAGGGCGTGGGGTTGACCGGGACCAGGCGCACGCGCCCACCGCGGCGGGCCAGCTCCGGCGCGGCGCGGGCGCCGGTGACGATCAACCGGAAGGCGGTCAACCTCTCCGGCGCCTCGATGTACACGACCGCGCGTCCGTTCGGGGCCGCCCGGATGGCCAGGGGCGCAGCGGGGTGAGGATGCACGTGGGGCCCTTGCGAGCCGGCGGACCCGACGTGCACGTACCGAGCCCCTCGTTCGGTGCGCACCCTCCATAGGCCCGGTTGTGGGCCCCGGCGCTGGATCAGCC
>CAZOBJ010000026.1:0-36183 GCA_964577825.1 uncultured Planctomycetales bacterium
GATATCGTCAACGTCCACCGGATGCCTCCAGCGTTTTCAGACAAAGCCTAGGCCGGGGGCGCGCCGCGGGTCGGGGACGCGCCCGTCTTGATGCGTTCGAGCTCCGCGTTGATCTGTTCGTCCTCGGCCAGATGGGCGATCTCGCCCTCCAGGTCCTTGCGCTTGGGCGGGGTCACCAGCGACGCCTCGGCCTCCAGCCGCTCGATCCGGTTCTCGAACGCGGCGAACCGCGCGAACGCGTCCGCGGACCCGGCGCGGCGCACCTGGGTGCGCGCGGCCTTTTGCCGGTGGGCGTGGCGGTGGCGCTCCACGAGCGACCGGTACTTCTGCTCCGCGGTGGCGCGCTTGTCCTCGAGTTGGTCAATGTCCTTGCGGTACTGCTCGACCACGGACTCGCAGTCGGCGAGCTCGCGCGCCAGCGCCTCCGCGCGCTCGTGGGCCGTGCGCTTCTCGACCAGGGCCTCGCGGGCCAGGTCCTCGCGGCCCTTGTTCACCGCGGCGCGGGCGTTGGCCTCCCACCGGTCCACGTGGCCGCGGGCCTCGCGCAGGTCGCGCTCGACCTTCTTGCACGTGGCCATGGCCCCGGCGCAGCCCGCCTTGATCTCCACCAGGGTGTCGTCCATCTCCTGGATCATGAGCTTGACGAGCTTCTCCGGGTCTTCGGCCTTTTCCAGCATGGCGTTGATGTTCGAGTTTACGATGTCGCGCATCCGTGTAAACACGCCCATGAGATTTCCTCCTTATGCCTGGGCCGGCTGCGGCTTGTGCGCCGGATTGCCGGCCGAATGTCGCGAGCAGAGGTCCAAGTGTCGTGCCAGGGAGCTCCTTTTCATATAGCTCACCGAATGCCAGGGCCTTACGCTCGTTTGCATGGTGAAATGCGTTCTTGCGTTTTCGGTCGAAAACACTAAACTATGTCCGAGAATGCCAAAAAGAGGTCCAAATGGACGAGACACGAGTGCCCGAATCCCTGGGCGACGAGGTGCGCAAGCCGCCCGGCGAGGCGGTGGGCCAGAGCGAGGCGTTCCTGGACTTCCAGGAGGCGCTCGCGCGCGTGGCGCGTGTGGACCGGCCGGTGCTCCTGGCCGGCGAGCGGGGCACGGGCAAGGAGCTCGCGGCCGCGCGGCTCCATTACCTGTCCGGCCGGTGGACCGGGCCGCTGGTGACGCTCAACTGCGCGGCCCTCGCGCCGACCTTGATCGAGAGCGAGCTGTTCGGGTACGAGGCGGGCGCGTTCACCGGCGCGGCTCGGGGCCGAGCGGGCCGGTTCGAGACTGCGGACAGCGGCACCCTGTTCCTGGACGAACTCGGGAACGTGCCCGTGCGCGTGCAGGAGAAGCTCCTGCGCGCGGTCGAGTACGGCACGTTCGAGCGGGTGGGAAGCGCGCGCAGCGTGTCCGTGGACGTGCGCATCCTGGGCGCCACGCACCAGGACCTGCGTGCGCTCGTGGCCGAGGGACGGTTCATGCGCGACCTGCTGGACCGCCTGAGCTTCGAGGTGCTGCGCCTGCCGCCCCTGCGCGAGCGCGCCGGGGACGTGGCGCTCTTGGCCCGGCACTTCGCCGCGCGCATGGCCCGCGAGCTGGGCCTGGACCAGGCGCCCGCGTTCTCGGACCGTGCGCTCGCCCAGCTCGAGGCGTATGCCTGGCCCGGGAACGTGCGCGAGCTCAAGAACGTGGTTGAGCGCGCGGTGTACCGCGCCGAAGACGCGTCCGCGGTCGAGGAGGTCGCCTTCGACCCGTTCGACGGCGCGGCGCTCGGCCCGCCGTCAGGCCCGGAGCTCCCTGCGCAGGCGCGCGAGCCCGAGGCGCCCGACGGCCCCGAGGCGCGCGGCGGGGCGGACCTGTTGGCCCGGTCCCTGCCCGAGCGCGAGCACGCCCTGGAGGTGCGCATGGTGCGCGAGGCGCTGGCTCGGGCGCGGTACAACCAGCGCCGCGCCGCGCGGCTCCTGGGCCTGACCTACAACCAGTTCCGCGGCCGGTACCGGCGCCTGGCCGACGAGCTGGACCGGGACGCGTAGCCCGCGGGCACGCCGCCCGGCCGCAGAGCCCGCGCCCGTGCGGCGAGGCCGTGCGCGCACGCGCCGGCAGGCCGATGGACCGCTGCCCCGAGGTCGGCCGCAGCGCGTTGACCCGCCTTTGTCTACATTCCGCCGAATCCGAATAGGGCACGCGGGTTGTACTCTGTGTGCGCGAGCGACGCGCAGGCGCGCGCGAGACGTTCACGTAACCGCTGAAGAGAAAAGCGGTTGTGAGGACGTGGCTCGCGGGCCGCGCGCACGCGGACGGCAGGCCGATGGACCGCTGCCCCGAGGTCGGCCGCAGCGCGTTGACCCGCCTTTGTCTACATTCCGCCGAATCCGAATAGGGCACGCGGGTTGTACTCTGTGTGCGCGAGCGACGCGCAGGCGCGCGCGAGACGTTCACGTAACCGCTGAAGAGAAAAGCGGTTGTGAGGACGTGGCTCGCGGGCCGCGCGCACGCGGACGGCCGCTGGGGCCTGTGGGGCGGCAGAACCTGCCGCGCGGGCCTGCCGGTGGCGGCTGTGTGTGCCGCCCCGTGCGGGCTTTCGGTTCAAGGCCGGCGCGCGCGTTCCGATAATCTAAGGTGGACCTGCGGTGCGTGCGCCTCACGCAGGCACGGGTTCCCGACGTACGGTCACACAGAAAGGCGACGGTCATGGCCCTGCCCACGCAGACGATCGGCGGGCTCATCAGCGGGTTCGACACTTCGAACATCATCGAAAAGCTGATGACCATCGAGCGCAGGCCCGTGAAGCTCATGGAGCAGGAGGTCGCCGAGCTCCAGGCCCAGCAGGAGGCCTACCGCGCGGTGAGCCGCGCGCTGCTGGCGTACAAGACCGAGGTGGACACGCTCGGGCGCCTGTCCTCGTACAACGCCAAGACCGCGTCCTCGAGCGCGGAGTCGCTGCTCACGGCCTCGGCCTCGGACGCCGCGGCCGCGGGCAGCTACAGCTTTCGCACCGTGCGCCGGGCCCAGACCGAACAGCTGGTGAGCCGCGGGTTCGCCACCTCGGACGCCACCGCGGTGGGCGCGGGCGAGATCCGCATCGACGGCGCGGGCGCGAGCCTGCGCCAGGGCACCCGGCTCGCGGAACTGAACGGCACCGCGGGTGTGGAGCGCGGCAGTATCCGCATCACCGACCGGTCCGGCGCGTCCGCGGTCATCGACCTGTCCGTGGCCGAGACCGTGCAGGACGTCCTGGACCTCGTGAACGAAACCTCGGGCATCCAGGTGCAGGCCGAGCTCGCGCCCGGGGGCACGCGTCTGCGCCTCCAGGACCTGTCCGGCGGCGCGGGCGATATCGTGGTCGAGGAGGTCGCGGGCATGCGCACGGCCGAGGACCTGGGGCTCTTGGGCGCCACGTCCGGGGCCACGCACACCGGGGGCCAGGTGTACGTGATGCAGGGCCAGAGCGCGCTCTCGTGGCTGCGCGACGGCCTGGGCATCGACGACGGCACCCTGGGCACCGTCCGCATCGAGGACACGGGCGGCACGGCCACGGGGCCCTTTGACGTGGACCTGTCGGCCGCGACCACGGTGCAGGAGGTCATCGACGCCATCGACGCGGACACGGGCGGCGCGTTCACCGCCGAGGTGGACCCGACCGACGCGCGGCGGCTGCTCATCCACCGCACGGGCGGCGACGCGACCACGAACATCGTGGTGAGCGACGATCCCGGCGACGCGGCGGACACCACGGCCACGGACCTGGGCATCGCCACCACGGGCTCGGCCGGGGCCAGCCTCACCGGCGCGTACATCGTGGGTGCCGTGGATTCGGTGCTCGCCGGGACGTTGAGCGGCGCACAGGCCACGGGCCTGGACCTGGACGGCGACTCGGTCACGGACGACAACTTCACCATCACCGACCGGTCGGGCGCGAGCGTGGACGTGTCCCTGGCCGGGTACAAGACCACGCTGCGCGAGGTGCTGTACGCGATCAACCAGCAGACCCAGGCCGCAGGCGTGGACGTGACCGCAGAGGTCAACGACGCGGGCAACGGGATCGTGCTGCGCGACAGCTCGGGCGGGAGCGGCAGCCTGACCGTGGCCGACTTCGGGGACTCGCAGACCGCCACGAGCCTGGGCATCGCGGGCAGCGTGGACGCGAACGAGCTCGACGGCGCGGACCTGGACCGCAAGTACATCGGCCGGGGGACGCTGCTCTCGTCGCTCAACGCGGGCAACGGGGTCGCCGCCGGGTCGATTGCCATCACCGACGCCTACGGCCAGCAGTCGGTGGGCGACCTCACGAGCCTGCAAACCGTGGGCGAGGTCATCGCGGCCATCAACGCCGCGAGCCTGTACGTGCAGGCGCGCGTGAACGACACCGGCGACGGCATCCTGCTGGAGAACACGCGGTTCAACGTGTTCAGCACGTCGCAGACCGGCGGCGCCATCGCCGCGCCCGGGAACACGTTCACCGATCCGGGCAAGGACTTCACCGAGCTCGGGGTGCAGGTGGGCGACGAGCTCGTGGTCGAGAGCGGGCCCAACGCGGGCACCTACCAGATCACCGCCGTGGGCACGACGGACCTCACCGTGGGCGGGGCCGGGTTCGGCAGCGCCGACGCGTCCGTGACCTACCAGATCGTGAGCCAAGACGCGGTGGGCACGATCCGCGTGGACGAGGTGCAGGGCGGCACCACGGCCGGCGACCTGGGGCTGTTGGGCCAGGCCTCGGCGGGCGAGGACCTGGACGGCAGCTTCGAAGAGGTCATTGCGATCGACGACAACGACACGCTCACCGAGGTCGCGCAGAAGATCCTGGCCTCGGACGCGCGCGTACAGGCGTCCGTGCTCAACGACGGCAGCGCGTTTGCGCCGTACCGCCTGACCCTGTCCAGCGAGGACGCGGGCCGCGCGGGCGCCGTGGTGGTGGACACGGACATCGCCTCCTTGGGCTTGGATCAGACCGCGGCCGGCCGGGACGCGCTGCTCTTGTACGGCGCGGCGGGCGGAGGTGCGGCGCCGGTGCTGCTTTCGAGTTCGGAGAACACGTTCCGCAACGCGGTGCCCGGGCTCACCCTGACCGTCCAGGCCGCGCAGCCGGACACTGAGGTGACCGTGACCGTGGGCCGCGAGGTGGAGGAGATCGTCACCGCGGCCGAGGAGATGGTCGGCGCGTACAACGACCTGCACGACCTGGTGCTCCAGCTCACCCAGTGGAACGAGGAAGAGGAGGTGCCGGGGCTGCTGTTCGGCGACAGCCAGATCGCCAACGTGATGCGCGAGATCGACGACGCGCTCACGAACACGGTCTCCGGGCTCGACGGGGGCATCAGCCAGCTCTACGACGTGGGCGTGCGGTTCCGGTACGACGCGACCCAGCGCAAGACGAGCCTGGAGTTCAACGAGAGCACGCTGCGCGAGAAGCTGAGCACGAACTTCGAGTCCGTGCGGGATCTGATGACCCGCAGCGTGGACCGGGCGCTCACCGCCAACTACGCGACCGTGTCCGCGGACAACCCGGCCGGCGGGGGCACCTCGGCCGAGAACCTGGTCAACGGCAACACCGCGTCCAACGACTTCGGCGCGGCGAACGGGTACGAGGCCAGCCTCGCCCTCGACGACCCCGGCAACGCGGACGGCGAGGACGTCATCAACCTGCGCTTCGACCGGGCGCGACCCATCTACCAGCTCGTTCTCCACCATATCGACAGCACCAGCATGCCGGCCGGAGACTACGCGATCCGCGACTTCGTGGTCGAGTACCTCGACGACGCGACCGGCGCCTGGGAGGAGGCGCGCACCTTCACCGGCAACACCGCGGCGATCAACTACATCTCCCTGCCCCAGGGCACGCGCACGAGCCAGGTGCGGCTCACGGTCCAGGGCACGAACGCCGCGGACAACAAGACCCGGCTCGTGGAAGTGGAGGCGATGGAGCGCGACGGGGTGGCCGGCCGCATGCGCACGTCGCTGAGCCGCTTGACCGACTACGCGACCGGGATCTTCGCCACGGCCAACGACACGTTCAACGACAAGATCGAGGACCTGGAGACGAGCATCGACAAGGCGAACGAGCGCCTGGAGATGCGCCAGATCGAGTACCTGCGCGAGTTCACGGCCATGGAAACCGCGCTCGCGCAGCTCCAGGCCCAGAGCGACTTCTTCTTCGCGCAGATGGAGGCGCTCAACAACCAGCGGAGGCTCGGCCCGAACGGCTAGCTCGCGTCCGGCCGCCCTCCGCCTCCCGACCGCTCCCCCTCCGCACCCGACACGGGCGCGCGCCGCGCGCGGCCCTATCCGGTGACCACCGCGTTCGCCTGCGGGTTGAACGGATTCGTGCGCAGCGACAGAGAGAACAGATACGGGTACGTGGCCTGCAGGTGCTCCATGTGCCGCAGCCACTGCGCGATCAAGCGCCCGTACACGCGGCGCAGGTCGCCCACCAGGTGCTCGCGGTCGGTCTGCGGCAGGTCGGCGAACGCGCCCCGGTGCGCGAGTTCATCGGCCAGGTGGAAGACCGCCCACAGGAGATTCGTAAACGTCTCGTGTTCGAGCAGGTTCGGATTCCCCAACAGCGCCAGGAGAAACGCTCGGCGTTCGACCAGGAACGCGCGCAGGTCTTCCAGGTGCCGGGGCTCGGGCGCGAGCGGCGGGCCGTCCTCGCGGAAGCGCGCGCGCGCGGCGTGATAGTCGGCGGCCGACCAGTCCTCGGTGATGCGCAGGCTGTGGGAGAGCTTGTCGGCCTCGGGGTCCAGGTCGCGCAGCCGGCGCAGCAGCGGATTGCCGATCTCGCTGAAAAAGGTCCCGATGGCCATGTGCATCTTGCGGAGGCGGGCCTGGCGCTCGTGGCGCTCGAGCACCCGGTGGATGACGAGCGTGACCAGGAGCACCTCCACGGGCACAAAGGCCACGTCCCCGAGCAGGTAGATGAAGATGTGGTGCGGGTCCGAGAAGATGAGATAGTGGACCCCGTACAGGGCCGCGGACAGGCCCACGAGCAGGACCCCGAAGCGGATCTCCCAGGGCAGGCGTCGCATAGGCACGGTCTCCTCGGCGGGTTGCGGATTTCCCTCACCCTGGCCCTCTCCCGGAGGGAGAGGGGACGGGCGCGCGAACTCAGACCTCCACGCCCAGGAGGATGCGCACCAGGTACCCGATCCCGAAGCTCACCGCGGCCACGGCCAGGCTCAGGCCCGCCATCTCGCCGAACCGGCTGCCGAAGGGCAGGTCCTTGGCCACGGAAATGTAGTAGGTGAACGCCAGGATCACCACGAGCGCGCACGCGAGCGTGACCGGCAGGGCCACGAGCGGGTTGCCCAACACCAGGAACGGCCAGATGAGAAAGAGCACGGTGATGAGGTACGCCACGCCCGTGTACAGGCTGCTCTTGACCGGGCTCTTGCTCCCGTCGGGTTCGGCGCGGGTGGACAGGTACTCGCTCGCGGCCATGGACAGGCTGGCGGCGATGCCGGTCACCAGGCCCGTGGCTGCGATGAGCCGCCCCTGCTGCAGGGCCAGGGTGAGCCCGGCCAGGGCGCCGGTGAGCTCCACCAGCGCGTCCGACAGGCCCAGGACCACGGACCCCGCGTAGCGCAGGCGCTCCTCGTCGATCATCTTGGTGAGCTCGTCCTCGTGTTCGCTTTCCTCGGCGGCGATCTGCTTGGACTCGGGGATGCGGTCCTCCAGCCGGCCGTAGGAGGTCTGGGCCTCTTCTTCGCCCCGCTCCATCAGGCGAACGGCGAAGGTGAGCCCGAAGAGCCGCGCGATGAGCACGTACTTCCACACCGTGAACGTGGACGGCTCGGGCGCGGCCTGGGTGTAGGTGCCCCAGAACTCGTAATGGCGGCGTTCGTCGTCGGCGATGCGCTCGAGCACACGGCGGTTCTCCGGGTTCTTCTCGCGCTGGGCCAGGCGCTTGTAAACATGGTGCTCGGTGAGTTCGTTGTGCTGGGCCCGGATCAGGACTGCACGCAGGTCCGGGTCGAGCGCGCGGCCCGGCTCTTGGGTGTCTCCCATGGTTTGTCTCCTGAGGGCGGCGCGCCCCGGTCAGTAGGCCGCGTCCGCGTAGGCCACCCAGCCGCCCGCGTCTAGCAGGCGGCGGTCGAAGTCGCTGAGGGCAAACGAGCAGGTCTTGCGCCGCCCGCCTGCGGTCAGGGTGAGCGTGGATTTGGCGAGGTCGAAGCGCATCGTGGGCCGGCCCCGGCGCGCGAGCTGGAAAAGCGCGTCGATATCCTCGGCGCCGAGTTCCACGGCGAGCAGCCCGCAGTTGAACATGTTCTGGCGGAAGATCCGGCTGAAGCTCTCGGCCACTACCGCGGTGATGCCGTTCACCTCCAGTGCCCAGGCCGCGTGCTCGCGCGAGGACCCGCACCCGAAGTTGCGCCGGGAGAGAATCACCGCGGCGTCCTCCACCTGCGCGCCGCCCGGGGCGAAGCCCTCCGGGTCCAGGTCCTCCAACAGGTGCGGCTTGAGCGCGGGCTTGGTGATCTCGGTCAGGTACTTGGCCGGGATGATCTCGTCGGTGTTGATGTCGTCGCGGTCGAGCACGAGCACGGGTCCGCCGAAGCGCGTGGTCATGATCCGCCTTTCGATTCGAGCCGCAGGGTTCGACTGCGTCCGAGCGCAGCCGTATGTAAGCACAAACCCGTCCGCGGGGCAAGGGTCGGCTTCACACGGGCGCGTCGCCGGGCGGCGGGGGCTCGACGCCCAGCTCCCCGGCCGCCTCGCGCACGATGGAGTCGAGCTCGTCCGCGAGGCCGTCGTCGGGTTCGAGCTGGGCCCCCGCGGCGCGCTGGGCCACGCACGCCTCGTGCGCCTGGGCGAGGAGCTCGTCGGTTTGCGTCCTGTCCCGGTCGTGGTGCGCGCCCGCGGTCAGGCCCCGGAAGAAGAACCGGCTCAGCGGCAGCTCGTCGCGGTAGCGGCCCAGCGTATGGTCGTGGGTGAGGAAGGTGTCGCTCTCGAACCCTGCGTCCAGGATGGCCTCCAGGCCCAGGGCGGCCTCGGAGGTGTCGAAGTCGCTGAACAGGTCCAGGTTCTCGAGCAGGATCTGTGCGTCCATGACCGCCTGTTCGGGCGAGAACAGGTTGCTGCACGCCAGCGACCCCAGGCCGGGGCTGCCCCCGCCCTTGAGCGCCTTGAAGAAGGTGGCGGCCATGGCCATCTCGTAACAGGCCTGCAGGCCGGGCTCGTTCGCCTCGCGGTAGAAGGTCAGGAAGTCGACCTGCACGCCCAGGCCGCGCATGAGCTCGGCGAAGGCCATGTTCTGCCGCAGGGCCCGGAACCCGTAGTACTGCACGCGGCCGGTGTCCATGTCCATCTGCCCGGTGGCGGGCATGGTGGCGAGCTTCGCGCCCGGGCGCAGGATGCGCAGGACGCTCAGCGCGCCCAGCACCTCGGCGAGCCCGGTCACGCACGCACCGGCCACGGTCACGGGCGCGGACATGCCCGAGACGGTCATGGTGCCGAACCCGAGCGTGTCGCACACGCCCTGGTCGAAGGCCGCGAGCAGGGTGTCGAGCGCGCGCGGGTCGATCTTCAACGGCAGGCTCACCCACTCCATGGCGGGCATGGTCGGCCGGTATCCGCGCGCGTCGGCGACCGCCCGTTCCATGCGCGCGAGGTACTTCACATGCAAAGGCACGAGCGGAAAGCTGTGGAAGACCGGCTTGCAGCACCATCGCGCCATGAGCGCGTACCCCTCCAGGGTCTCCAGGAGCGGGCGCCCGCCCGTACCGTGCAGGTGCAGGGGCGTGCTCAGGCGCACGATCTTGTCGCATCCGTTGGCCCAGTGGCAGACCTGCCGAAGGGTCGCGCGCGTGGCGGGCAGGGCTGCCCACCGGTCCCAGTCGAACAACTGGTTCGCGCCGCTTCCCACGCCCAGGCGTGCGGGCCGGCGCTTCTGGCGCAGAGGCCCGGGCCGCTTGGTCGGCACCGGGGACGTGGCGCGCAGCACGTCGATCGTCTGTTCCAGGTCCTGCGCGTCGAAGCGGACCACGGACCGGGTGCGGTCGACCCGGGCCCCGCGGTCGGCGAGCTCGTCGAGGTACCCCGCGTGCCGGATGCCAACACCCGTGTGCGCGAGCACGGCGAAGGCGGCGTCCACCGCGCGTTTGCGCGAGGACTCGTTCCATACGAGCAGGGGCCCGAACTGGTTGACCGGGACGTTTAGATACGCGCGGTCCATGCCGGCTCTTCGCTTTTGGCCCTCACCCGAGCTCTCGCTCGTAGGCCGCGTCGATGACCGCGTGCTCGCGCAGGGCTGCGTACAGGGGGTCGGCCTCGGGTGCGCAAAAGCCCAGGGCGTTGCGCCGCCGCCAGCCCTCGGCATAGGCGAACGCGCCACAGAGCGCGCCCGTCTCGCGATGGATCGTCTCCATGGCGTGGAGGTACGAGTCCATGCCCTGGCTGTGGTCGAGCCATTCCTTTTGGCTTTTGTGGCAGGCGAGCATGTCGCGCTTGCGGTCGAGCACGTCGGTGATGTCCACGTACAGGCCGCTGCGCACGAGTCGGCGCAACGGATCCCGGTTGCCGTGCGGGGGCGCGTGGTACACGGTTACAGGCTGGTCTACGGGCTCGCGGGGCGGGTCCGTGGGAAAGGGCACCATGCCCCGGCAGAAGGCCGCGCTCACGGCCAAGCGCACGGTGTTCTGGTGGTCCTCCATGTAGTCGGACGGCGACTGCACGAGCAGGATCTCGGGCGCCACCTCGCGCATGATCGCGGCCAGGCGGCGCAGGGTCTTGGGCTCGTAGAGGACCACCATGTCATCGGTGAGCGGCGGATGCCAGGTCGCGCCCAGGAGCCGCGCGGCCTGTTGCGCTTCCTCGCGGCGCATGCGCACGATCGTGTCTCTGTCATGGACCGCGGTGCCGCACGAGCCGTTGGCCACGTTCATGTAGTGGAGCTCGTACCCGGCCTCGCGCAGGCGCCACAGGGTGCCGGCCATGTAAAACTCGATGTCGTCCGGATGACAGGCGCAGGCAAAGGCGATCTTGGCCATGAAGGGCTCCTCAGTGCATCTCGACCTCGCAGGTCCCCACGCCCGGACGCAGGAAGTTGAACTGGACGTTGGGGTGGTCGGCCAACAGCGACATGGGCACCGCGCTGTCCGGGATGCGCTTGCCGATCATGAGCGTCGTGAGCCGCATGCCGAAGGGGTTGTCGTGGTAGCCAGGATGCCAGATGGAGACCTTGTCGGCCTTCCAGGTCTCCACCGGCCCCACGGTCACCGCGCGGTCGGGCACGTTCTGCACCACCCCGCCGCCCGAGGTGCGCGCGTTCTGGATCAAGGTCATGGGATGCAGGTCCACGACCCGCGTGGCCAGCTTGCGGTACGCCTCCGGGCTCGGCGGCGCGTCCTGGTGGGCGCCCTCGCGCTTGGGCGGGTCGTTGAAGGCCCAGTGCTTGACCTCGCCCTGGCCGCCCTGCATGACCGCGCAGCGCACCTGGTCCCAGGACGCGCGGTAGGGCGCGGTGTCCACGCCCGGGAAGTGGAGGTTCGCCTCGGGCATGCGCAGCTTCTCGTCGATGCGCCCGAAGCACAGGTCCATGTCCGTTTTGGCGAACCCCAGGGGGAAGTCGCGCCCGGCCTCCCGGTCGCCGACCACCCACTCGTCCATGCCCCAGAAGTGCGCCTCGCGCACGTCGAGCGCCAGGGCGTTGACGATCCGGGCCACGAGCGGCAGCTGCTCGGTGGGCCCGATCGGCCCGCACACCCCGCACGGATTGTCCGCAGTGGACCGGCGCCAGGCGTCGACATACTCCAACGCCTCGGCGAGGAAGAAGTCCTCCGCGGTCTCGTAGAACCGCACGTCGAACCCCTCGCGCGAGAGGCCCTGCATGTCCGCGGGCCTCAAACGCGCCGCGTCGTCGAGGATCTCGCGGTCCAGGGTGGTGTAGTCCCACCAACCCGGGGCCACCTTGCTGACAGGCCGCATACGGGCTCCTTTCCTTGCGTGACGCGCGGACCGAGCTCGCGTCGCGCGCTCAGTCCATGGGCTCGATGTACTCGGCGACGTCGCCCACGCGCACGGGCCGGGGCCCCTCGGTCCGCAGCACCAGCGCGAGCACGGTGCGCTGGCGGCCGCTCTCGTCCGGGCGCAGGCGCGCACGGCCCACGTGGGTCTCGCCGTAGGTGATGTCGAACTCCGCGCGCGCGGGCACGTACGTGGGCTCGCGGAAGTCGATGAGCACCTCCTGTCCGCCGCGCACGACCTGGATGATCTGGCCGATGACCTGGGTGCGGTCGCGCATGGCCAAGTCTCCGGCCTCGAACGGGACCGGCGGCTTCGTGAGCGCCCGGGCTGCACTACGCCGGCGCATCACCTCGACCACGCGCACCTGGGCCAGGCGCTGGCGCTCGCGGTACACGTCGAACCGCATGCCCGGCAGCACCCCGTGGTCGTCGCCCACGCTCAGGTCCAGCACGGACTCGTCGGCCCGAAGCACGAGCCCGTTCATGGACAGCACGGGCTGCGAGGGCGGCGGGCCCTCCCGGGGCCCGGCGACCGGCGTGCCGTTGCATCCAGCGCCGCCCAGGCCCAGCAGGAGCGCGAGCAGTAGGCCGGGGGCGAACGGGACGGGGCGACATAACTTCGCTGCGGTGGTGCTTGGGCGGTTCACGGGCTTTCCTCCTGGCCGGCGGGCGCGCCCGCGCGTTTGCGGCCGCGACGCCCGCTCGAGCGGGCACGCACCCGGCGGGGATCGGCGATCGCGCCCTCGAGCGCAGTGGCGGCCGCCGTGGCCGGGCTCATTAGATGAACCATGCCTCCCCGGCCCATGCGGCCGGAGAAGTTGCGATTCGTGGTGCTGGCGCACACCTCGCCCGGGGCGAGCACGCCGTTGGACATGCCCAGGCACGCGCCGCAGGTCGGGTTGGTGACGCAGAACCCCGCGTCCAGGAAGACCCGGATGAGCCCCTCGGCGTCGGCACGGGCAAAGACGTCCGGCGTGGCGGGACTCAGGATCCCGCGGACGTTCGGGTGGATGGTGCGCCCGCGCAAAAGCTCGGCGGCTGCGCGCAGGTCCTCGAGCCGGCCGTTCGTGCAGCTGCCGATGTAGACCTGGTCGACCGCGGTGCCGGCCACCTCGTCCACGTCGCGCACCTCGTCCGGCTTGGTCCCAACGGTCACCTGGGGCGCGAGGGCGGAGACGTCCAGGCGCACGCTGCGCTCGTACGCGGCGTCCGGGTCGCTCGCCCAGGCGCGGTAGTCGGCCAGCGCCGCGGCCCGGGTGCGGTAGGTCTTGCGGATGTACGGCCACAGGTAGTCCACGGTCACGCGGTCGGGCATGCAGATGCCGCTCGTGGCGCCCGCCTCGATGGCCATGTTGCACACGGTCATGCGCGCGTCCATGGACATCCGGTCGATGGCCGGGCCGTGGAACTCGAGCACGCACCCCACCGCCCCGCGCACGGTCAGGTCCTTGAGCAGGCGCAGGATCACGTCCTTGGCCGACACCCGGCGCGGCAGCCGGCCGGTGACCTCCACCTTGATCGCGCGCGGGTCGCGCAGCGCGCAGATGCCCTTGAGGATGCCCACCTCCAGGTCCGTGGTCCCCACCCCCGCGGCGAACGCGCCGAAGGCCCCGTGCGTGCAGGTGTGGCTGTCTCCCATGATGACCACCTGGCCGGGCCGGATGAACCCCTGCTCGGGGAACAGGGCGTGGCAGACCCCGTTGCGGCCCACGTCGAACCAGTGGGGCAGCTCGTGGCGGCGCGCCCAGTCGCGCAGCACCTTGCCCTGGAGCGCGGTCTTGGTGTCCTTGGCCGGGGTGACGTGGTCGATGACCGCCATGATCTTGTCGCGGTCGAAGACCCGGTCCAGGCCGCGGGCCTCCAGGTCGGTGATGGCCATGGGCGTGGTGATCTCGTGGCAGAGCACACGGTCCACGCGCAGCACATTCATGCCCGGCGCGGGCCGGTCGATGCGGTGGGCGTCAAAGACCTTGTCCGCGAGCGTGCGGCCCATGCGGCGTCTCCCTGGCGCAGGTTCCCTCGGCCTGCGATTCTACCGCCCGGCCTGCGCGATGGCAACAGAAACGCGCCCCCGGCGGGCGCGGGAGCCAGTCTCTTTCCCTCCGCTGAAGCTGTTCCCCCTCCCTCCGGGAGGGAGAAATAGTTCTGCGCAAAGAAGCGTATGCAGTCAAGCTCGACGTCCCTCACCCCAGCCCTCTCCCGAGGGGAGAGGGAGTGTTCCGCCTTCCGGGAGGGGCTGCGCGAGAGGGAAGTGATCGTGCAGGCAGACGCGCCGCCCTGCCCGCTTGGCGTACTCGGCGCGAGCGTGCGGAACGGACCTTTCTTCGTCAAGGCTTCGCAGGGCTGCCAGGGCTTCGGGGATCTGCGGCCTATCCGTCCGGTGGCGGGCGGCGGTCGTTGTCTTCGGGGTCCCTGGGCAGCCCGGTGCGGCGCCAGAAGAAGCGCCAGTAGGCGTCGTGCACGGCGCGGTACCCGCGCGCCAGGCCGCCGGCCACCGCCTGGAAGAGGCGCCACAGGCAGGACTGCAAGTCGTCGAGCAGGCTGAAGAGCACGGGCACCGCAACCAAGGTCAACATCGTGGCCACCGCCAGGCCGAAGATGACCGCCACGGCCATGCTCTGCCACCATTGGCTGGACTCGCTCTGGGTCTGGAGGATCGGGGCGTGCCCTTCGAGCAGGGGATGGAAGTCCATGCTGTACCCGGTCGCCATGGGCACGAGCCCGAGCATGGTGGTGAGCGCCGTGAGCACCACGGGCCGCAGCCGGGTGGCGCCCGCGGCCACGATGGCGTCCTCGCGTGCCATGCCCCGCTTGCGCAAGAGCAGCGTGTAGTCCACCAGCACGATGGCGTTGTTCACCACCACGCCCGCGAGCGAGATGACCCCCACCCCGCTCATCACGATGACGAACGGCAGATCGCACACGCCCAGGCCCAGGAACACGCCGCCCAGGCTCAGGGCCACGGACGAGAGGATGATGAACGGGAACACGACCGAGTTGAACTGGCTGACCAGGATGAGGAAGATGAGCCCCACCGCCGCGGCGCCCGCCCAGCGCAGGAACCCCACGGCCTCGCGCTCGTGCAACAGCTCCCCCGCGAAATGGTAGTGGTACCCGGGCGGGAGCTCCAGCCCCGTGCTGGCCGGGGCGAGCACCTGTGGATACGCGGCCTCCAGGAACAGGCGGTTGAGCCTGTGGCGGGTGCCCTCGTCCTGTCCGGCCTGGTCGAAGAGTGCGTCCAGGCGCTGCGGGTCCAGGCGCGCGGGCGCGTTGGGCCCCTGCAAAAGCTCCCTGTAGAGCTCGCGGTTGGGGACCGGCGCCAGGGCGCGGATGTAGTGGTTGAGTCGGTCCGCGAGCCTGGCGCGCTCCTGCGCCTCGGGGTCCTTGTCGAGCACCGACTGGCCGGTCAGGCATCGCGCGATGGAGGCGAACCCGTCGCGCAGGGCGGCCTTGAGGCCGTCCCCGCCGTCCGTGGACGGGGCATGGGTGCGCAGGAGCTCGGCCACCTTGTCCGGCGGCCGGGCGGCGCGGAAGTCCTTCAGCTTCTTCCCCTCGGCCAGAAGCTGCTCCGGGCCGAACAGGGGCGTGCCCGCCAGCACGGCCTCGGCCTCCTTGCGCGCGGTGGGGCCGGTGGTCTTGGTCTCGTCCACGTCGGCCCGCACGGTCACCACGCGGCCGTGGTCCTTGCGGTTGATGGCCTCCACCCCGCCGGCGTACTCGATCTGGGCGACGGTCGTGAGGGGCACGAGCCCGTGCGTGGGGCTGGGCAACAGGAGCCGGCGCAACGTGTCCAGCCGCCGGCGGTCCTCTTCCTGGAACTGGACCCGGATGTCGTAGTCCTCGCCCTCGTCGCGGAACGTGCCCACCTCCACCCCGTTGATGGCCGCGCGCAGGGCGAAGCCGATGAGCTGGGTGTTCAACCCCAGCAACGCGGCGCGCTTGCGGTCCACGCGCACCTGCAGAGTGGGCGAGCCCTGCTCGAAGTCGTCGCGCACGTTGCGCACGAACGGCACCCCTTCGACGAGCTCCACGGCCTGTTCGGCCACCCGGCCCAGGGTGTCCAGGTCGTGGCCGGTGATCTCGACCACGATCGGGGCGCCGGTGGGCGGGCCTTGCTGGGGTGCCTCCACGGTCACCTTGGCGCCGACCACCTCCTGCACGCGGTCGGCCACGCGCTTGGTGGTCTGCTGGCTGGACTCGGTGCGGTGCTCGATGTCCACGAAGTTCGCGGTCACCCGGTTGGGCTGTCCCTGCCCGAAGAACGTGCCCCCGCCCTGGCCCAGGGCGTCGACGCGCGCGTACACGGACTCCACGTTGGCGAGGTCGCTGGGGCTCGCGTAGGTCCTGTCCAGGCGTGACCGGTGCGACTTGGCCTTGCGCGCTTCCCCGTAGGCCAGGGTGTCCCGCGGGCCGTAGTCTTCCTCGAAGAGCCGCTTTTCGACCTCCTTGACCACACCGTCGCAGTAGGGCAGGTCCGCGCCCTCGGGCATGTCGAGCTCTACATTGACCCGCTCGGGGTCGATGGCCGGGAAGAACTCCGTGGGCGTGCGCACGCCCACCCGGTAGACCCAGAAGAGCACGCACACCGCGAAGCAGGCCACCGCGAAGAGGAGCAGCCCCATGCGGGGCAGAAACCGCAACAGGTGGCACGCCGCCCGGCGCCCGCGCGTGGGCTCCTGCGCAGGGACCGGCACGTGATGCCCGAGCACCCCGCGCAGTACGAACCGGTAGGTGCGGATGATCGGTCCGCCGCCGGTGAGCATCGGATGCTCGGTGCCGGACATCACCTCGTCGGCCGAGCGCGCCGGGCCCTCGGGCCGCACCCGCATCACGGCCGAGGCCACGGCGGGGTTGATCACCAGCGCCACGAACAGGCAGCTCGCCAGCAGGGTGATGACCGTGGCCGGCAGGTAGAACATGAAGTCGCCCATGATCCCCGACCACCACAAGAGCGGCGTGAACGCGGCGATGGTGGTCAACGCCGAGCCGATGACCGGGAACGCCACCTCGCCCGTGGCGCGCATGGCCGCCTCGGTGCGGTCCACGCCCTGCTGCATGAACCGGTAGATGTTCTCGATGATCACAATGCCGTTGTCCACGAGCATGCCCAGGGCCAGGGTCAGGCTGAACAGAACCACCATGTTCAGGGAGAACCCGTACGCGCGAAGCAGGGTGAAGCCCAAGAGCATGGACAGGGGGATGGACAGGCTCACCAGGATCGCATTGCGCAGGCCCATGACCAGGCACACGACCAGGATGACGAGCAACAGCCCCGTGATGATGTTGTTCTCCAGGTCGCTGACGAGCATGTGGATCTCTTCGCTGTGATCCACGAGCCGGGTGGTGCGGGTGCCCGGAGGCCACGTCTCCGAGGCCCGGCGCAGCACCTCGTCGATGTCGGACACGATCCGGGGGATGTTCTCGCCCGCGCGCTTCTCCACGTACAGGATCACCGCGTCGCGGCCGTCCAGGCGGCTCTTGGCGTACAGGTCCTTGAACCCGTCGACCACGTCGGCCACGTCGCGCAGGTACACGGGCGACCCGTCCGGGTTCGTCTGGATCACGATCTCCTCGGCCTGCTTGACCGTGTCGAACTCGCCTTCCAGGCGCAGCTGGTACCGGCCCTCCGACGTGCGGATCGACCCGCCGGACACGTTCGTGTTCTCGGCGCGGACCACGTTCTGCAATGCGGCGAAGCTCACGTTGTACTGGGCCATGCGCATGGGCGAGACCTGGATCTGGATCTCGCGCTGGAGCCCGCCCACGACGTCCACCTCCAGCACCCCGGGCACGCCCTCGATGTCTTCCTCCAGGTCCTCGGCCATGTCGCGCAGCTGGCTCAGGCCCATCTCTCCGGCCAGGGCGACCACCAGGATCGGGAGTTCGGAGATGTTCACCTCCTCCACGATCGGGTCGTCGTCCAGGTCGCTGGGAAGCTCGCTCTCGGCCAGGTCGACCTTGTCCTTGACCCGCTGGACGGCCTTGTCGATGTCCGTGCCCGTGACGAACTCCACGTTGATCTGGGACAGGCCCTCGGAGCTCACGGACGTGATGGTCTTCACGTCCTTGAGGCCCTTGAGCTTTTCTTCGATCTCTCGGGTGATCGAGGTCTCCATGTCCGCGGGCGAGACGCCCCGGTACCGGGTGGTTACGAACACGTTGGGGATGACCACTTCCGGCGCGGCCTCACGGGGCAGCACGGCGTAGCTGTACAGGCCGGCCAGCACCAGCAGGCCCGTGAGCACGAACACGGTTGTGCGGTGGCGCACCGCGGTGTCGGAGAGGATCATTGCAGGCGTTCCGTGGGGTCGGCGGCCGTGCGCAGCACATCCACGGGCTGGCCGTCCTCGACCTGTCGCTGGCCCATGGTGATGAGCTTCTCGCCCGGTTGCAGCCCGTCGACGACCTGGACCGTGCGGCCCTGGCGGATGCCCAGGCGCACGGGGCGCTTGACCGCCTTGCCGTCCTCGACCACGAACACGACGTGCGCGTCGTCTCGGGCCAGGATCGCGTACATGGGCACGACCACCGCGTCCTTCGTGCGCGAGCGCACGACCGTGGCCTCGGCGAACATGCCGGGCCGCAGCAGGCGGTCGGGATTGTCCACCACCAGGCGCAGGTGAAAGACCTGGGCCTGTTCGATGGGCTTGAGGCTGAGGAACGTCTTGCGGCCCGCGAACGTGCGCCCCAGGGACCGCACCCGCACAGGCGCGGTGTCCAGGTCGCGGACCGCGTCCACGTCGGCCTCGGGGATGGCGATCTCGACCTTCACCTTGTGCAGGTCCAACAGCTCGAGCACCCGGGCGCCCGACTTGACGAGCGTCCCCACGGTGATGAACCGGCGGTTCACGATCCCGGCGAAGGGCGCTTCGATCGAGCAGCGCTCCACCTGGAGCTGCGCGGTGGTGATGGCGCTCTGGGCCTCGAGCAGGCCGGCCTGGGCCTGGGCTTTGGCCGCTTGCGCGCGGGCGACCGCGGCCTCGGCCGCGTGCAGGTCGGCCTGGGCCTGGTCCAGCGAGCTCTTGGCCTGGTCGAGCCGGGCCCGGGTCGCCGCGCCCTCCTGTTGCAGGCTGCGTGCCCGGTCGTAGTCGAGCCGGGCGAGCCGCAGCACGGCCTGGGCGCGCGCCTGCGCGGCGCGCGCGTTGGCCTCGTCGGCCTTTGCGGCGGACAGGTTCGCCTGGCTGCGGGCCTCCGCGGCGTGCGCGCGCGCGAGCGCGGCTTGGTAGTCGCGGTCGTCGATCTGTGCGATCACCTCCCCGGCCTGCACCTCGTCGCCGTCGTCAAAGGCAAAGGACATGATCTGGCCCGAGACCTGGGCTTCGAGCACGAGCTCCTCCCAGGGACGCACCACGCCGGGCAGCTGCATGTCGTCGACCAGGAGCGCGGGCTCCACCGGCCACACCTCCACGTCGGCCGCGGCATCGGTGCGCGCGGCGGTGGCCTGTTCGCGCTCGGCGCGCACTTGGGCCAAACGACGCAGGATGCCCCCGTACAGCCCCAGCCCCACGGCGGCGGCGATGAAGAACAGAATCACCCAGGGCAAGAGCTGCCAGGCAGCAATGCGCACATACTGCACAAAGGGCCGCTTGGCGCCCCGCGGGGGGCCGGAATCGGAAGGCACTGTGCATCCTCTTCGCTGCGGGACAATCGAGTCGTGTCACCATAGCGCACCGGGGGTGCCCACGTCAAGATGCGTGGCCCCGGGGCTGTATAGGGATTTCCCTGACCTCGCGCTTGATCGCCTGGTATAATCGGGGCGTACGCTGGGACCGAAGCGAGGCGGGCCCATGGCCGGGGAACACGCGCCGAAGGTGTATGTCATCGACGAGGCGCGCACCGTGCGCACCTTCGTGGCGGGCGCGCTTGCGCCCCTGGACGTGCGCGTGGATGAGTTCGACTCCGGCGCCCGGGCCTTTGCGCACCTCACCGCGGACCATGCCCCGCCCCTGCCCGACCTTGTCGTGACCGAAACGCGTCTGCGCGACATCGACGGGCTGAGCATGGTCCAGCGCCTGCGCGCGGCCCTGGGCCGCACGCAGGTGCCGATCTTGGTCTTCACCACGGTGGACGAGGCGAGCGTGCGCCGAGCCTTCCTACAGGCCGGGGCCGACGACTACGTGATCAAGCCCTCGGACGCGGATCGGATCCGGGCCAAGGTCCGCGTGCTGCTGGAGAACGCACAGGCGCTGCGCGGCGAAGCGGGCCCCCTGGGCACGGTCCTGGTGGCCGACGACGACCCGGCGGCCGTGGAGGCCCTCGCCGACACGCTGCGCGCGGCCGGGTACCAGGTGCTGTGCGCCGCGCACGGGGCCGCGGCCGCGCAGCTTGTGGACGCGGCGGAGGTGGACCTGGTGCTGGCCGCCTGGGACCTGCCGGACCAGGAGGGACCCGACTTCGCGCGCGCGCTCTTGGCCCGTCCGGGCGCGCCGGCGGTCGCGCTCCTGGACGCGCAGGCGGACCCCGCGCGGCTCGCGCAGGCGCAACAGGCCGGGGTGGGCCGCGTCTTGAAGAAGCCCGTGGACCCTTCCCAGGTGACAGCGGCCCTGGAGGAGCTCCTCCACCCGGTGGCGTCCCTGGAGCATCTGGTCCCGGAGGGGCGGCTGCGCACGCGGCTGTTGGAGGGCCGCCGGCCCTTCCCGCCCATGCTCGAACGGGGCATGTGGCTCGCCTTGGACCGCATCGAGCGACTGCTGTCCCGGGACGCGGGCCCGGAGGGCGCGCAGGTCCTGTTCGCCGAGGACTCGGTGTGGATGCGCGCCGAGGACGCGCCGCCGCAGGCCGCTCAGTCGGACCGGGAAGGCGGCGACTTGTTCGACGACCGCGCCTTGCGGCTCGCGGTGCGGGCCGGCCGGCTGGTGGACGCGCAGACCGTGCAGGCCCTCGTGGCCCGCAGGGCCGAGGACCCGGCCGCGGTCGTGGGCGAGGACGAGACGCCGGTGGACGGGTTCCGCGTGCGATGCACGCACGAGCTGGGCGCGTCCCTGTACGAGCGCGCGCCCATCGAGCCGGACGAGGTGCGCGCGCTGTGCGGCGAGGGGCCGCTCGCCGCGCGGCTTGTCGCCGACGGGGCGCAGGAGGCGCTCGCGTGCGTGGCGGACCTGTTCGCGTACCTGGACCTCTACTTCTACGCCTACGAGATGCAGGACACGGCGCGCGCCTCCCTGCTCGCGCACTGGGTGCGCACCGCGCTCCTGGCCGTGCGCATGGGCGAGGCGTACCTGGCCGGCCGGCCGCCCCCGGATGCGCAGGACCGCCGCGTGGTGCTCAGCCTCCTGGGCCTGTGCGGCCTGTTCCACGACATCGGGCTGTTGGAGCCGGCCATGCCAGACCAAGAGGCGGCCGCGTACCTGGACGAGTACGCGGTGCACGCCCGACTCGGATACGAGCGCCTGCGCGCCGCCGCGCTCTTCGATCCGGTCAAGGCCGCGGTGCGCGACCATCACAAGGACCTGCGCGCGTGGTGCAGCCGGTTCGACGCGCTCACCGGCCTCGTGCAGGCGGCCGACGTGCTCGACAGCCTGGCGCGCGCAGACGGGATGGTGGCCCTCGGCGACCGGACCGCGCCCTTGCCGGAGCCGTACTCCGTGGACGAGGCCCTGCTCGTGCTCGACGACTATGCGCGCGCGGGCAGGCTCCGGGCCGAGGCGGTGGACCTCGTGCGCCGGGCGCTGGGGTCTTGAGTTCGATAGGACACCAACAAGCGGCGGGCGGTCACCGCAGCCGCGCGTCGGGCAGCACGGACGTCAGATGCTCGACCATGCGGTCGCGCAGGGCGTTGGCTTCTTCGTCGGTAAGGCTGCGCTCCGGGTCGCGGTACAGGACCCGCAAGGCCACGGACTTGGTGCCCGGGGGCACCTGCTCGCCGCGGTAGATGCTCGCGAGCTCTACGCCCTCCACCCGGTCGGGCAGCGCGCCCACCGCGGCCTCCACGTCGGCCCAGCGCACGGACTCGGCCACCACCAGGGCGATGTCGCGCTCCACGCCGGGAAAGCGCGGCAGGGGCCGGAAGCTTTTGTCCGCGCGCTCCAGGGCGAGGATCGTGGCGAAGTTCGCCTCGAGCACCGCAGGCGGCTCGTCCAGGTCGTGCGAAGCGGCGAGCGCGTCGCTCACCCGGCCGTACACGGCCACGGCCTTGCCGTGGACTTGGACCTCGGCGGCCGTGCCGGGGGCGTACCCCTCTGGGGCCTCGGCCAGGGCCCGCACGGTCGGCGCGCCCGCGACGCGAAGCTCGCGCAGCAGGACCTCCAGCCCGCCGCGCACCCAGGCCAGCCCCCGGTCGTCGAGCAGGGCCAGGTGCTCGGGCTCATTGCGTTCGCCCTCGCGGTCCGCGTAGGCGCGGCTGATCTCGAACAGGCGCACCTCGCCCTGCTCGCGGTTCGTGCGCCGCGCGTCCAGGAGCCCGGGCACCAGGCTCGTGCGAAGCTCGGGCCGGTCCTCGCGCACCGGGTTCTCGATGCGAACGGGCGCGCCCTGGGCGACCGAGGTCCAGGACGCATTCCACTGCGCGGGCACGAAGGTGTCGGTGCACGTCTCGTGATACCCCAGGCCCACGAGCACCTCGCGCGAGACCCGGCGCGCGCGCGTGGTGGGCGCCTCGTGCGCCGCGGTCAGGGGCAGGGACACGCGCGCGGGCACCCGGTCGTACCCGTGGCACCGGGCCACCTCTTCGATGAGGTCCGCCTCGCGGGTCAGGTCGCCGCGGAACGTGGGCACCTCCACGGTCACCTGCGCGGCGTCGCGGTCCACGATCTTCAGGCCCAGGCCCTGGAGGATGGCGCGGATCTCGTCCGGCTCCACGTGCAGCCCGAGCAGCTTGTCCGAGCGCGCATATCGGAGCTTGACCGTCCACGGCGCGGCGAGCTGCGGGTTCGTGTCAATGACCCCGGGCGCCACGGCGCCGCCCGCAAGCTCTGCGATGAGCTGGCAGGCCCGGCGGCTGGCCCGCTCCACCCCGCCGGGGTCCACGCCCCGCTCGAACCGGTACGAGCTGTCGCTGTCCAGCTGCGCGCGGCGGCTCGTGCGCCGCGTGGCGGCCGGGTCGAAGTACGCGGCCTCGAGCAGCACGGTCGTTGTGCCCTCGTGCACCGCGCTGCGGTTGCCGCCCTTCACCCCGGCCAGGGCCAGGGGCCCCTGCGCGTCGGCGATGACGCACATGTCCGGGTCGAGCGCGCGGCGCTCGTCGAACACGCTCACGAACGGCTCGTCCGGCTCGGCGCGGCGCACCACGATCCGCCCGTCCCGGACCAGGTCGTAGTCGAACGCGTGCAGGGGCTGGTTCATCTCGAAGAGCACGTAGTTGGTGATGTCCACCACGTTGTTGCGGGGCTTGAGGCCCACGGCCGCGAGCCGGTCTCGGAGCCACGCGGGCGAGGCGCCCACCGACACGCCGGTGACCACGCGCGCGGTGTACCGGGGGCACAGGTCCGGGGCGCGGTTGTCCACCGCGGCGTAATCGGTCACGGCCCGGCCGCCGGCCTCACGGAGGCGCACCTCGGGCAGGTTCGGCGCAAGCCCGGTGAACGCGGCGATCTCGTGCGCGACCCCGTGGTGGCACAGCCAGTCGGGCCGGTTCGTGGTCACGTCGGCCACGAGCATGGTGTCCTCGGCGCCGGGCACGAGCTCCTCCACGCACAGGCCCACCCGGGTGAGCTCGCGGGCCAGGTCCTCGGGCGACAGGTCGAAGGGCACCAGCTCCTTGAGCCAGTTGTAGGAGAGGTTCATGGGGTCTCGATGCTCCGTTGCTCGCGGGCCGCGGCCGCCTAGAACTGGCCCAAAAACCGCAGGTCGTTCTCGAAGAACAGGCGGATGTCGTTGATGCCCATGCTCTGCATGGCGATGCGCTCGATGCCCATGCCGAACGCGAACCCGGTGTATTGCTCGGCGTCGTAGCCCACGGCCTCGAACACGTTCGGGTCCACCATGCCGCAGCCGAGGAGCTCAATCCACCCGGACTGCTTGCACACCCGGCAGCCCCTGCCGTGGCAGAAGTAGCAGGATACGTCCATCTCCGCGGACGGCTCGGTGAACGGAAAGAAGCTGGGCCGGAACCGGGTGGCCGTCTCCTCGCCGAACATCTCGCGCGCCCACAGGCCCAGCGTGCCCTTCAGGTCCGCGAACGTGATGTCCGTGTCCACGGCCAGGCCCTCGATCTGGTGGAAGGCGTAGAAGTGCGTGGCGTCCACCGCGTCGGGCCGGTACACGCGGCCGGGCGCGACCACCCGCAGGGGCGGGGGCCGGTTTTGCATCACGTGGATCTGGACCGTGGAGGTCTGGCTGCGCAGGATTCCCCCGCCGCGCACGAAGAAGGTGTCGAAGTCGTCGCGCGCGGGATGGTGCTCGGGGATGTTCAGGGCCGTGAAGTTGTGGAAGTCGTCCTCGATCTCCGGGCCGTCGGCCACGTCGAAGCCTAGGCGCTCGAAGATGGCCACCACCCGCTCGATCACCTGGGTGAGCGGATGCCGGGTGCCCCGCGGCTGGGCCCGGCCGGGCAGGGTGGGGTCGGGCATGGGCCGGGCATGGGCCGGGGCCTCGTCGGCGGACAGGCGCGCCTGCGCGGTCTCGTAGGCCTCGGTGAGTTCGCCTTTCACGGTGTTGGCCAGGCGGCCGGCCTGGGCCTTCTCCTCGCGGGCGAGCTCCTTGAGCCGGGCCATGGCCGCGCGCAGCTCGCCGCTTCGGCCCAGGTAGCGCACGCGGGCCTGTTCGAGCTCGCGCGTGCCGGGCACGCGCTCGAACGCGCGGCGGGCGTCTTCGCGCAGGCGATTCAGGTCGTCGAGTACGCTCATGGGGTCGCTCCGGGGCCTAGGCCTCCAGGGCCGCCTTGGCGCGGTTGACCACCTCGGCAAAGGCGTCCGGGTCGTGCACCGCGAGCTCGGAGAGGCTCTTGCGGTCCAGATCGATCGACGCGCGCTTGAGTCCGTTGATGAACCGGCTGTAGGACAGGCCCTGGGCGCGCGCGGCGGCGTTGATGCGCTGGATCCACAGCCGGCGAAAGTCGCCGCGGCGCTTGCGCCGGTGGGCCCGGCTGAAGGCCTCGGCGCGGATCACGGTCTCCCGGGCGGGACGGTAGAGCTTGCCCCGCCCGCCGCGAAAGCCCTTGGCGCGCTTGAGCACCCGCTTGTGGCGGCGCCGTGTCGGGATGGCGCCCTGGTGGCGTGGCATGGCGGTCTCCTTTCGTGGTTGACAGGGGGCGGGCGTCTACCGCAGCCCGAGCAGGCGCTTGATCCGCTGCGCGTCCGGCTTGTTGAGCTGGGTGCCGCGGCGCAGGTGCCGCTTGCGCTTGGCCGACTTGGCCGCGCGCAGGTGGCCGGTGTAGGCCGACTGCGCAAGCACCTTGCCGGAGCGCGTGACGCGGAACCGCTTGCGCGCGCCCTTGTGAGGCTTGAGCTTGGGCATGTTGTCCTCCTTGTGTCCGCTTCGGGTCGTTGCGACGTCCGCCGGCACGGCGCCGGGTCTTCGCCCGGCCGCGCGCGGCGCGATTGGTCACGAATCCTGTTCCTGGGCGTTCTGTTCGGCCTGTTGGCCCTCCTTGCTCTTCTTCTTGTGTGCCACGGCCTCGGGCACGAGCAGCATGCTCACCCGGCGGCGGTCGATGCGCGGGGACTGCTCGACGCGGGCGATGTCGCTGACAAGCTCCGCGAACTCCTTGAGGCGCTGGACCCCGATGTCCGCGTGGGCCATCTCGCGGCCGCGCAGCTGCAGGAAGACCTGCAACCGGTGCCCCTTGTCCAGGAAGTCGCGCGCCTTGCGCAGCTTGATCTCCATGTCGTGGCGCTCGATGCGGATGCTGCGGCCCAGGCGCAGCTCCTTCATCTCCACGCCGTGGCTGCGGCGGCGCTGCTGCTGCTCCTTCTTCTGCTGCTCGTACTTGAACTTGCCGTAGTTCATCAGCCGGCATACGGGCGGCGACGAATTGGGCGCGACCTCCACGAGGTCAAGCTCGCGCTCGCCCGCGATGCGCTGGGCCTCTTCGCTGCTCATGATGCCCAGCTGCTCGCCGTCCTCGGCGATGAGCCGGACCTCCTGGGCCCGGATCTCCTCGTTGACGCTCTGTCGCTGCCGGATGGCTCTCTCCTCCCGTTCCTAAGGCGCTGCGGCGGCGCGGACGCGGCCCCATGCCCGCCCGCGGGGCGCCTACGCCTGCCAGTCTACCTGCGCGGGCAGGGTGCGGGCGGCCGCTTCCTTGCACAGGCCGTCGGCGACCCGGTCCACGTCCAGCGTGCCCACCTCGCCCTGGGGGCGGCGGCGCAGGCTGACGGTGCCCGCCTGCGCCTCGCGCGCGCCCACCACCGCGAGGTAGGGGATCTTCATGAGCTCCGCGCGGCGGATCTTGGCGCCGATCTTCTCCGGCCCCAGGTCCGTGCCCGTGCGCAGGCCGCGGGCGCGCAGCCGCGCGTCCACCTCGCGCGCGTACGCGGCCTGGGCGTCGGTGATCGTGGCGATGCGCACCTGCTCGGGCGCGAGCCACAGCGGGAAGTCGCCCGCGTAGTGCTCGACCAACAGCCCGATGAATCGCTCCAGGCTGCCGGCGATGGCCCGGTGGATCATGACCGGCCGCTTGCGGCCGCTGTCCGCGTCCACGTAGGTCATGTCGAAGTGCTCGGGCATGGCGAAGTCGACCTGGATGGTGCCCATCTGCCAGGTGCGGCCGATCGCGTCGCCGATGTGAAAGTCGATCTTCGGCCCGTAGAAGGCCCCGTCGCCCGGGTTGACCCGGTAGCCGATCTCCAGGGCCTCGAGCGCCGCGCCCAGGGCCTGCTCGGCCGCGCGCCACATCTGGTCCGTGCCGATGCACTTGTCCGGCTGGGTGGAGAGCTCGATGTGGTCGAAGGACAGGCCGAAGGTCCGGTACAGTTCGAAGACCGCTCGGATGCAGCCCTTCACCTCGTCGGTGAGCTGCTCGGGCGTGCAGTAGATGTGCGCGTCGTCCTGGGTGAACCCGCGCACGCGCACCAGGCCGTGGATCTCGCCCCCGCCCTCGTGGCGGTGCACGTGCCCGAACTCGGCCCAGCGGATGGGCAGGTCGTTGTGCGAGTGGAGCCCGGCCTTGTACAGGATGATGCCCCCGGGGCAGTTCATGGGCTTGACCCCGAGCTCGCGGCCGTCCTTCTCGGTCACGTACATCTTGTCCCGGTAGTTGTCCCAGTGGCCGGAGGTGACCCACAGGTCCTTGGCCAGGAGCACCGGGGTGCGGATCTCCTCGTACCCGTGGGCGCGGTTGAGCTCGCGCGCGTACCCGACCACCTGATTGTAGAGCACGGTCCCGCGCGGGCGCCAGAACGCCATGCCCGGGGCCTCGGGGTGGAATTCGAAGAGCTCGAGCTCGCGGCCGAGCTTGCGGTGGTCGCGCTTCTTGGCCTCCTCCAGGCGGTGGAGGTACGCCTCCAGCTCGTCGCGGCTCGGGAACGTGGTCCCGTAGACCCGGGTGAGCTGCTTCTCGGACGCGTCGCCGTGCAGGTACGCGCCGGACACGCTCAAGAGCTTGAACGCGCCGATCCGGCCCGTGGAGGGCACGTGCGGGCCGGCGCACAGGTCGTTGAATCCCTCGCCCTGGTGGTAGAAGCTGATGCGCTCGCCCCGGGCGCGCTCCAGGTTCTCGAGCTTGTAGGGGTTCTCCTCCTCGCGCACGCGTTCGCGCGCCTCGTCGCGGCCAAGCTCCTCGCGCACAAAGGGCGCGTTCTCTTTGACAATGCGCTTCATGGCGCGCTCGATGCGGGGCAGGTCCTCCACGGAGATCGGCTCGGGCGCGTCCACGTCGTAGTAGAACCCGTCCTCGATGGCCGGGCCGTACACGAGCCGGGTGCCGGGAAAGAGCGCGAGAATCGCCTCGGCCATCACGTGGCTGGCCGAGTGGCGCATGACCTCCAGGCCCTCGGGCGTGTCCGGGGTGAGGATCCGCACCGTTGCGTCGCGGTCCACCACGTGCGCGAGGTCCACGACATCCCCGTCGACCTGGGCGGCCACGGCCTCGCGCGCGAGGCGCGGGCCGATGCGTTCGGCCACCTCGCGCAGGGGCACGGGCCCCTCGAAGCTGAGCACGTCCCCGTCGGGAAGCGTGATCCGGATCATGCTGCGGCCTCTGTGTTCCGGGGGTCGCGAGCGCGGCGAGCGGAGGGGACGGACCCAACAGGTCCGTCGCCGGCGTCCCAGCCGGTTCGCGCCCTTTGCCGCGGCCGGTCCTCGGCCGCCGGTTGCCCCGCGCGCGGGAGGGCGCTCCCTGCGCGGTTGTATGTGTGCGGGCCCGCGCATGGGGCCCGCGCCTCCTTCACATGGTGGGCGATACTGGACTTGAACCAGTGGCCTCCAGCTTGTCGAGCTGGCGCTCTAGCCGACTGAGCTAATCGCCCGGCATACCCCGTCGTACTGCGCGCATCCCTGAGGATGGCGCAACCGGGCATTGTACTGCGTCAAGCACGCTTGGCAAGGGGCGGGGCGCGCGTTTTCGGGGAAAGTTGCGGCGCGACCTGGGAGGCCTCAGGACTCGGGGGCTCCATCCCCGGACGGGCCTATCGAGTCTTCGGGTTCCTTTTGTCGATACAGCAGCTCCATGTGGGGGTAGGCGAATTCCACATGCGGATGGGCGCGGAACGCCTGGTGGACCGCGCGGGTGATTTCGCTCGTGATGCGCTGCCGGTCGGTGGCAAGCGTCTGGTAGCGAAGCCGCACCCGCACCCCGCTGTCGGCGAACTCGACCCGGGTGAACGGCTGTTGAGCGGTCTCGCGCACGATCTGGCCGGTCGCCTGCCGGGCGGCCTCCGTGGCCATCCGTTCGGCTTCCGCGAGGTCGCTCTCGTAGGTGATCAACACCGCGACTTCATCAAGGAGGTAGCACGTCTCGAAGTTGTAGTTGTAGATCGTCTGGCTGAACAGGGCCGCGTTGGGTACGAGTACGCCCCGGCCGGACCGTTCCTCCCCGCTGATTGTGCCGCCTACCTGGTTGAGCACGATGTGGGTGAGGTTGATGTCCTGTACGTCCCCAGTGACGCCCGCCACGATGATCCGGTCGCCGATGCGAAAGGGGCGCTTGAGGATGATCATGAGCCACGCGGCCATGCCGGTCACGGGCGCTTGCAGGCTCCACCCGATGATCATGCCAAGGAACGCGGCACTCAGGCCGAGGCTCGCCAGCGACCCTGACAGGGCGATGATCACGAGCACCAGGCCCGCGCCGAGCCAGGCGTAGCGCCACACGAGCAGGAAGTTCTGTATGTTCTCGGGCTTGTGCGCGTGGCGGACCATGTACCGCCGCAGCGGGCGCGTGATCACCCGGTACAGGACCGCCAGTGCAAGAATCGTCGCTAGCGAGATCAACCCGCTGCGGTGGGCCTGCGCGAACTCCACGACCATGCCCACGACCTGATCCCAGAGGTCCATACGCGTGTTCTCCTTGTCCGGGCGCCGCGCCTCACAGCCACCGCTTGCGGCGGAACCAGACCACCATGCCCAAGCCGAGCGCGGCCATGACCCCCAGGAGCGCCGGGAACCCCCAGGCCGCCTCGACGGGCCACATGCGCTCGAAGTTCATGCCGTACACCCCGGCCAGGAACCCGAGGGGGATGAACACCGTGGCGATCATGGTCAAGACCTTCATGATCTCGTTCATCCGGTTGCTGACATGGGTCATGTGCAGGTCCTGGACCCCGGCGAACACGTCGCGCAGCACCTCCACCGCGTCGATGGCCTGAATCGTGTGGTCGTACAGGTCGCGCAGGTAGGGCCGGGTGGCCGGCTCGAAGACGCGCGGCTCGGTCCGCTCCAGGGCGGTCAAGACCTCGCGCAGGGGCCACACCGCCCGGCGCAGGGCGATGAGCTCGCGCTTATGGGCCTGGAGCGCGCGCACGAAGTCTACCGGGTCGCCGCCGAGCGCGGCCTCCTCCAGGGCCTGGGCCTGTTCGCTGGCGGCCTCCAGGAGCACGAAGTACTGGTCCACCACCGCGTCCAGGAGCGCGTAGGCGAGGTAGTCCGCGCCCGCGGCGCGCACGCGGCCCGCGCCCGTGCGGATGCGCTCGCGCACCGGGTCGAACACGTCGCCGGGCGCCTCCTGGAAGGTCACGACCACGCCGGGCAGCACGATCAGGCTCACCTGCTCGGCCAGGAGCCCGTCGCCCGAGGGGTCGGGCCGCAGCATCTTGAGCGTGAGGAACAGGTACGCCTCCGTGCTCTCGCACCGGGGGCGCTGGCTGGGGTTGGCGATGTCCTCCAGGACGAGCGGATGCAGGCCGAACCGCGCGCCCACGGCCTGGAGCACCTGCGCGTCGTGGAGCCCGTCCACGTTGATCCAGGTGACCGCGCCCTCGCGCACCGCGGCGAAGCAGGCCTGTGCGTCGGGCTGGTCGCGGGCCTCGCACGCGTCGGCCGTGTACACGAGGGTTCGCAGGCGCACGGGCCCGGCCGCAGGGGCCCGCGGCCCGCCGACCGTGCCCGGTGCCTGGCCGGCCTGGCGCGAGAGCCCGCGTAGCAGTCCGCGCATGGTCGTCTCCGGCGGGTGGGCGCCTACCGGGTCTGGAGCGTGAGGTGCAGGACGTCCGCGTTCGCGCGGATCCGCGCCAAGGCCTCGGCCGAGGGCTCGTCGTCCAGGTGCAGGGTGCAGCAGGCCGCGCGCGCGCCCTCGAACACGGTGTTGCGCACCTCCTGGATGTTGATCCCGTCCTCGCGCAGGGCGGAGAGCACCTCGGCGAGCACGCCCACGCGGTCGTAGTGGCGCACGACCAGGGTGTGGGTGGCCGGGGTCCTGGCCGAGACGTTCACCGCGTTCGCGGGCGTGCCCGTGGCAAGAAACGTGCGCACCACGCGCACGGTCTCCGCGGCGATGGCCTCGCGCGCCTGGTCGGTGGACGCGCCGATGTGCGGGGTGGCGGTGAGGCGCGCGGCCAGGTCCGTGTCCGCGAAGCGGGCCTCGCCGCCGGCGGGCTCGTCCTCGACCACGTCCAGGCCCACGCGCAGGCCCTTGTCGTCGATGGCCTGCTTGAGCGCGGCGGTGTCCACGATCTCGCCCCGGGCGGTGTTCACAAGCACGGCCCCGGGCTTCATGGCCGCCAGGAAGTCGCGGCCCACCAGGCGCTCGGTGTCGGGCGTGGCCGCGAGGTGGATGCTGACCGCGTCCGCGGCCTGGGCGACCTCGAGCGGGGTGGCCGCAAAGGTCACGCCCTGGCGCGCCGCGGCCTCCGGGGTCAGGCTGCGGCTGTACGCGAGCACGTCCATCTCGAGCCCCCGCGCGCGCCGGGCCACGGCCCGGCCCACGGTGCCGAACCCGAGGATCCCCAGGGTGCGGCCCTTGAGCCCCTTGGCCTGGCCGAAGGCCGCCTTCTTCCATTCGCCGCGGCGCAGGCACGCGGTGGCGTCCACGATGCGCCGGTCGGCCGCGATCAGGAGCCCGATCGCGAGCTCGGCCACGGCGTCCGCGTTCTTGCCCGGGCAACTGGCCACGTACACGCCCTGGGCGCTGGCGGCCTCGAGGTCGATGGTGTTCACGCCCGCGCCCGCGCGCACGACGAGCGACAGGTCCGCGCCCGCCTCGATCGCGTCCGCGGTGACCCGGGTGGAGCGCACGATCAGCACCTCGGCGTCGCCGATCTGCGCGGGCAGGTTCTCGGCGCCCAGCTCCGGCGCGGTGCGCACCGTGCACTTGAGCGCCTCCAGGTCCGCGACCACGCGCGTGGAGAGCGCGTCGGCGATGAGCACCCGCATGGGCTGTGCCCTTTCTCGTTCGGGAAGGCGGTCCGAAGCGTGCGGCCCGGCCGGACCGGACCCATGGACCGCGCCCCCACCCCGCGGTTCTTTGTACGAGGTGGGGGCGCGAGTGCAAGGCAAAACCGGTCCTCGGGGGCGCGGATTCCGGGCCGCTCAGGAATCGTAGTACAAGTGGAACTCGTACGGGTGCGGCCGGCGGGCCATGGGCCCCATTTCCTCGGTGCGCTTCCAGTCGATATAGGCCCGGATCAGGTCCTCGGTGAACACCCCGCCCTGGAGCAGGAAGGCGTGGTCGGCCTCCAGCGCGTCGATGGACTCGTCCAGGGTGGCCGGCACCTTGGGGATGGCCTCGAGGTCGCGCACGGACATCTCGTAGATGTTGCGGTCCAGGGGCTCGCCCGGGTCGATCTGCCGGCCCACGCCGTCGATCATGGCCATGAGCATGGCCGACCAGGCCAGGTACCCGTTGGCCGCCGGGTCCGGGCAGCGGAACTCCACGCGCTTGGTCTGCGGGCGCGAGGAGTACATGGGGATGCGCACCGCCGCGGACCGGTTGCGCGCGGACAGGACGAGGTTCACCGGCGCCTCGAACCCGGGCACGAGCCGGCGGTAGCTGTTCGTGGTCGGCGCGGCGAACGCCAGCAGCGCCGGGGTGTGGCGCAACAGCCCCCCGACCGCGTGCAGCGCGAGCTCGGAGAGCCCGGCGTACCCGTCCCCCGGGAACAGCGGCGTGCCCGCCTTCCACAGCGACAGGTGCGTGTGCATGCCGCTGCCGTTGTCCTCGAACACGGGCTTGGGCATGAAGGTCACGGTCTTGCCGTGGCGGCGGGCCACGTTCTTGATCACGTACTTGTACCACATGAACTGGTCGCACATGCGCGTGAGCTCCGCGTAGCGCATGTCGATCTCGGCCTGGCCGGCGGTGGCCACCTCGTGGTGGTGGGCCTCCACCTCGATGCCCAGCTTCATCATCTCGTAGGTCATCTCGCCGCGCAGGTCGTGGTACGTGTCCGTGGGCGAGACCGGGAAGTACCCGCCCTTGAAGCTGGGCTTGTACCCGAGGTTCGGTTCCTCGAACCGGGCCGAGTTCCATGCGCCCTCCACCGAGTCGATCTCGTACAGGCCCCGGTGCTGGTTCTGCTCGAACCGGACCTGGTCGAAGATGAAGAACTCCGGCTCCGGGCCCACGAAGCACGTGTCCGCGAACCCGGTCTCCTTCAGGTGCGCGGCCGCGCGCCGGGCCACGTGGCGCGGACACTTGGCGTAGTCCTCGCGCGTCTCCGGGTCCACGATGTGCGCGATCAGGCTCACCGTGGGCCGCTCGAAGAAGGGGTCCAGCACCGCGGTGTCCGGGTCGCACACCGCGGTCATGTCCGACTTGTGGATCTCCTGCCAGCCGCGGATGGAGGACCCGTCGAACCCGAGCCCCTCGTCGAAAATGCTCTCGTCCACGGTGCGCATGGGGTAGGAGCAGTGCTGCCAGGTGCCCAGCATATCCACGAACTTGAGGTCCATCATCTCTGCGCCCATGTCCTTGGCAAAGGCGAACACTTCCTTCGGGGTCATGGCCTGTCCTTCCCGGCTCTGCACAGCGGGCGCTCGCCCGCGACTCGTCTCCGGCCGGCGCACCATGCGCCGGTTGTCCGGTGGTCAATGCGGATACAAGCCGTGTGCCACGCGGCCCCCGAACAGAGAATCCTGTAACCTGTTATTTTTCAAGTAGATACAGAAGCACATCGCCCGGGGCGCCGGACACGGCCAAGGAGAGAAGCTACACGATTGTAGCCTTGGCTTCTATTTGCTACAAAGATGTACGAAACCGGCGGAAGTCGATGCCGTACTTCTTCAGCCGCAGGCCCACCACGCGCTCGGACACGCCCAGGGCCCGCGCCGCGCGCGCGCAGTTGCCCCGCGCGCTCTTGAGCGCGTCGAGCACGAGCTCGCGCTCCAGCCGGTCGAGCTCCTGGCGCAGGGTCCCGCGGTGGACCGTGTCCGAGGCCTCGGCGGTCTGCAGGCTCGGGGGCAGATGGTGGCTGTGGATCACCTCGTCGTGGGTGAGCAGCACCGCCCGCTCGATGCAGTTCTCCAGCTCGCGCACGTTGCCCGGCCAGTGGTAGGCGGTGAGCATGTCGATGGCGGGCGTGGAGATGCGCTTGACGGTCTTGCGGTTCGCCTGGGCGTACCTGGTCACGAAGTGGTCGGCCAGGAGCAGAATGTCGCTCTTGCGGTTGCGCAGCGGCGGGATGTGGATCGGGAACACGTTGAGCCGGTAGTAGAGGTCCTCGCGGAACCGGCCCTCCGGGATCAGGGCCTCCAGGTCGCGATTCGTGGCCGCGATCACGCGCACGTCCACGCGCAGGCTGCGCGTGCCGCCGACGCGCTCGAACTCGCGCTCCTGGAGCACGCGCAAAAGCTTGCTCTGCGTGGCCGTCGACAGGTCGCCCACCTCGTCCAGGAAGATGGTCCCGCCCTGGGCGAGCTCGAACCGGCCCTTGCGCGCGCTGACCGCGCCGGTGAACGCGCCCTTCTCGTGGCCGAAGAGCTCGCTTTCGAGCACGCTCTCGGGCAGGGCGGCGCAGTTGACCTTCACGTACGGCTTGGTGCGCCGCGGGCCGGCGTGGTGGATGGCGTGAGCCACGAGCTCCTTGCCCGAGCCGCTCTCCCCGCGCACGAGCACCGTGGTCTCGGAGCCGGCCACCTGGGCGATGGCGTCGTACACGGCCTGCATGCCCTGGGACTTGCCCACGATGTTGTCCGGCCGGTACCGGGTCCCCAGCTCGCTCTGGAGGCGGCGGTTCTCTTCGAGCAGGCGCTCGCGCTCCTCCATCACGCTCTGGCGCAGGCGCACGGCCTGGGCGATCATGCTCGCGATGATGGACAAGAGCCGCACGTCCTCGCCCAGCACGTCCTCGCCCGCGTAGGCCCGGTCCACGCTCAGCGCCCCGAGGACCGTGGTCCCCAGCTTCACGGGCACACACACGAAGCTCAGGTCCTCCGGCCGCTCGTCCCGCCGCGCGCCCGTGCGGTCCAGAAACCGGGGCTCGTCGCGGATGCGCGGAATCACGGCGGGCTGTGCGGTCTCGATCACCCGGCCGGTGACCCCTTCGCCGGGCCGGTAGCGGCCGCGCTCGCGCTCGCGGGCGCTCAGGCCATGGGCGGCCTCGACCTGGAGCTCGCCCGTGTCGCGGTTCTTCAGGGTCAGGGTCCCGCGGCGCACGCCCATGTACTCGTCCATGGCCTGGAGCACGGGGCCCACCACCTCGTGCAGGTCCAGGCTGCGGTCGAGCATGCGGCTGATCTCGTGCAGGAGCGAGAGCTCGGCCACCTCGCGCTTGACCGAGTCGCACGCAGCGGGTCGGGTCATGAAGCGGGTCCTTATCCGCGTAGGCCGGGGCGCGAACCGCGCCAGTGCGCATGGTAGTCCGCTGCGGCGTGCGGGTCAAGTCGGCCCGGGGCGCAGGGCCGTCCGCGGCGTGCGGGCCAAGGTTTGTCCTTGACGCGAGCGCGCAGGCACGGTGTGCTGCGTGCGGCCAACGAAACCGGACGCGTGCGCGGCCCGCCCCGGGTCGGCGCGCCGGACCATCCGAAAGGAGGAGTCGAATGTCGGAGATTCGCGAACGAAAGGGCGGCTACTACCGCGTCATCCAGTCCCAGGGCGCGGGAAAGGAGTTTTTCGCGTGGCTCGGGCGCACGCGCCCGGAGGCCGAGGCCGAGCTCGAGCGCGTCCAGGCCCAAGAGAAGCGCGCCCGCGCCGAGCAGCGCCAGGCCCTGCCCGAGGCCGACCGCCGCCGCCTGTGGAAGCGCATCGGCGAGTTCCGCGCGGACGACGTGCGCGCGTGCCTGGCCAAGAACCGGGTGGCCTTCTTCACGGACGCGCCGGAGAACTTCACCGCGCAGGGCCGCACGAACCCCACCACGCGGCTCTTCGACGCGTGCCGCATCGGGTTCCAGACGATCGGCACCGAGGAGGTGCTCGCCGGCGGGCTCGACGCGTTCGACGTGCTCTTCTGCCCCGGGGGGTTCGGCTACCTGCCGCCCAAGCCCCTGGCGCAGCGTCTGACCGCGTTCGTACGCGGGGGCGGCGGGTTCCTGGGGTTTTGCGCGGGCGCGTTCCTGCCTCTTTCGAAGTACCTCAAGCTCGTGGACGCCGGGTTCGACTATCTGCGCGAGACCGGCATCGCCATGGTGCACCTCGATGCTCGCGACCCGGTGGCCACCGGCGTCGAGTCCACGGCGCAGGAGCCCGTGTACGCCCTGTACAACCGGCCGGCCAAGGCGCGCGGCCACCGCGTGCACATCCGCATGTTCCGGGGCAACGGCCCGCTCTTGAAGGCCCGCGGCCGGACGCGCGTGGTGGGGTACTTCGACAGCAACCGGCCCTATGCGGCCATCCTGCGCGGCCGGTACGGCACAGGGCGGGTGCTCGTGTTTAGCGTACATCCGGACGTGAACATGGCGCTGCTTCGCGAGCGGACCTCGGAGGAGAACGTGGTCCAGAACGCGCGGCTCTTCACGAACGCGGTGCTCCACTGCGCGCGCCGCCGGTAGTG
>CAZOBJ010000027.1:0-35436 GCA_964577825.1 uncultured Planctomycetales bacterium
GACCGGGCAACGACCGGCTGACCTTCCGCATCGCGCGGGGCAATGACTGGTGGTTCCACCTGGCCCCGGCCGCGGGCAGCCACGTGGTGGCCCGCACCGGACGCGACCGGGACCTTTCGCAGGAGACCCTGCTCGACGCGGCCACGCTCGCGGTGCATTACAGCAAGATGCGCGACGCGCCGCGCGCGGACGTCACCTACGCCCAGGCCAAGCACGTCCATCGCATCAAGGGCGCGGGTCCGGGCAAGGTGCGCGTGGATCGCCCGCGCACCGTGCATCTGCGCTTCGAGCCCGAACGCCTGGCCCGGGTGCTGGCCACCGCCGGCCGGGCGCAGGAGGCCTGAGCATGCCACGCGCATGGGCCGTGCCGATGCTGACCGCGCTCGTCCTGCTGCCGACCGGGTGCTGGCCGGACGGCGACGAGCCCGCCGGCGCACAGCCGCCTGCGCAGCGCGCACCCAGGCGAGAGGTGCGCCTGCCCTCTCCGCCGTCCGCGCCGCGGTCCGAGCAGGACACGCCAGCGAAGGCGCAGGCCGAGGCGGGGGGCGAATCCGGGACCGAGGACGCGTCCCCGTTTGCCGAGGAGTCGGAGGGTGAGGCCCTGTCTCGCGAGGGCACGTGGGCCGTGGAGGGGAAGACCGTGCCGCCGGGCACGGACCTCTCGAACCTGCGCGAGCTGCTGCAGTCGACCGGGTCCCTGCCCGATCCGAGGCAGCCCGACGCCGTGCTGCCCGCCGAAGGCTGGGGCCTGGCCGCGCCTCCGCCGCTCGTGGGGCAGCCGCCCTTTGACAGGGAAGACCTGGCCAAGGCCGGGGTGTATGCGAGGCTCCTGTTCGGCCAGGGCAAGTATCTCGACCGTGCCGACCGGATCGCGCGCCTGCGCGAGGCCCCGGACCCGGGCGCGCAGACGGCCCTGGAGATGGTGCTTGCCACGCAGCAGGACCCCCTGTCCTGGGCCGCGGCCGGGGCGCTGGCGAGACTAGAGAACGCCGATGTGCGCGAGGCCCTCGCCGAGGCGGCGGACGACCCTCGGTCCGTGGTGCGGGCCGCGGTGCTGCCCGCGCTCGCCGAGTCCGGGCACCCGGACGCGGGCGCCTTGGCGCTGGAGCGGTTCGAGGAAGACACGGCCACGAGCGTGCGCGCGGTGGCAGCCGGGGTCCTGGGGGTGCTCGGGGTCCGCGAGGCGGTGCCCGCCCTGGTGGAGGCCGTGCGCACCGAGCACCCGCACGTGCGCCTGTACGCGGCCTGGGCCCTGTGGCGCATGGACGATCCGCGCGGGCGCGCCTTTCTCGAAGAGCTCGTGGCCTCCGACGACCCGCGCCTGGCGGCCCAGGCCGTGGCCGTGCTCGCCGGGCTGGGCGATCCCGACTCGCTTCGCGCGTTCCTGTATGCGCTGGGCAGTCGGCACGAGAGGGTATGGCAGATGGCATACCTGACCCTGGTGCGCGCGCCCCGGGAGTACGTGCGCGAGGGGCTCATCGTGCCGGAGCCGACCGACGGGCAGGCCTCGGAGCGGCTCGTGCGCATGCGCAGACGCGGGGCGCTGGCCGAGGTCGCGCGCGGGCTGACGCTCTCCGGCGCGGGCGAGGAGCGGTGGCGGCTCTTGTGCGCGATGGGCGCACACGGCCGTCCCGGCGAGCAGCAGATCCTCGCGCAGGTCCTGGCCGAGCGCGAGGCGCTGGGCGGCCTGGAGCCCCTGTTGCGTGCGCTCGCCGCGCCGCAGTCCCGTGTGCGCGCGCAGGTGGCCGCGGCCCTGCGGCGGATCGCCCGCGTGCACGATCTGGACGCCCCGCCCCAGGGCGAGGAACGCTCGGTGTGGCGGCGCTGGTGGGTGGAGCAATCGCGCGCGCGGCGCGTGCGCGACACGGACACGGGCGCGGACGTGGTTACGGTGCGCGGCCCGGACGGCCGATATTACGCGGCGGCCGAAGGCGAGGCCCTGGTCCCGGGCGTGACCGTGGAACGCATTGAGCGGGAGGAGACCGGCGCCCGCGTGGTGGTTCGTGCGGCCGACCGGCGGTTTCGCATCACGCCCTGGGAAGTCGAGCGCCTGAGCCCCTAGCCGGGGGGAGAGACCCGCCGCGGCGCGGGGCGCGTCTACCGGTCGGGCGCCGCTGGACCTGAGCGCATTGATGTGCTACATTGAAGCCCAGGAGGGCGTCGCATGGCGGGATTTCGCCTCGTGTGCCGGCAATGCAAGACCGGGTACCGCGTCTCGCACCTGGCCCCGGGCAAGGCGCCCGCGTGCCGCAAGTGCGGCGCGGCGCTCACCGCGCGCGGGAAGCTCGTGCTCGCGTGCCCGTCCTGCGGCGCGCGCACCGAGCCCGCGCAGGTGGACATCACCCGCGCCGCGCCCTGCGAGGCGTGCGGCACGCCCATGCGCGCGGCCGAGCAGCACGTGCCGCGCGGCCAGGGCGAACCTTCGGTCTCCCAGGCCGGCCCGGCCGAGGCCAAGGCCTCGCGCGCCCACGGAGCCGACACGCCGCGCGGGTCCGGTCCGTCGATCCTGCCCGAAGGCGGCCCCGCCGTGCTCCAGGAGGCGCAGCTCGAAGGCACCTTCGGCAAGTACAAGATCGTGGAGCAGATCGCCCGCGGCGGCATGGGCGTGGTGTACAAGGTCTACGACCCGCAGCTGCGCCGATATCTTGCGCTCAAGCTCCTCCTGGCCGGCGAGGGCGCCACGGCCGAGACCTTGCAGCGGTTCCTGCGCGAGGCGCGGGCCGTGGCCAAGCTGCGCCACCCGAACATCGTGGCCGTGCACGAGGTGGGCGAGATCGACGGCCAGTACTACTTCACCATGGACTACGTCGAGGGCCGCACCTTCGACCAGCTCATCCAGCAGGGCGGCATGCCGCCCGCCGAGTTCGTGGGGTACATGGAGGACATCTGCTTCGCCCTCCAGACCGCGCACGACCACGGCATCATCCACCGGGACCTCAAGCCCGGCAACATCATGCTGGACGCGTCCACCGGGCGGCCCATGGTCATGGACTTCGGCCTGGCCAAGGACGTCACCAGCCTCACCGTGCAGTCCATGACCGGGTCCGTGTTCGGCACGCCCGCGTACATGAGCCCGGAGCAGGCCCACGGGCGCACGCACGAGATCGACTACCGCACCGACATCTACAGCATGGGCGTGATCCTGTACGAGGGGCTCACGGGCAAGCGTCCGTTCCTGGGCACCACGGTGTACGACACGATCAGCATGGTGGTGGCCGAGGACCCGCCCGCGCCGCGGCGCATCGCGCCCAAGTCGGTGGACGCGAGCATGGAGGCCATCATCCTGCGGTGCATGGCCAAGGAGCCCGCGCAGCGCTACGCGCAGATGTACGACCTGGCCGCGGATTTGAAGGCCTACCGGATCGGCGCCCCGATCGCGGTGCGTCCCCTGACCCTGCCCGGACGCGTGTGGCGCAAGCTGCGCCGCAGCCGCCTGGCCCAGGCCGCGGCTCTGGCCGTGCCCCTGGCCGTGGCCGCCGCGGTGCTGGCGCTCGCGCTCCTGAGCAGGCCCGGGTACGTAGAAATCCACGGCGAGGCCCTGCGCAGCGGCGAGCCCCAGCGCATGGTCCACGCGATCGGCGAGCTCCAGACCCTGATGGAGGCCGAGCGCCTGGACGGGGACGAGCGCGCGCAGGCTCTCGGTCTCGTGCGCGAGGCCCTGGACCACGAGAACGCGCAGGTGGGCGGCCGGGCCCTGCGCGCGGCCGTGCAGGTCGGCGACGGCCAGGCGGTCGGGCCGCTCCTGTCCGTGGCCAAGGGCGACGCGTATGCCCCCGAGCGCCGCGCCGAGGCGCTCCTGGCCGTGGGCGAGCTCGCCGCACAGACCCGCGACGCGAAGCTCGTGGCCGAGCTCACCCGGCTCGCCCGCCAGGCGGACCTGCCCGAGGCCGCGCGGGTGAACGCCGTGCGCGCCGCGGACCGGGTGGGCGGCCCGAGTGCGGTGGGCGCGCTCCTGGACGTGGCCAACGACCGCGAAGCGCCCACGGCCGTGCGGGTGGAGGCGTTGCAGGGCGTGGGCGGACGGATCGTGATCGGCAACCGGCGTATGGGCGAGGTGGTCGCGCTATGCGGCGACCCGGACGAACAGGTCGCCGACGCGGCCGCCCAGGTGATGGGGGCGTCCCGCGACCGGTTCAGCGTGGCCAGCCTGTACGGCGCCCAGGGCGGCGCGGGCGCGGCCTACCAGGGCCTGGGGGACATTACGCGTCAGAACGCAGAGCGCAACCGCCAGATGATGGAGATCATCGACAGCATGCACCAGAGCGGCGGCCGCCCACAGGAAGAGCAGCCGTCCGTACTCGACCGGGTGCTGGAGAAGCTCGAGGCCGAGGACCCACAGGTGCGCGCCGAGGCCGCGTACGATCTGGGCCGGCTGGAAGAGCCGCGGGCCGTGTCCGCGCTTGTGGGCGCGCTCGCCGACCCGGACCCCGCCGTGGGCCGCATGGCCGCGCGGTCGCTTATCGCGCTCAAGGGCCAGGCCCGCGCGGACCAGGCCAAGCTCGCGGACCTGCTCGGTCACGAGGAGCTTCTCGTGCGCGAACAGGCCGCGCGCGTGTTGGGCGCGTACCAGGACGCGGCCGCGCTTGCGCCCCTGTCCCGGGCCGCGCGCACCGAGACGAGCGCGCGCGTGCAGATCGCGCTTGCCGAGGCTCTCGCGCGGCTGGAGGAGCCGGACGCGGTCGCGGCTCTGGCCGAGCTCTACGACCGGGCCGCCGACCGCTGGGCCGCGCTCGCCTGCGTACAGGCCCTGGCCAGCTACGGCCGGCCCGCGGCCGCGCACCTCGTGCACGCGCTGGAGTCAGACAGCAAGCACGTGCGCGAGGCGGCCGCGCACGTGCTCAAGGAACTCTGCGGCCGGGACTTCGGCGAGGACGCGGGCCGCTGGCGCGCGTACCTGGAGGCCCACCCCGCGGGCCAGGCGCCCGACGCCTCCTCCGGTCCCTGACGAGCGCGCGTGCCGCCTACCTGTCCGCCCTGTCTTCGGGCACGCCCAGGCGCGTGGCCATGGCCTCCACGTCCAACAGGTCCATGTCCACGGTGGAGACCGTGACGTCCGAGAGGTTCAGGTTGCGCGCGGCCTCCAGGGCCACGAGGATGCTGCCGCCCACGCCGGTCATGGCTTCGTTGCGCAGGCGCTCGCCCTCGGCCTCGGCCTTCTTGACGAGCAGCTCGCCCTTGGCCTGCGCCTGCGCGGCCTCCAGGTCCGCGTCGGCCTTCTTCTCCGTGGCCTCGCGCTCGGCCTCGGCGCGGATCGTGGCGATCTGGCGGTCCGCCTCGGCGCGCATGCGCACGAGCTCGGCTTCCTTCTCCTTCTGGATGACGCTCACCAGGCGCTTCGTTTCCGCCTCGATGACCTGGGTCTTGCCGGCCATCTCGCGCGCGACCTTCAGAGACTTGTTCAGCTCCACCTCCTGGTCGGCGAGCTTCTTGCGGCGGATCTTCTTCTCGTATGCGTCGTCGAACTGCACGTCGCGGATCAGCACGTCGATCACGTTCACGTAGTTGCCCGACAGGCTATCGCGCAGGCGTTCGAGCACGGCCTGGGCCTTGGTGCGCCGCTCGTGGGGGTTGTAGAAGTCCTCGGTGTTCATGTCCCCCAAGAGTCCGATGCAGGCCTGTTCGGCCTCGTTGCGCACGATGCTGTGGTACTTGCCCCGGGCCCCGGTGTCCTGGTAGAGCTTGTGGGCCTTGCCCGGAGTGATGCGGTACTTCACGGTCACGTCGACGCTCACGGTGTACCCGTCCGCGGACTGCACCTGCACGTCGTCGCGGCGATGGACGGCGCCCCGGGACGGGTCGCGGGTCATCTCCAGGGTCTGGACCGTGCTGTCGAACAGGACCCAGGTGTCGATGGGCCCGAGGTCGCGCTGCCAGCCGGGCCCGAAGTCCTCCGGCACCACGCCCCGGTCGCCGAGCACCGCGTACTGCTGCGTGCGCACGCCGACCTTGCCCACGGGCACGTACTTGACCAGGGACTTGAATACCACGATCCCGCCCACGATAAGCAAGATGAGCACGATCGCTGCGATGCGGATGGCCTTCATGGGGTGTCTCCTTGGCTGGACGCGGCGGACGTGTCGGACGCCTCGGACGCGACGCCGGCCTCGTGTCCCGCGCTCGCGCCGCGCGCGGCCGGCATCCGCCGCGCGGCGGCCGCGCCCTCGACCGCTTCGGGCCCGAGGTGCTCAAACCGCCGGGTGCGGCCCTCCACGGTGAACGGGCGCCCGGTCACGGTCACGTCTCGGAGCTTCTTCGCGTACTCCAGCTTGACCATGTTGCGCCCGCCTTCGCCCTCCAGGGCCCTGCGCAGCGCGGCGATGCCCTCGGCCTGGGCCTTCTTGCGGGCGAGGATGCCTTCGGCCTCCTTCTGAGCGCGGTAGAGCTCGGCCTTGGCGCCGATGGTGACCCGGTCGTAGTAGCCCAGCGCCCCCTTGCGGACCTTGTCCGCCTCGGCCTCGGCCTCGACCACGAGCTGCTGCATCTTGCCGCGGAACTCCTCGACGGCCACGTTCTTCTTGTTCGTCTCCTCCACGATGAGGGTCTGCTGGCGCTGCTTGGCCGCCTGGGCCTTGGACTGCTCCTCGAGCACGGCCTGGTCGGCGAGCTTCTTCTCCCTGATCTTCTCCGCGTACTCTTTGTAGAAGGTCGGCCGGGACGGGATCACGATGTCGTCGACCACGATGCCGAAGTCCTCCAGCGCTTGGCGCGACTCGCGCAACGCCCGGTCGAGCTTCTGCTGGCGCTTGCCCGCGTCGTAGAAGTCCTCGGTGGTCAGCTCGCCCAGGAAGTTGCGGCAGATCGAGCGCATGTAGTCGCGCATCCATTTCTGTTTGAATGCGTCGCCCGGGCCCGAGGTCCGCAGCACCACGTCGGCCTGCGTGAGGTCGATGCGGTACTGGACCTTCAGGTCCACGTACACGTCGCTGCCGTCGACGGTCTTGACCTTCAGGTTGTCCCCTCGGTCCTGCGTGCCCGGCTCCGCGGTCATCACCAGGGTCTGCAGCGTCTTGTCCAGGGCGTAGAAGTCATGGGTCGGCCCGAAGTAGAAGTGCGTACCCGAATCCTCGATCACGGTCATGTCGCCGGTGAGGCGATTGAGGAGCACGCCGACCTGTTCGCCGGAGACCTCGCCGAACCGGAACATGCCGATGAGCACGGCGACCACGAGCAGGAACGCGGCGGCCACCCACAGCGTCGTGCTCCCGAGGACCCGCCGCACGTCGTTGAAGTTCGGCGGTCCGTGACTGCCTGGCATGGATGTCCCTCCGTGTACAGGGTTCGTCGAAGCGCGAGGCGCCCGCCGCCGCGCGCGGTATCGAGATCGGTGCCGGGCCGGCTCAGTCGGCCACCGGCCGGAACCGCTCGCGCCAGATCCACAGGCTCACCAGGGGCGCGAGCGCCAGGTATCCGGCCAACAGAAACAGAAGCGGCACGTGGAAGAGCACCAGCACGAACACCGCCAGCAGCATGAGGGCCAGCGCTACGATGATGCGCACCGCCGTGTACTCGATATCCTCTTGCAGGGACGCGGGGTGCGTGCGGATGAAGCTCATGTTCGCGCGGTACCTGTCGCGCGGATAGGCCATGTCCGGGAACCGGTAGCGCACGAGGTCGGTGCCGGGCTCGCGTTCCTCGGCCGCGAACCCGGCCGCGCACAGGGCGCGCAGCTTGCCGCGCATGCGCCGCAGCGTGTACCGCGAGCGCGCGGCCAGGTCCTCGGCGCGCACCGGGCCCGTGTGCGCGCAGGCGAGGTACAAAAGCTCGTGCTCGTACACCGCGCGCGCGGGCCATCCGGTCGACTCGGCCAGCCGCCCCAGCTCGTCGCGCAGGCGCAGGGCGCACGGCCCGCAGAAGATCTCTCCGGGCAGCGCCCGCGCGTCCCCGCATGAGAGGCAGGTCTCCTCCGCCAGGGGCTTCGGGTCCATGGGCGCGTCCGTCTGCGCGGTGAACACGTACACGGGCAGGCCGTCGTCGGTGTCCGCGCGCACCGCGGACCCGTCGGCCATGCGGTCCAGGCACGTGCGGATGAGGGCCAGGGACGCCGCCAGATACGGCATCAGCGCATGCGGGGGCACGCGCCCCGCGCGCCGGCGCGCTAGGCGCGCGGCCAGGTTCTCGACCACGTTCTGTACGTGATCGCTGATTGGCGCGGACTCGAGCGTGCTCATGCAGGGCCCTCAACGCGCGAACGCGCGAACGCGCGGCCGGGGCCGGGGTGGCCCCGTGGTTGTTTGTACACGCGCGCGTGTCGCGCTGTCAACCCGGCGGACTGCCGCGGCGGCGCTAGGGCGCGGCGGGCGGCGCGTCGCGGTGCGCGGCCAGGTCCGCGGCGTGATGCTCGGCGAGGTACGCGTGCAGGCTGTCGGCCATGGCGCGGTTGCCCGCGAGGTTGGGGTGCGGGTCGTTGCGCGCGCGCTCGTACGCGCGCACGGACTCGACCACTCCGCAGCCGAGGTCCCGCGCGATGCGTTCGACAAGCCGGCCCGGGGCCAGGAAATTCGCCCGCGCGCGGTCCGTGGCCGCCACGCGGCGCCAGTACCGCTCCCAGGCGTACTGGCCCTGTTCGTTGGCGCTCAGGACCGCGACCCGGGCCCCGTGCTCGCGCGCCAGGCGCCCGATCCGCCGCAGGAGGGCCCGGTACAGGCGCCAGCGCTCGCTGTCCGGGTCCGGGGGCTCGGGCCGAAAGTCCTCGGGCGACCAGTAGTCCTGGAACCACCGGTCCTCCAGGATGCGGCGCACGGTCTCGCGCTGCGCGGGCCCGGCGCCCGCGCGGTCCAGGATCGCGGCGAGCCGGTCCGCGGCCACGGGCCCGGCCCCGTGCGCGCGCAGCGACTCCAGGAGCGGCGCGTCCTCGTCCAGGCCCAGGGCCACGCGCACGTGCACGAGCCGGTCGTCGTTGACCACGAACCCCTCCGCGCCAATGGGGCCGTCGACCGCCGCGCAGAAGTAAACCCAGTAGATGCGCTTGAGGAGCTCGCTGTGTTTGACGAGCGAGAGCGCGGCGCCCTTCCACCCCGGCGCGGGGCTGGGTGTGCGCGGGGCCACCGACTCGCGCACGAGCGCGCCCGCGTCGTCGAGCCGGTAGCGGAACGGCTTGGCCGCGGACAGGCCCGACTGGTTCATGATGTCCTGCACGTCGTTCGTGGAGAACTGCACGATCACGAGGTCCGGCTCGTAGCGCAGGCCCTCGGTGCGCAGGGCCTCGAGCTGTTGGTCCGTGCCCCAGCCCGCGTAGGCCATGTTGATGACCTCGGCGCGCACGCCCTGCTCGCGCAGGCGCGCCTCGGTGAGCTGCGTGAAGGTGTGCTCCGGGCGCACCGCGGGCGCGAAGGTCACCGAGTCCCCGAGCACCAGCACCCGGTACGCGTCCGTCGCGTTGGCGAAGGTGCGGTCCCGGTCGCGCCACCCGCGCCGATTCGCGTACGCGGGGAAGACCTCGCCCGTGTCCGGGTCGCGGGTCATGAGCCGCTCGCCCGGCGCCAGCCCCCAGCCGTACACCGCGGCGTTGGGCGCCTCGGTGTGTCCGACGATGGACATGTGGAAGGGGAAGAAGAGGCGCAGCCCCACCTCGGCCGCGAGGACCGCGGCCACGAGCCCGCCGAGCGCGGCCAACACCTTGCGGCCCCGCGTGCGCCGGGGCGAAGGCGACGCGTTCACAGCGGACTCCGGGTCCGAGACGCGCGCGCGGCCCTCACGGGCCGCGGGGCGCGCATGCATGCAACCACCATCATGCCAATAGGATAGGTGCTTGGCGCAAGGAAGTCAAGGTATGCTTGCGTACGTCACGCCGCGGCGCGGCTTGCGCGTCAAGAGGCCATTGCGAGGGCGGTCTCAAGCCCCAAAGGGCAACGGCCTGCCCCCTACCTGAACCCCCCTACCCCTGCCCCTCGCCCGGCTCGCGCGGGCGGAAGGCGTCGTCGATGGCCCGGTCCAGGGCCACGTCCAGCTTGTTCGGGTCCAGGTAGGTGCCGTTCTCCAGGGCCCGGCGCACCGCGCGCACCTTGTCCCACCGGATCGTGCGCGCCTCGGGCGAGACCTCGACCTCGTCGGCCTCGCGCGCGGGCGGGCGGTGCACGTACCGGGCCCGGCCGGGCCCCTGGCCGGGGTCCGGGCCGTGGCCAGGCCCGACATGGGGCACATGGTCGACCATGGCTGCGCCTCCTCAACGTCCTCCCCGGCCGCGGTCGGGCCCGCGCGGCGCGCGGGCGTCAACTTCGACCGGAATCACCCCCACGAAAAAATCTAGGCCGCGGGCAGGTCCGGGAACGAGAACAGGAGCGACAGGCCCTCGAAGGCCAGGTCTTCGGGCAGCGACTCGCTCTGCTGCACGAGCTCCAGGTTCTCGACCTCGGGCACCCCCGCGGTCTGCGCCGCGGGTGGCGGCGTCACAACCCCCAGTTTCGGCTGCGCTTGCGTCTTGCGCGCCCCCGGGGCGTCCGTGCCGTCGTGCATGCTCGCGCCTCCGTGCCGTTCCCCCACGGGCCCCTGTTCTGTACAGAGGCCCTCGTCTCGTACATCGACCAGAGGAGGGGTTCATCTTTACGCAAATTCGCGAATTTCGCAACTTTTTTCGGAGGGGGTGGGCAGGGCCTTGCGGGGCCGAAGGCTCCGGCGCGGGCGGGGCCCCGAGCCCCCGGGCCCGGGCAGTGCGGCCGCGCCTCACTCCTCCCCCTCGGCCACGGGCTCGCCCTCGGCATACCGCTGAAACTCCTCTGCGCTCGCGTCGACCGCGAACATGCCTTGCCACGGCTGGCCGTCTCGGTACACGCCCTTGCCCAGGACAGCGCCCTCCTCGCCATACCAGACCCATTCGCCCTCGCGGTAGCCGTCCACGTACCTTCCGCGCTCTTTGAGCTTGCCGTTGGGGTACCACCAGCGCCTCCACACGCCGTCGAGCTGGCCCATATTGTAGTGCTGCTCCCACGTCAGCTGCCCATGATAGTACGTACGTCGCTCGCCATGCCATTTGCCATGCCGCATCTGCTCGGTTAACATTACCCTGCCGTTCCGGTCAAACCAGACCGCTAGGCCGTCCTCTTGGCCGTCCACGTATGGGTGTCGGACCATAAGCCCCCCATCCAGCCCCCCATGTCCCATGTACCACTGCTTCCAGATTCCGGTGTAATGTGGAGGTGGCGGGATCGTGGCGCCCGGGTAACCGGGTTCTACGTCCGCCTGGAAACAGTACACCCAGGGGTGCCACTGCGGGTTGCCGAAGCGCAGCGTGAGGAACGCACCCGCGCACAGGCCGCACACCAAGAGCAACGCGGCCAGGACGCGCGGCCGCCTCGGTCGCCAGGAACCGGACATGGAGGCTCCTTTCGAGTGTGGGTCGGTTAGGTGCCTGAGCTTTCTTGGGGCTTGTCGCACGGCGATCGCGAGGGTCGGGACGGGGTGTAGGTCTCTTGGTCGACGAGCACTAGGCCTCCGGCCACGAGCGCAACGGCCGGACCGGTAAAGGAAACCCAGAAGGCGATCTCAGCGGCTCGCTCGCGGGACACAGGCCGCACGATTTCGCCACGCCCGCTTACAAGTTCATATCCATGGCCGCGCTCAGCCTTGCTTGGTGCGCCGAAGCTTAGGCCGTATGAGGAAGGGACTGCGCAACAGGCCGCGAGCAGCAGGCTGGCCCAGCCCACGAGCTTGATTCGCGGCCGGGCCCAATGGGACTTGGGGGGCGGGCCAAGGTCCTCAGGCCTGTTCCTTTCGCCTATTGGTGCGTACCGCACGAAAAGAACCGCGGCGCACACGGCAGCGAGCCCCAAGGCGAGCACAAAGGAAACTGCCTGAAGCCCTGTAACCTCGAGTAGTTCGTCGCCAAACCGCCCCTCGAGGCGACGCCGGATCACTAGCGCCGCATCTGCGAGGCCCGCGGCAGAGGTCAGGCATCCGAGGACAATCGCTATGCGCTTTCGCATGAGGATCCCTCAACGGGGTGCCCGCGTCCCGCCGGTGCGGCACTGCGCGGCTACGTTCTGTCCCCGATATGCACGAACCAGACGTCCTCGTCAAGCTTGTGGTGACTCTTGTAGCTGCCTACAACCTGATCCGGGCTCAGTGGATCGTCGGTGGGCGCAGGGCTTGGGTCCCGGCCCGCGCGAATACTCGTACCGGAGGGCGCGGAAGTAGCCCACGGTTACGATCTCGACCTGGGCTTCGTCGAGGTAGGTCATTGCACCCCCTCAAGATCGAGTCCAGTTGATGCCGACTCTCGCCTCAAGAACCACGTAAGAAACCAAGCTTGCACGGAGCCTTGCAGATCCGCCACGGTTGTGCCCACGAGAAGGCTCCCCAGTGTCACGAGAAGCAGGACGCCTGTACCAGCAACGAGAATCCAACCAATTACGGGACTAGCTGTCGTCAAGCCAACTCCTGCACCGAGCCCAACAAGAATCAAAGCGCCCAAAATGATCGATACCACCCTGGCGCACCATATCGCCTTCCGGTGGCATCGCCAATACAGGCGCTCCTGAACGCGTTTCTTCTCAGCTCGTTCGACGCCCAAATTCGCCTGAGTGGCACGGTGTGCGGTCTGTTCGGCCGTCAGTTCATCGCTCGCTTCCTTCTTGATCTCAGTCGTTACCCGATCAAGCGTCTCTGTGACCGTCTGGTCAGTTAGCGCGTCTTCTTCGCCGAGGGTTAGATTCATCAGCTCGCGCTGGGCCAAATCGCTACTGCGCAGCAGCTGGTGATCGCGTTCGGTGATGTTGCCTCGTTCCTGGAGTTTCTCAATCTCGGCAAGGTACTTGTCAAGCAGCCCTTTGGACGGTTGAAGCGCCGCATATGAGAACGCGATGACCTCCGTCATGGGGAGCTCTGGCGCACCGAGTGGCGCCTTCAGCCACGCCATGTTCGCCAAGCTGAAGTCGGTGATGACGCTGGAGACTTCACGCGACTCCTCATGACCCTTTCCATACTCGAATGCTGCTTGGGCAAAGCCGCTGTTGCTGGTGACAAGCACGGCCTTGGCGCGCTCAACGTTTCTCGGGGTGTTGCCCGAACGCAGGACGTAGATGCTCCGGACCGAGTTGATGTCGTCTTCTCTGGCTCGTGGGTTGAGATAGGAGACCTCGTCCTCGAGCACGCTCGCGAAGGTATTCTCGTCAATCTGGAAGTCTTTGACATAGCGTGGGGTGGGCACGACCTCGATGTCGGCATCCGCGAGCTTGTCGTCGATCTGCCCGGCAACTACGAGCAGATCAGACTTGGTCGTTCCGGCGCTACGCGCTTCCATGACAATCGAGCCGCGTCCGTCCGGTGAATCTACGAAGTTCGATGCTCCACGAATAACGCGTTCGAGCTCGTCGCGGGAATGGGAGAACGCAGCGATCCTGGCACCTAGGTTGCGCAGCAATGCGATCAGGTCCTGGACAGCAGCCTGCTTCGCCTGGCCCTCAAGGCCGAGCCGACGAACGAGCAAAGGCGTGTCGAAGTAGAAGGTCACCGCCTTGTAAGTCCTCGGAGCCTGTTGGAGGTCCGGGCACAGCAGCGCATTGGCGAGCATATGCCCCTTGACGAGGACCAGGAAGCTGTCGAATCGTTCCGGGTCTGTCTCCTGGAGCGAAAGGACGTACTTGCTCACCAGTACGATCAGGACGTTGTCGTGCTTTTCGATGATCGGTATGGCAGTGCCCCGGAGGTATGCGCGGAGGCATGGGATGTTGAACTTCGACAGAAAGGCACAAATCGCCTGGACCGCCTCCTCGTTGGAAGCGACGGGCCGAGTGGTCTGTATCGCGAAATCCTTGAGCCCAGCAACTACCGCTCGGATGTGACGCTCCGCATCCGCTTTCTCTGTAGCGATGCTCGGGTTCGGCAGGTCGCCAGTGATGCGATACATCCCATGATCGCGAGTCAATGGGTGCTGGCGCGACAGGCGCTTGAGGACCATCTGTACGGCCCGCTCCGGTATCTCCAGTCCGAAGTCATTGCGGATGTGATCGCGAACGGCAGCCCCGGTCACCGGATTCGGCTTGTGGTCGCATAGCACCTGAAGGATGAACGGGCGCAGGTAGTCAAAGTAGTCTCCCCCTTGGTCAATGTTGACCTTGAGCATCGCCAAGCTGGTCAGAGTTGCTGATGACACTGTGACATCTCCTCCGACAGGCCATGGGCTTCAGGCAGCTCGATCTGCCCGCTCAGGAACCTGGCCAGTAGCCTATCGTGCGCGTGGCCGTCTGGGCCGCCGAGACAAGGCCATCCCTGCGCCTTTCCGGCTATGGCTTGCGGGCGTACGGGCCGCTCTGTCCGGCCGAAGCGGGCGCGCCCCTCGCGCGCGGCACACCCCCGTCAGCCCCATCCTAACCTACCACGCGCACGGGGCGTGGACAAGCGGGTTTAGGGGCGCGGGGCCGGCTTGGGGGCGGTGTGCACACACGGATGCGGTCAGGCGACGTAGGCTGCTCTATGCGGTCGCGCGTACCGGCCCCGCCCGCTCGTCGCCCCGCGCGCCTTGCCCGATCCGAAAGGCCTATGCGAAAACCCGCTCACACCCCCTGGCGCTGGAGGAGCTTGCGGATGCGCGCGAGCATCTCGGCGTGGAGCTGGCTCACCCGGCTCTCGGACACGCCGAGCAGGAGGCCGATCTCCTTGAGGGTGAGCTCCTCCTCGTAGTACAGGGCCACGAGCCGGCGCTCGCGGTCGGTGAGCGCGTCGGTGACGAGCTCCAGGATCTCCGCATCCTCCAGGGACAGGCGCTGCGGGGTGACGGCGCGCTCTTCCAGGACCTCGGCCAGGGACCGCCCGCCCTCCTGCGCGGACACGGGCTCGGACAGGCTGATCAGCCGGCTCGCGCGTTCGCACAGCACCGCGTCGCGGTACTCGTCCGGGGTCAGGTCCGCGGCGCTCGCGACCCGGTCGGGGCCGGGATCCTGGCCCTGCGCTCGCAGGGACTCCTCGGCCTCGCGGATGCGGGTCACCCGGTCGCGGGTCACGCGGCCGAGGCGGTCGTGGTGGCGCAGCTCGTCGAACACCGCGCCCCGGATGCGGGTGATCGCGTAGGTGGTGAACTTGGCCTCGCGCTGCGGGTCGTAGCGCTGGATCGCGGAGAGGAGTCCCATGCACCCGGTGGAGTAGAGCTCCTCGTAGTCCACGAAGCTGGGCAGGTTCATGGCGATGCGACCGACCGTGATCTTGACGACCGGCAGGTACCGCTCGACCAGGGCCTCGTAGGCCTGGGCGTCGCCGCGGCGGTACGCCTGCCACAGGGCCTCGTCCGACGGGCTCACGCAGGGTCCCCCCGGTCCGCGCGGGGCACCCGGCGCGCGCGCAGCGGGCGGCGCTTGCGCGAGCGGCCGCGCGGGCGCAGGTCCCCCAGGGCCCGGCGCACGGCCTCGGGCAGGGCGCGGCGGGCGTGGGGCAGGTCCGCGCGCGCGTGGCGCAGGTGACACAGGGCCAGGGCCGCGGCGTCGGCCTCGTGGTCGGAGGCGAGCGGGGTCTCGAGCTCCAGGAGCGCCTGGACCATGGCCTGGACCTGGCGCTTGGCCGCGCGGCCGTTGCCGCACAGGGCGCGCTTCAGGCGCGCGGGCTCGTACCCGCACACGGGCACGCCCGCGCGCGCGGCCGCCAACAGGGCCACGCCCCGGCCCTCGCCGATGACCAATGCCGCGCGCGGGTTGCGGCCCAGGTACACGTTCTCCACGGCCGCGGCCTCGGGCGCCCAGGCGCTGAGCACGCGGCCGAGCGCGTCCGCGATAGCCACGAGCCGGTCGCCGAGCTCGCGGTCCTCGGGCAGGCGGATCGTGCCCGCCTCGCACAGGCGCAGGCCGCCGTCGCGGTCCTCGACCACGCCGTAGCCGACCGCCCGGGTGCCCGGGTCAATGCCCAGTACGCGCACAGGATCCCCCTTCCGGCTCGCGGACGCGTTGCTCGCGGGCTAGTCTAAGCGAACCCCGGGGCCGGGCCAAGGGATTTCTGCGCCCGACCCCCCGCGCTAGAGTTCGCCCTCGTCGGGCTCGGCATGGGCCTTGTACGCGAGGAGCTCGTCCAGGTGGCCGGGCGCGAAGTTGAGGTCGCGCCCCAGCCGCGTGATGCGCTCGATCAGGTCCTCGGCCGAGGCGCGGTCCTCGAGCCCGGGCGCCGCCGCGCCCCGGCGCAAGGCCGCGGCCCAGGGCGCGACGCGGCTTCGCAGCAGGTACCAGTACCGGTTCTCGATCTCGCCGTTGTTCTCGAAGGAAAGGCCCACCTCGCGGCTGAACCGGACCAGGGTATCGATCTCCTCCAGGTGCGCGGGCTCCGGGCCCTGGGCCAGGCGTTCGAGCAGCGCCAACACGAGCGCGCCCACCTCCTGCGCGCCCGGGCCGCGCTTGACCTCCAGGCCGTACTGATCGGCCTCGGCCAGGACCGCGCGGGCCTCGTCTGCCGCGGACCGGTCCCACCCGCCGGCCGCGCGCAGCCGCGCGCAGGCCTCGGTGAACCGGGTGGACAGCACCGACTCGGACAGGGCGCGCGCGGCCGCGGGCACGGCCACGCGGTGCTCGTGCAGCGCCCCGAGGTACGGGCGCAGCTCGTCGTACGTGCGCGCGAACCGCTCGGTGCACTCGGCCACCTTGTCCCCGAGCACGTGGCCGAAGAGCCGATTGCGCGACTCGGCGGGCAGGTCGCGCAGGTGCACGCCCGTGTCCGCGAGCTGGGCGATGAGCTCGGCCTGCGGCTGTGCGGTCCAGGCGGCGAGCTTGTCGTGGGCCTCTTGTTCCTCTGCGCACAGGTGGACCCAGCAGGCCGGCCCCTTGTCCGGCAACAGCGCGGCCAGGAACGCGCCCGCCGTGGTGGTGTGGAGCCGATGGTCGTCCAGGGTCAGCCGCCCGCGCAACGCATCGGCCCCGTCCAGGGCCGCGCGGTCGGTGGCCTGGAGCCGGACCGTGTACGCATAGGGCGGGGCCTCCAGGTCGCACAGGGCATGGAGCACCACGCACGCGGCCACGGTCTCGGGCGGGCACACGGAGGGGCGCACCTCGCGCGCGAACAGGTCCGCGCCCGTGCCCTGGTCGGCCCGGTTCGACTTCGCGTGCGAGAGCGCGTCCACGAGCAGGGCCTCCAGGTCCGTGTGCGCAAAGGGCTGGGCGAGCTGGGCCGCGCGCAGGGCGTAGCGCATGTTCTGCACGGGCTCGGGCCGGGCGAGGTCCTCGAAGAACCATCCGCACGAGGTGTACATCAGCATGGCGTTGTGCTCGGCCTCCAACAGGCGCCACACCGCGTCCTCGGCGGCGCGGTCGCCGCGCGCGGCCGGGGCGTGGGCCGCGAGGAACCGGTCGTGCACCTCGGCCGAGGGGTCCAGGAGCACGGCCACGTACGCGTCGCGCGCCTCCCACGGGTCGCGCAGCCATCGGGCGCCCGCCTCCTCGAACGCGGCGTCGATGCGCGCGCGCAGCGCGTCGAACGCCGCGCGCAGGGGCGCGCGCCACGCGGTGGTCCAGCCCTTGGCCTCGTTGCGGCCGCACCCGCAGTCGCGCGCCCAGCGGTCCACGCCGTGCGCGCAGCTCCAGCTCGTGCCCTCGCCGCGGGGCCCGGGCGCGAGCTCCACCTCCCAGGCGGGCGGGTGGTCGGCGCGGTACTGCGCGTAGTAGGTGAGGGCCGGTTCGTCCTCTTTCATCAACAGCTCGTGGAAGTACGCAAGGCACATCTCGCCGAAGGGGTAGTGGTGGCCGTAGTCTTCGCCGTCCGTGGCCACGGACGCGAGCTGGGGGCCGGACTGCGATTGGTCGAAGGCCGCGGTGAACCGCTCGAGCATGGCCGCCGCGCTTCGCAACAGGTGCTCGAAGGAGATCGCGTGCGCGAGCTCGCCCCGGTAGAAGAAGACGTCCAGCCACCGGTTCGGGAGCGTCTCGCCCGAGCCTGCCCGGTCGAAGAGCCGGTAGGCGCCGCGCGTGTCCAGGGTCTGCGCGTCCACGTCCTGCCAGGCGCCGCCGGACAGGGGCCGCACCCGGCCGGCCTGGCCCGGGGCGAGCACCACGAACCGCACCCCGTGGTCGATGAGCGTGCGCACCGTGGCCACGTCCACCGCGCATTCGGGCAGCCACATGCCCTCCGCGCGGCGGCCGAAGGCGTGCGCGAAGTCGGCCAGCCCCCACAGCACCTGGGTGCGGCGGTCGCGCTCGTTGGACAGGGGCAGGATCAGGTGCCCGTACCCCTGGGCCATGGCGTTGCCGTGGCCGCCGTGGCGCCGGGCGTTGTGCCGGTCCGCGCCCACGATGCGCGCATGTACGCGCGGATGATGGCGCGCCAGCCACTGGCGAAGCGTAGGCCCCAGGTCGAAGCTCACGTGCAGGAAGTTGTTCGCCAGGCGCAGGATGCGCCGCTCGTGGTCCTGGACGCGCGCGCGGGTGTTGGGCGCGTAGCACTCCGCGGCGATCCGCTCGTTCCAGTCGTGGTACGGGTCGGCGCCGGGCTGGCGCTCGATGACCCCCAGCCACGGGTTCTCGCGCGGGGGCTGGTAGAAGTGCCCGTGCACACAAACGTAGCGTTCGGCGGGCGTGGTCATGACGCTTGCTCCTGCGTGGCCGCGGTCCCGGCCGACCGGGGGAACATGTCCCGCCGCCAGGCGACCTCGCCCCCGTCGGTCCGGATCTCGTGAAACGTGCCGTGGCTTGTCAGCGACCCGGCGCACAACAGCTCGCACCCGAACCCCAGGTCCACGGCGTACGCGCTGTGCAAATGCCCGCACAGGTACAGCCGCGCGCGCAGGGCGCGCAGGTGCGTGCGCAGCTGCCCGGCGTCCTCCAGGCAGCGCTTGGCCGGCAGGCGCACGCCCCACGGCCCGCACAGGGGAAAGTGCCCGGCCACCACGCGCACGGCCGGCCCCCCGGGCGCGCCGGGGCGGGGGGCCGCGGCCGCGAACCGCTCGAGCGCGCGCCACTGCTCCGGGGCCATGCGCCCGCCCGCGGACAAGAGGCCGCGCGGCTCGGCCTGGTCCAGGAGCACGAACTCCACGCCCTTGACGCGCACGCGGTGCACCCCGGGCCCGAGCACCTGGCCCCCGCCGAACTCGGCCATCAGACTGTCCACGCGCGCGTCGGCCTCCGGGTCGCGGATGTAGCGGTCGTGGTTGCCGGGCACGTACAGGACCCGCGCTCCGGACCGGGCCAGGGCCTCCATGCCGAGAAGCGGCGCCTCGAGCTCCGGGACCGAGCCCATCTGCGCGAGGTCGCCGGTGACGACCACCGCGTCCGGGGGGTCGGCGGCCGCGGCCTGGACGAACGCGGTCCACCGGCCGTGATGGTGCGCGTAGCGGCGGTTGAGCATCCAGTTGAGCCACCCGGCCCAGCGCTTGCCGCGCAACTGTCCGATCCGGCGCGGACACGCGAAGTGAAGGTCCGAGCAGTGGAGAATCCGCATCCATGCCCCTTTGTCTGTGCTGCGCTCGCCAAGTTTGCAAGGCGCGTGCCTGGCCCGCGCCCCGCTTGTGTACACGCACGGCGCGCCCGCCGCAAGGGCCGACGCGCTGTACGCAGGCGCGCCCGGTCGGCGCCTTGACCCCTGGGAGGCCACCTTCTACCATGAGGCGGCCCGCTTGTCGACTGCTGAGGAGACCTCTGTGCACGTACTCGGGCCCGAAGACCGGATCAAGCACCTGCTCGCCCATCCTCGGATCGGCGCGGAGGTCGCGGTGCACGGGTGGGTGCGCACGCGGCGCGAGTCCAGGGGCGGGTTCTCGTTCCTGGAGGTGAACGACGGCTCGTGCCTGGCGAGCGTCCAGGTGGTGGCCGACGGGTCGCTCGACAACTACGAGACCGAGGTGCGCCGCCTGGGCACCGGATGCGCGGTGCGCGTGGACGGCACGCTACGGGCCAGCCCGGGCAAGGGCCAGGACGTGGAAGTGCACGCCGCGCGCATCCGGGTCCTCGGCTGGGTGGAGGACCCGGACAAGTATCCCTTGCAGAAGAAGCGCCACACCTTCGAGTACCTGCGCGGGATCGCGCATTTGCGCGCCCGGGCCAACACGTTCGGCGCGGTGGCCCGCGTGCGCAACCGGCTGGCCGCGGCCACGCACGAGTTCTTCCAGTCGCGCGGATTTCTGTACCTGCACACCCCGATCATCACCGCGAGCGACTGCGAGGGCGCGGGCGAGATGTTCTCCGTGACCACCCTGGACCCGGCCCGGCCCCCGCGCACCGACGCGGGCGAGGTGGACTGGGCGCAGGACTTCTTCGGCCGGCGCACCGCCCTGACCGTGAGCGGGCAGCTCGCGGCCGAAGCCTACGCGTGCGCGCTCACGAACGTGTACACGTTCGGGCCCACGTTCCGCGCGGAGAACTCGAACACGGCCCGCCACCTGGCGGAGTTCTGGATGGTCGAGCCGGAGATGGCCTTCTGCGACCTGGACGGCGACGCGGACCTGGCCGAGGCCTACATCAAGCACCTGTTCCGCGCGGCGCTCACGGACTGCGCCGAGGACATGGCCCTCTTCGACCGGTGGATCGACCCGACCGCGGTCCGGACCCTGGAGCACATCGTGGAAAGCCCCTTCGAACAGCTCTCCTACACCGAGGCGGTGGACATCCTGTCCCAATGCGGCCAGTCGTTCGAGTATCCGGTCTCCTGGGGCATGGACCTGCAGAGCGAGCACGAGCGGTTCCTCACCGAGGAGCACGTGGGCCGGCCCGTGGTGGTGCGCGACTTCCCCAAGGAGATCAAGGCCTTCTACATGCGCCTGTCCGAAGACGAGCGCACCGTGGCGGCCATGGACGTGCTGGTGCCCAAGATCGGGGAGCTGATCGGCGGCAGCCAGCGCGAGGAGCGCGGCGAGGTGCTGGCCGCGCGCCTGGCCGCGTGCGGGCTGGACCCGGCGGACTACTGGTGGTACCTGGACCTGCGCCGGTTCGGGACCGTGCCGCACGCGGGCTTCGGCCTGGGGTTCGAGCGCACGGTCCAATTCGTCACCGGCATGGCCAACATCCGGGACGTGATCCCGTTCCCGCGCACGCCGCGGTCTGCGGAATTCTGAGGCCCCTTACTCGGCCCAGCGCAACAGGCCCGGCAGATAGGGATGGCACAGCTGCGGGTGGCGCGGAAGCACCCGCACCGTGTACCCGAACCGGCCAGAGCGCTCGCAGGTCACCGACCCCCGGTAGCCGACCGCCCCGTCCTCGGCCTCGCCGGCCTGCATGGGCTCGGCCCGCGCTCCGGCCAGGCGGCCCTGGCTGTCCATCACCCCGCAGTAGACCTGCACGGTCACGTCCTCGGGCGTGAGCGCGCCCAGCCGCACGCGGGCGCGCACGTCCAGGGACGCGCCGACCACCAGGTCGCTGTCCGGGCCCTGGACCTCCTCGATGCGCACCTTGGGCCAGGCCTTGCGGACCCGGCCGCGCCACGCGGCCAGGTCGCGCGCGCCGGCCGCGTTCTCTGCGCGCAGCGCGTCGAATCGGTCCATGGCGGGCCGGTACAGGCACTCCAGGTAGTCGGAGAGCATCCGGTTCGTATTGTAGTACGCGCCCAGGCGCTTCATGCTGGCCTTCATCTTGGCCACCCAGTCGTGGGGCACGCCGTCTCGGCCGCGGGCGTAGAAGAGCGGGACCACCTCCTGTTCGAGCAGGTTGTACAGGGCCTGGCTCTCGATGTCGTCCTGCAGGTTCGGGTCCTCGTACTCCTCGCGCCGGCCGATGGCCCACCCGACCTCCGGGGCGTAGGCCTCGTCCCACCAGCCGTCGAGCGTGCTCATGTTCAGGCCCCCGCCCAGGGCCGCCTTCATGCCCGAGGTGCCGCTGGCCTCCTGCGGGCGGCGGGGAGTGTTCAGCCACAGGTCCACGCCCTGGATCAGGTACCGGGCCACCGCGATGTCGTAGTCGGCCACGAACAGGATCTTGCCCCGGAACCGCGGGTCGCGCGACCAGTGCACGATCTCGCGGATCAGGTTCTTGCCCGCCTGGTCGTGGGGATGGCTCTTGCCCGCGAAGACCATCTGCACCGGGCGCTCGGGGTCGTTGAGGATGCGGGCCAACCGGTCCGGGTCGCGGAAGGGGAGCGTGCCGCGCTTGTACGTGGCGAACCGCCGGGCGAACCCGATGGTGAGCGCCTCCGGGTCCAGGGCCTCCTCGGCCTGGGTCAGGGCCGAGGGCGGCGCGCCCGCGCGGCGGCGCTGGCGCACGACCCGCTTGCGCACGAACCCGACCGCGCGCTCGCGGCGGCGCTCGTGCGTGCGCCACAGCTCCGAGTCCGGGATGTCGTCGATGCGCTCGAAGACCTGGAAGTTCGCAGGCTCCTCGGTGAATTCGGGGCCCAGGTACCGGTCGAACAGGTCCAGGAGGTCGTGGCTGAGCCATCCCAGGGTGTGGATGCCGTTGGGCACCGCGCAGATGGGCACCTCCTCTTCGGGCAGGTCCGGCCACAGGGCGTGCCACATCTGCCGGGTGGTGCGGCCGTGCAGGACGCTGACCGCGTTGGCGTGGGCCGCGAGCCGCAGGGCGAGCACGGTCATGCAGAAGGGCTCCTGGTCGTCGTCCGGGCGCTCGCGGCCCAGGGCCAGGGCTTCGGCCCACTCGATGCCCACGGCGGGCAGGTAGGGCTTGAGGTACTTCTCCACGAGCGCGGGGCCGACGCGCTCGTTGCCGGCGGGCACGGGGGTGTGCGTGGTGAACACGTCCGAGGCCCACACGAGCTCGCGCGCCTCGGGGAAGCCGAGGCCATATTGTTCGCGCAGGTGGGCGATCCGCTCGAGCGCCAGGAACGCGCTGTGGCCCTCGTTCATGTGGCAGACCGCGGGCTCGATGCCCATGGCCCACAAGGCCCGCAGCCCGCCGACCCCGAGCAGAATCTCCTGGCGGATGCGCATGTCCCGGTCCCCGCCGTAGAGCTGGGCGGTGACCTCGCGCTGGTGGGGCGGATTCTCCGGGATGTTCGCGTCCAACAGGTACAGGCTCACCCGGCCGACCTGCACGCGCCACACCTGGGCGACCACCGTCTCCTTGTCGAACTGCACGGTGATCTGCACGGGCTCGCCCGCCTGGTCGGTGACGCGGCCCACGGGCATGGTGTACCAGTCGTTCTCCGGGTATTCCTCCTGCTGGTAGCCGTCCGCGTTGAAGTACTGGCGGAAGTACCCCTGCCGGTACAGGAGCCCGACCCCGCACAGGGGCAGGCCCAGGTCGCTGGCGCTCTTGAGCGTGTCGCCCGCGAGCATGCCCAGCCCGCCCGAGTACACGGGCAGGCCCTCGTCGAGCCCGTACTCGCACGAGAAATAGGCGATCGGACCCGGCCGGTCGGGGTAGGTCTTCGCGTACCAGGTCTTGGCCTGCATGTACTCTTCGAAGGCCGCGTCGACCCTGTCCATGCTGGCCAGGAAGCTGTCGTCTTGGCAGGCGCGCTCGTACCATTCCTGCGGGATCATGCCCAGCATGCGCACCGGGTTCTGGTACGAGGCCTCCCAGTACTCGCGCCCGAGCCGCATGAAGAGCTGCACCGCCTCCCAGCTCCAGCTGAACCACAGGTTGTACGCGATCTTGCGCAGGGGCGCGAGCCGCTCGGGCAGGTTGGGCAGCACGTTGCAGGTCCAGGTCTTCATGCGTTCTCCTCGCGGCGAGGCCGGCCCGGCCCGCCCGGGTCCGCTCCATCGGGACCAAGCGCGCGGTCCGAGCTCCAGGCCGTTTGCATGGACAAAGCCAACCGCGCCCGAAGGTACACCGGCCCGCGCGCCGGGTCAAGTGGGTAGTCGGGTCGTGACGGCGATGCCCGGGCCCGTTACACCAACCCGGTGCGGCAGGGGTAGGTGCGCGCCAATCTTCGTCTGACGAAGGGTTGCACCTCAAGGCAACCCGTGTAAGCTGTTTCGTATGGTCATGATCGGAGCCGCCAAGTGGATGGCGCGTCATGCAGTGCCGTTCTTGATACTGGGCTATGCATTGGCAGCCGCTGGATGCGCAGAGCCAATCGCGCACGGCGTACGCGGCGGGGATGATTTCCCATCTCGTTACGGGCCTGGCATGGGAGCGGCAACGCCCAGCGCCACCCAAACCGTAGGCGCCCCCGTCCAGGATGACGATTTCGAGCCACCGGAGCTGGATCCTCCGGCTACCGACCGCAGCCGTTCCGTGGCCTCCAACGAGGCCGATCCGGAAGGCCCCGCGGCCTCGAACGGCGCGAACGGGAAAGAAAACGGATCGGAACAGCCGCCCCCGCCGCCGTGGCTTCGCCGGGGCAAGGTGGCCGCGGTGAACCTGGTGCCGGCGGGTTTGATCGGTCTCTATGGCGTGTCCCAATGGGGCTGGGGGGACGAATCCTTCCGCTTCGGCAATGAAGGCGGCTTCGGGAAGGACACGAAGCACGGCGGCGCGGACAAACTGGGGCACGCCTGGATGGGGTACGTTCTCTCGAACTGGCACGGTGACCTATACGAGAACTTCGGCTATTCCAAACAAGAAGCGGCCAAATATGGGACCATCAGCAGCTTGGGCCTGCTCACGCTCGTCGAGGTCGCCGACGGCTTCACCAATGACCATGGCTTCAGTTGGGAAGACCAACTCGCCAATACGGTCGGTGCTTACATGGGTTATCTGCGTCAACGATGTCCGCGATTCAAAGAGTCCGTCGACTTCCGCATGGAATGGAAGCCCTCTCCCGGCTTCCGGGATCGAGTGCGTGACGGGAAATTTGATCCGTTCACCGACTACTCGGGGCAGAAATACCTGCTGGCCTTCAAGCCGGGCGGCATGCTACGGAGCGACAACAAGTTTCTGCGCATGGTGGAACTGCAGGCCGGCTATTACACGCGCGGCTTCCAGGAAGAAAGCGAACCGTATTTCGACGAGAAGTCGCGCCATGTGTTTGTCGGCGTCGGGCTCAACGTCACCGAGTTGGTGCGCCGGATGACCGGCAGCCGGGCCAAGGGCGTATTCGACTACGTGCAATTGCCGTTTACGTCCGTTCGTGCCAGCTCGGAGTTGGACTGATCCGGCGAGGTCGGTCCGGCCCGCCCGGGTCCGCTCGATCGGGACCAAGCGCGGGGTCCGACCTCCAGGCCGTTTGCATGGACAAAGCCAACCGCGACCGAAGGTACACCGGCCCGCGCGCCGGGTCAAGTGGGTAGTGCGTGTATGCGACAGGGCCGAGCGCCGAGCGGCGCGGGCCGGGTACGGACGGCCGCCCGCGCCTCAGGGCCTGGCGCGCGGCGGTCGGGACGGGGCGCCCCTCCGCTCGTAACCCAGGGAGGCGGCCACCTGCGCATCGAGCAGGGCGTTGAGCTCCCGTATCGCCGGTTCGCTGAACTCGTCCAGGTATCGCTCGGCCAGGTAGGCGTCGCGCTGCTCGCGGGAGAATTCGCCGGATTGGTCCACCTTGGCGATCGCGTTGGGCAGGAGGCGCGCCAACCACTTCGGCCGCATACCCGTGCGGGCCTGTAGGCGGGCGAGGGCCGCACGCGCATCGCGAAGCAGGTCCGCGTAGCGCACGAACATGATCCTGTCGGTCTCGCGCGAGAGCTCCAGCCACTTGCCGTAGAACAGGTTGTATTCCTGGATGTAGTGGTGCGCCGCCTGCGGCCAGTTGCACCGCTTCGCCCAACGCGCGTAGCTCAAGAACCAGGAGTACGGGTCCTTGGAGATGACGAGGTAATAGGCCGGCACGACATCGAGCCGGCGCTCCAGGTCCCGGATGCTGTGGACCCGGATGTCGTTTTTGTACAGGGGCTCCGGGATGAGGTCCTTGTCCTCATACAGGCGCACATGCTTGTGCATGGGCGAGCTTCGGTCCTGGACGGCGCGGTTGCGGATGCGCACGCGGTACTTCTTCTCCAGGAGCGCGGCCAGGAAGTTGGTCCCGCTTCGCTGTAGGCCGTAGTGCAAGAGGTCCATGCGCCCTCCCTGGACCGGGGCTGGGGCGGTCCGAACCCGAGCCCCGCGACATGCGCGGGGAGGATTGGCCGACGCGGGTTGCGGTTACTTCGCCGCGGTGTAGCAGTGGTAGGTGCGCGCGGCCTCGAGCTTGAGGAGCGCGGCCACCGCGTACCCGGAGGTGCGCAGGTGCACGCAGCAGAACGGGAGCCTCTCCCACGGGGTGAGCCCGTAGAAGGCGCCGGCCACCTCGCTCTTGTCCGTGTCCGGAACCTGCAGGGACAGCAGGTGCGCGCCCGTCGCCGCCAGGGCCTGGCTGTGCACGGGCTCGCCGAGCGCGGCGTGCAGGTCCGCGAGCTCGATGGCGACCGTGCCGCTCGCGTCTCGGTACACTCGGGGCTCGCCGAACGAGCCGTCCGGGTGCTGCACGGACGCCATCCAGTCGAGGTAGCGCTTGGTCGCGTCGAGGTACCGCTTCTCTCCGGTGATCGCGTACGCCTTGAGCAGGGCCAGGGACGAGAAGTCGTCGTTGTACACGTGGCGCCGGTCTACGTACCCCCGGGCGTCGGGCTGCGGAGAGACGGGCTCCTGGGCGTCGAAGTCGTAGGTGAGGTTGAGCTCCCCGTCCGGGCGGATGAACGCGCGCGCAAAGGTGTCCAGCCCCGGCAGGGCCAGGTCCTCGAGCCAGGTCGTCTCGCCCGTGGCCTGGTACAGGTCCAGCAGGAAGGCGAACTCGCCGCCACAACAGGATTGCCCCATGGCGCGGCCTTCGGCACGTCGGTTCGGCCACAGCGGAAAGGCGTGGCGCGCGTCGAATCGTTCCTTGCGGAAGCGCTCGGCATAGACCAGGGCGCGTTCGAGCAGGTCGGGGTCCTGTAGCGGGGCGCTCAGCTTGGTCATGGCCCAGGCGGCCGTGGTCGCGTCGCGGTTGGGGCCGAAGATCCCGTACCCCGGGATGTCGTGCCAGATGAGCCCGTGGTCCGGGTCGCGCGGGTTGAGGACCTGGAGGAGCTTCAGGTATCCGGCGGCCAGGCGCGCGGACTCGAGGTATTCCTCATCGCCTGTGCGCTCGTAGAGCATGTGCGCGGCCATGGCCGCGGTGGCCGTGGTCCAGCACACGCTGTACTGGGCGCGGCGCCGCTTCTTGGCCCCGGGCACGAACCCGACCGAGCTCTTGCCGCGCTTGAACCGCAGAAAGTAGGCCTGCAGGTATCGCCCGCGGTTCGCGTCGTCCACGGCCTGGACCTGGTTGCGCAGCATCCACGCGCCGCACCGCAGCGCGGCGTCGCGATACTGCTCCTGGGTGGGCGCGTGCGTCGGCTCCGGGGGCATGGTCGGTCCTGGCTGGGATCAGTCCGACAGGGCGTGGTCGGCGAGCGGGCAGTTCGCCGCGTGGTGCAGGAGCACCTCCACGGCCCCGATCTTGGGAAGCGAGGTGCGGGCCATGAGCGGGATGCGGGTGTGGCGCTCCACCCACACGCGCGTGGCGCCGCGCGCCACGAACAGGTTCGGCGCGTACGGGCCGCCGGCCGCGCTGTCCTCGAGCTCGACCACCAAGGCCTCGAACTCGCCGAGGCCCGGCAGGCTGATCCGGTCCACGTGCTTGGCCGTGACCTCCAGGAGGGCGGTCTTGCCCCGGCGGCCGACCGCGATCTCGCGGGTCTCGCCCGGTTCGAGGGAGAAATGCCGCAGGTAGTAGACCACGGACAGCGGGTCCTGCACCGGTCCCGGGATGGGCCGGGGCGGGGGCTGCGGAGCGCGCGTCTCCTGGACCTCGGTGCGCACGGGGCGGTAGTACTGGAGGTTGCGGTCGTAGTCGAACTGCACGTAGTCGTTCGCGGTCGAACCGCCCTCGCGCAGGTCGCGCACGTACAGCACGGACCGGCCGGTGTCCGCGTCCACGTAGCTGCGCACCCGGTCCTCGACGTGGTAGAACGTGCTCAGGAAGTCGTTGCTCGCGGTCTCCAGGGACAGGTAGTAGGTGGGCCGGCCCGAGACGCTGGTCTTGCGGTTCACGGACAGGGTGGCCTGTCCGGCGGCAAGGCCCTTCCACTTGATCCCGTAGACCAGGCGCTCGCCGATCTGCGCGACCTGGGCGAGGTCCCGGGCGGGCATGTCCACGTGCGCGAACCGCTGGCGCACGGTCACGGCCGCGGGCGCCACGTCCGAGTCGCGCCGCGAAGCGGACCCTTCGGCGCCTTCTGCGGCCCACGCCGCGGGCGCGGCCAACCAGAGCGCGATACAGAGGCAGGCCCGGAGGCGACCCCTCACGAAGCTCTCCTTGCGCTGTGCTGTCCGGATCGGTTCCAGACGCCTATGCTGCAACCCCGACCTTATCCAGCCCCGCAGGGCAAGTCAAGGGCGGAAATCGCAAGCGTCCTTCGCCGCCGACCGGCGGCCGGCCAAGCGGCGCGGCGCCCGGGGGACGCCGGGGGTCAGGATTCGTCGCGATGCGCGCGGATGGCCTTGCGGGTGAAGATTTCGCGCACCTGGAGGCCGAACCGCTCCCGCACGATCACGGCCTCGCCTCGGCCGATGGTGATGCCAGCGGCCTGCAGGTCCAGGGGCTCCTCCGCGGACTTGCGGAACTCGATGATCGCGCCGGGAACCAGGTCCATGATCCGCGACAGGCGCATGGACCGCTCGGCCACGGTCACGTACACGGGAAGCCGCATCTTCATGATCTGCGCGACGTTGTGGCCCTCGGGACCGGGCGGCGCCTCTGCGGGCGCCTGCGCCACGGCCGCGGCGGGCACCACGAGCAGGACCTCTGCCTCGGGCAGGCCCTCCACGGTCAGGTCCGCGCGCGCGGCCACGTACTCGCCCGCCTCCAGGGCCTCTGCGGCCGGGGTCTCGGACAGGTCCACGACCCGCGATTCGCCCGCGTCCACGGCCAGACCGGTGCGGCCCTCGGTGCGCGCGGCCTCCGCGGCCTTGGTCCACAAGTCGGCCGCCGCGGCTTGATAGGCCTCCAGGGCCTGGTCGTCGAGCTCGGCCGCCTCCAGGTCCGGCTCGCCGCCTGCGCTTGCCGCCTGCGCGCAGGCCGCGACCCCGGCCGCAAGCTCGGCGCCCAGCGCCCAGTACGCGGTGCCCGTGCCCGCGCCGCGCCACGCGGCCGAAGAGACCACGTACCGGCCTTCGCCCCCGCCGAGCACGGCCTCGGGCCCGCCGCGGAGCACGCTGGGCTCTCCGGGCCGGACCGGACGCTTCAGCTCTTCGGTCCAGGCCTGGGCCGCGGCCTGGAGCATGGCTTTCAGAAGCGCCTGCGCAGCGTCCTCTTCGGCTTCGGCCGCCGGCTGAGCCTCTTCGCCCGCGGCCTCCGGCTCGGCCTGCGACTCGTCGGCCGGGCCTTGCGCCTGTTGGCCCGGGGTCTCGGGCTCCTGCGCCTCGGCCTCGGCCTCGGGCTGGTCAACGGCCTGGTCGTCCGCGCTCTGGCCCGTGTCCGCGCCCTGTTCGGGCGAAGGGGTCTGGGCCTCGTCGCTCGCCTCGGGCGGGCGGTCCGGGGCCTCGTCCTGGGAGGGGCCGTCGGCCTGGTCGGGCATGGGATCAAATCTCCTCGTCGATCGCGGCCCGGCCCACGATGCGCATGGCCTTGCGGCCCTTGCAAACGCCCGGCCGTCCGAGGAACTTGGGCTTGCCGTTCACGGTGAGAAGAAGCGGCCCCCGGGCGTCCTTCTCCGTGGTGAGGATGTCGCCGGGCTTGAGGTTCAGGCACTCGCGCAGGGTGATCGAGGTCTGGGCGATGTACCCCACCGCCCGGAGCTCGGCGCGCTCCACGCCCTCCTGCATCTGGGTGAAGCTCTCGTCCTCGGCCCCGGCCTTGCGGTAGCTGAACCACGTGCCGATGGTCGAGAACTTGCTCATCACCGGCTCGATGACCGGGAAGGGGATGCAGAGGTTCAGCATCCCGCTGCACTCGCCCATGCGCAGCTCGAAGCAGACCAGGATCACCACCTCGTTGGGCGGCACGATCTGCATAAGCTGCGGGTTGGACTCCGTGGCGGTGATTTTGAAGTCGATGTCCAGGATGGTGCTCCAGGTCTCGCGCAGGTACTCGAGGATCATCTCCAGAATGCGGCTGATCAGGCGCTGCTCGATGATGGTCATGTCCCGCTCGGGGATGTGCACCTCGGCCGACCCGCCGCCGAGCAGCTTGTCGATGATCGGGAACACGATCGAGGGGTTGATCTCCAGAACCATCTGGTTCTCGAGCGGCTCGCAGGTCATCAGGTTGAAGCACGTGGGGTTGGGCAGGCTCATGATGAACTCTTGATAGGTGAGCTGCTCGACGGAGGCCATCTTCACGTCCACGATGGTGCGCAGGTACGCGGACAGGCTGGCACCCAGCTTGCGCGCGAGCACCTCGTGAAGCATCTCCATGGACCGGATCTGGTCGGTAGACACGCGCTCCGGGCGCTTGAAGTCGTAGACGGCCACTTCCTGGGCCTGGGGCGTGGGCTCGCCGCCGCCCACGGCCTCCAGGTCGCCCTCGTCCACGGCCGCGAGCAGCGCGTCCACCTCGTTTTGGCTCAGGATGTCGGGCATGTCAGCTCACTCCGGTTCGGTGTCCGGCGGCAGGACGACCAGGTACTCGCCCGGCCGGCCCCAGCCGAGCTGTTCGCGGATGGCGCGCTCCACGGTGGCCGGTTCGCCGGCCAGGAGCGCATTCGTGCGCCGCTCCATGCGCGCGACGCGGCCTTCCAGGTCCCGGACCTCGGCGCGTAGCGCGGCCTCGCGCGCCCGGATCCTGTGCAGCCGCGCCCACCCGGGCGCCACGACGCGCGTCCACGCGAGAAGCGCCAGGAGCGAGAAAAGGAGCGCCGCCTCCACGCCCAGGCGCCTGCGCGCGCGGCTGGGGGCCTCGGCGGAGCCGGCCGCTCGGGGAGCTGAGTCCATAGGTCCCTCGCAACACTGGGCCCTGCGCAAGCGTGCGGTGCGGGCCCGCGGACACGACGTCCGGGTTTCTCCCCTTCCTGTATCGACCAGACGCGTTATCGGTCTTTAGCGTCCCTCGCGCGCGCCGCGGAGTCAAGCCCGGGTCCGGGCAAAGGGCGCGCACCCGGCGCCAGGCTGTTGACCCGGGCCGAACCGGGCCCTAGAATCGCCTGGTCCGGGCCCGGGCCAGAGCCGAGCGTGTCCACCAGTGTATGTACGCATCCGGCGTTCGGACCTTTGCAGGAGAATCGCATGGTTTTGCGGGGCAAGGCCCTGGCGGCCGTGGCCGCCGTGCTGGCGGCGGGCCTGGTCGTCGCCGCATGGGCGTGGCGCGCTGCGCCGCTGGCGGGCGCGCGGCCCTTGCCCAGGTCCGCGCCCGCGCTCGACGCGGCCCGAGCCGCGGATCGTCCGGGCGAGGACCGGGACTGGGCCCGGTTCAACTACGAGGTTCTCGACGCGGCGTGCGCCGGGGACTTCGACCTCACGACCACGGTCCGCCGCGCGGCCGAGCCTACGGGTCCGGCGGCCGGGCGCATTCTCGTGCACTTCGCGGACCGAGAGAACTACCTCGCCCTCACGGTGCGCGACCGGGCGGCCGAGCTCGTGCGCGTCTCGTCGGGCGTGGCCGTGGTGCTCGCGCGCAAGCGGGCCGAGGCAGAGGACGACGCCGCCCTGCCGCCCGGCGAGGAGGTCGACTTTCGGATCAAGTGGCGCGCGCCGCGGCTCGTGGTGCTGCGCGCGGGGCGGCTTCTCTTCGACGTGCGCGCGCCGGGCATGGCCCCGGGCCGGGCCGGTGTGGGCCGGCCGGTGGACGGCGGCGTGGAGGTGGCCCGCCCGGTGGTCCAGCCCGTGGCGCCCATCACGGTCACCGATGACTTCATGCGCTCGCCCGGCGATCCGTCGGCCTGGTCGCCCGCGGGCGAGGGGTGGTCGGTGCGCTCGCTCGAGGCCCCGGCCCGCAGCACCAACGCGTTCGTGTACCAGTGCCGGTCGCGCGCGGGCAGCGTGTCACTGACCGGCCGCGCGCACTGGGACGCGTACCGGGCCGCGGTGTCCGTGCACGGGCCCCCGAAGGGCGCGATGGGCGTGCTGTTTCACGCCCGGGACGCGGACAACGGGTACCTTTTGCGCTGGACCGCGCGCGGATACGGCGGCGAGGAGGATGCAGGCGCCCTGACCCTGATGCGGCTCTCGGACGGGGCCCGGACCGAGCTCGCGCGCAGGCCCGGCGGGTACGCGCCCGGGCGCTGGTACCGGCTCGAGGTGCTCGCGGGTGAGGGCCGTGCCGTGTGCCGCGTGGACGGCCGGCTGGCCGTCTGCTATGCGGCGCCGGACCTGTGGGGCGGGCGCGTGGGCCTGTTCGCGCAGGGGCCTCAGGCCGCGGAGTTCGACGACTTCCAGGTGCAGACCCACCTGGGCACGTTCGGCAGCGAACAGGAGCCCTCGTCCGAGGCGCGGTGTGTGCGCGGGCGCGCGCCGCGGCTGTTCGGCCGCGCAGGATGGGACGGGTACGCGTTTGAGGCCTCCCTCGCCTTTGCCCAGTCCGAGCCGCGCACCGCGCGCCTGCTCGCGGCGTACAACGACCCCTTTGACCACGTGGTCTACGAGGTCACCGGCACGCGCGAGGGCGTCACCCACCACGCGCTGCGCCGCGTGCACGGCGACCCGGACTCGCCCGAGCTTCTCGACGAAGCCGATTTCGGCGACCAGGGGACCGGCGCCTCCGTGCGCGCGCGCGTGGTCCTCGACCGCGGGGTGGTGACCGCGTCCGTGGACGGCGCTGGCGCGCTCGTGGCCCATGTGGGCCGGGACGCGGTGGGCCCGGCCGGGCTCGCGCCCGGGCCGGTGGCCTACGCGGACCCGGCGCTGCGCCCGGTGCGCGCGGCCTTGCCCGTGACCGGTGCGAGCCCGGTGTTCGACGCCGAGGAGCTCATGGCCGCGTGGAGCGCCGCGGCCGCGCAGTGGGACCGCGCGAACAGCCCCGACGAGCGCTACGACCGGGTCTACTGGCACAAGGCCCTGTTCTTCGGGCCCACGCAGCTCGAGGCGCTCCTGCCCCAGACCGCGCGGCCCGAGGTCGGCGCCGAGCTCGCCCTGTCCGTGGCCAAGCCCGCCCGCCCCCGCAGCCCGTACAACGGGTACACGTTGCGCTGGCGGCCCGTTCCGCCGGAGGGCGCGGACGTCGCGCTCTTGCGCGCGGGCGAAACCGTAGCCCGGGCGCGCGTGCCCGGGGCCGACCGCGCGCGCCGGGTGCACCTGCGCCAGGCGGGCGCCATGCTCGTGGGGTATGTGGACGGCCGCGCGGTCCTGGCCTGGCGCGACCCGCGGCCCCTGGACGGCGAGCGGGTGGCCTTTGCGGTGCGCGGACTCGCCCAGGAGCCCGGACAGGTGACCGCGTTCAACGCGAACCTGCGCACGTATTCGTTCAACAGCGCGCCCGTGGACTGGCGCGTGGGCGGCGGGGTGTGGGAGGTCACCAACCGCTGGGAGTGCGACGACCGGTGGGCGTTCTGGTCGGGCATGCCCCCGGGCACCGCGCTGCGCCGCGCCAACGCGCTGGTGCGAAGCGGCACCGCGCACGGCCGGTGGAAGGCCGACTGCCTGCGCGACCAGGTGCGCCGCCTCGCCGACCGGCACGACCGGCACGTGGTGCTGTGGCACAAGCAGGCCCTGCACGGCGACCAGATGGTCGAGGTGTACATGGCCCAGATGATGGACCGCGCCCGCGGCGAGTACGAGGAGTACATGCGCGACTTCAACGTCACGATCTGCGCGGACGGGCGCGACCTCTCGTCCGGGTACTCGTGCGTCTTCGGCGGGTGGAAGGACGAACCCCCGGGCCCGCGCAGCGCCATCGTGCGCGCGGGCGAGGTCGTGGCCTCGCAGCCGGGCGCCATCCCGTACGACGGGCACGTGCACCACCGGTGGGTGCGCGTGCGGGTGGTCAAGCGCGGGGGCCGGATCACGTTCACCGTGCACTCCGAGTACCACGACGTGGGCGAGCGCGAGCTGTTGCGCCTGACCTACGAGGACCCCGACCCCCTCCAGGGCACGCGCGTGGCCGTGTGGACCTACCGGTGCCCGGTCATGGTGACCCGCGCGCGCGTGGCCGCCGACCGGATCGGCGCGGCCGAGGACCCGTTCGCCGACCGGCCCGGCAGCACACAGTCCGTGTACGCGCAGGGGCGGTAGGGGGGCGGCTCTCCTCCCGCGCGGGAATCGGGCGCGCGGGCGCACATTCGTATTGTTGTACGGGATCGTTGTACGGGGCCGCGATTCTTGTACCGGGCCGCGGACCGCGGTAGAATGGGGCCCGTGAGCGCGGCGCGCGCGTGCGCAGCGCTGTGTCGCCCTGGGCGACCTTGGAGAGCCTTACGCCACGGGCGCGGCGCGCGTATGCGGGGCGTTGCGTGGCTTTGGGCGAGCTCGGATAGCTTTGCGCCGCGGGAGCGGGGCGATGCGGCCGCGCGGTTGGTGATCGCAATAGACTGGGAGGAGCGGATGCGGCTCTTGGCATGGATCGCGGGCGCGGCGGTGCTCGGCGCGGTGGCCGGCCTGTGGCTGGAGGACCGGCTCGCCCCGCCTGCGCGCGGCCCGGCGGGCGCGGACCCGGCGTGGGAGGCCTTTGCCTACGAGGTCCTGGACCGCGCGCCCGCGGGCGCGTTCGACGTGATCGTGCACGTACAGCGCCCCGCGGCTGCGCAACACGCGCCGGCCGGGCTGCGGATTCTCTTGCACTACCGCGATCCCGAGGAATACCTCGCGTTCACCTTGCGCAAGGACGCGACGGCCCTGGTGCGCGTGGAGGCGGGCCTGGAGCACGAGGTCGCGCGCGTGGACCGCGGTGCGCTGCCCGGCCCGGGCGAGGCGCGCGCCTACCGGGTCCAGTGGCGCGATCCGGGCCTGGCCCTGCTCGCGGACGGGGCCCTGGTCCTGGCCGCGCGCGTGCACGGGGTGCGGCCCGGCACCGTGGGCGTGGGCCGCGCGGGCGAGGGGCTGACCGTAGGCGCGCCGGTTGTGCAGCAGGTCGCGCCCGTGGCGTTCACCGACGACTTCATGCGCGCGCCGGAGGACGCGTCGGCCTGGGAGGCGGGCGCGTCCTGGACCGTGCGGTCCATCGAGAATCCGGCGCGAAGCTCCAACGCGTTCGTGTACCAGTGCAACGCGCCCACGGGCAGCCACGCCCTGGTGGGCCGGGCCCATTGGGACGCGTATCGCGCGGGCGTGAGCGTCACCGGTCCGCCCGGGGGCGCGATGGGGCTGCTTTTGCACGCGCGGGACGCGGACAACGGTTTCCTGGTGCGCTGGTCCGCGGATTCGCAGGCCGACGAGGACGCGCCACAGTCCGGGCCGAGCCGACCCGAGGCGCCAGAACAGCCGGCCGCGCAGGACGCGGCTGACAAGGCGGCCGCGGACGAGCCCGAATCGCAGGCGGCCGGGCACGAACCGCCGGCCGAAGCGCCCGACACGGGCGGGCTGGAGCTCGTGCACGTGCGGGACGGGCGCGAACGCGTGCTCGCCCGGGCCCGGGGCGGATACCGGCCCGGCCAGTGGTATCGGCTCGAGGTGGTCGCGGGCGAGGGCCGGGCCCAGTGCCTGGTGGACGGGCACGAGATGTTCCGCGTCGGCCACCCGGCCCTGTGGGGTGGGCGCGCGGGCCTGTACGCGCGCGGGGACGAGCCGGTGGAGTTCGACGACTTCGAGGTGCAGAGTTACCTCGGCGGGTTCGGCGAGGTGACCCACG
>CAZOBJ010000028.1:0-3544 GCA_964577825.1 uncultured Planctomycetales bacterium
CCCCCCCCCCCCCCCCCCCCCCGCACGCGCAGGGGCCAAAGCCCGGCCCCGGCGGCCCAAGCGGGGGGTAGGTGGGGCGGGGGCGCCCGGACGCGCGCGAGAGCGCCCGCCCGCCCGCCGGGGCCACGTCGCGCGCGCGCCCGTCACCCGATCATGAACCTGCTTCTGCTGGCGCCGCATATTCAGGAGGAGGCTCTGTTCTTGCCACAGACGACCAAAGGAGGCCACGAGGTCACAGAACGTGGATTGCGGACGCTGATTGGGGAGCCGTTGTTCGCGAAGCAGAGGTAGCTTCGGGCCGCGATGAAGTCAACATTGGAGTCGTGAACGCCGGGGCTCAATCGCGATGCGTAGCAGCGTCGATTGCAGCCCTTTGTCGCCCACTGCATTGACTTGGTCAATCATAAATCAGTGCGTTCAATACGCCCTTCCACGTGGGCTGATCGCCACCGTAGTATCGGCGGTACTTACCACGAAGCTTCGGCACGAGTCCCACAAATGCATCATCCTTGCTCCTGCGGCTTCCGGTATAGGTGGTACCCCGTACCATTCCGTCAATCCGGTTCCCTCGGCGACAGTATTTGATGTGTTGCCATTGGGGTTGAGTCTTCACCAATGCAATCCCATGGGCGTTCGCTATCTTGATTGCACCACGCTGAAAACCAATCGTTGTCACAACAACCCCCTTGTGCGCGCCGATGTCGTGAATACGCTCGGCAAAAGCCAAGAGATCCCTTACCTTGACTTTGTCACGATAGTGCTTGCACTCCACCAATATCAGTAGACTCAGCCCCCCCAAAACGCTTGTCTCAACCGATACATCTATTTGATGGCGGTGCCCTGAGCTCTTGCCGACATACTTCTTATTGCGGCGGACTTTGGCCGACGTACCCCTGGAAATCCGCTTGTACATGTGCTCTACGAACTGCTCATAGCTGAGAGACGTGAACCACGTACGATAGCTCTGTTGCCGCTTCCGGCTCATCGTGTGTCTCGTGTTGGCCAACGGGCTGCGGATCAGCCGCGGGCGCAACGCGGCCGTCGCTTTGCATCCGCGTGCCACACTGGTTACTTTGGAAACGCATGCTCCACCTTGCCCACGAGGTCTTTCGAAAACGTGATGGCGTCAGTGAGCAGATCGCGGTCTATCGGACGCAGTTTCTTGCCGCTCCCGCGCGATTGTTCGCGATCCCCCTCGTGGGCAATCTGGTTCCGACGGTGCACCAAGTCGTTGAATCGTTTCAGCAAGGCGTTCCGATGGGAACTATTCGGTTCGATTGTCTCCCAGAGTTCGTTGATGTTCGCCAGCTTCAGCGTCTCGGCGATAGCTTGAGGTGACTGCAAGGGGCGAGTGGATAAGTGGTCCATAACCCAGTTCCGTATCACATTTCCCTTTCGTCTTGCTTCATCCCACGTCGTTAGACCCGCAAGTGGGACCTCAAACTTGGCCAACTTCGGTGGCAGGTTTTCCAAGGAGGACCTTCCAACGCGGTACTTCACCTTGTCATGGAAGTACGTATCAAGCGCAGAGACGACAAAGACGATCCCGGCACGGAGAACCCACTGAATCTCCAGCTGGGCCTTCAGCCTGTTCACCCCGTCGAATAGCGCCAAGCACTCGTCGGCACTCTGGATGTTCTTGTCGAACAAGCTCTCTGCTGAGTGGCTGGCCATGATCCCCTCGAGCCTCCCCGCCTAAGTCGCTATCCTGCACAGATCTCCCCCTCGCCCACGGATTCGCGCCCAAGAGAGATGCTACGCCCGGCCACGGGGCGAGTCAAGCGCTTGTGTGGGGGCGTATCTTGACGCGGCGGGTCGGCCCCGCCGTGGGGCGGCGGGCGATAGGGGTTGGGATAGGCGTCTCGTGCGTGGCGGGTCCGGCCGTCGGCCGCCGTTGGCCTAGGCTTGGCGCGAAGGCGCGCCCACGGCGCCCCCCTTACCCCCCCGCGGGCGTGGGCGCGTCGTGGTTGTCTCTGCGCAACGCGGAGCCGTTGGACCTCACCCCCCCGCGGGCGCCGGGGCGTCCGTGGCGGGCGCGGCGGGGGCGGCGGGCAGGTCCGCGGCGCGGTCGGTGGACATGCCGGCCGTGAGCGCGAACCGCATGGCCTGCTCCACGCTCATGTCCACGGGCTCCACGCGGTCGGCGGGCATGTACAAGGTGAACCCCCCGAGCTGGTAGCTCATGGGCAGGTACACGAGCACCTCGCCCCGGCGCGCCAGGGCCTCGGGCAGGCCCTCGAACTCCCGGCGGGTGACGAACCCCACAAGGCGCAGGTCCTCGGCCACGCGCACGAGCACCACCTGCTGGAGGCTCTTGCCCTTGGTCTCGCCGAAAAAGCCCATGAGGTCGCGCACGCTCCCGTACACGGTCTTCACGAGGGGGATGCGCTCGATCACCTTGTCGGCGAGCTCGAAGACCTTGCGCACGATCCAGAGATTCAGCAGCAGGCCCGCGACCATCACAAGCGCGAGCCCGGCGACGACCCCGGCGCCGGTGAAGTAGACCTGGTCGGTGAGGACGCGCTTGAGCAACCCGCCCAACAGCTTCTCCGCGGTGGCGCCCAGCCAGTAGACCGCGTACACGCTCAGGCTGATGGGCAGCAACGCCAGCAGCCCCTGGAAAAAGATCTTCGAGATCCAGCGCATGGCCCTCTCCTCCTCGCCGGTCCGGGTCACGCGCCCGCCAGGCGCGCGGCCACCTCCTCGGGAATGTCGAAGTTCGTGAACACGTTCTCCACGTCCTCGTGCTCGTCCAGGGCCTCGGCCAAGCGCAGCGCGCGCTCGGCGTCCGCGCCCTGCACGGGCATGGTGGTCGACGGCAGCATGGCGAGCTCCGCGCCCTCCACCGGAATCTCGCGCGCCTGTAGCGCGTCGCGCACGTCGAAGAGCCGGTCCGGGGGCGTGACGATCTGCAAGAGGTCGTCTTCGGTGGTCATGTCCTCGGCGCCCCGGTCCAGGGCGGCCTCGAGCACGGCATCCTCGTCCGCGGCCGCGGCGCTCACGGTGATCAGCCCCTTGCGGTCGAACAGGTACCCCACGCACCCGGGCTGGCCCAGGCTGCCGCCGTGCTGCTCGAAGATCCTGCGCACCTCGGGGAAGGTCCGGTTGCGATTGTCCGTGAGCGCCTGCACCAGGAACGCCGCGCCGCCGGGCCCGTAGCCTTCGTACACGACCTGCTCGAAGGCCTCGCCGCTCGCGCCGGCGGCCTTGTCGATGGCGCGCTGCACCTTGTCCTTGGGCATGTTAATGGCCTTGGCCTTGTCCAGGATCAGGCGCAGGCGCGGGTTCATGTCCGGGTCGGGGCTGCCGCCCTCGCGGACCGCGCCGTGGATGAGCAGGGCCATCTTGCTGAAGGCCTTGCCCTTTTTCGCGTCGTTGGCGGCCTTCTTGTGCTTGATGCCGGCCCAGTGGGAGTGTCCGGCCATGGGGAGGTGCGCTCCTTGTTCTCTGCATCGTGCGCGCCGCCGGGCGCGGGCTCGCGCCCCTGCCGCGCGAGTGCGTTACTCGGGTTCGGACCCGCCGCGCGGGCCGAACAGGTCCTCGA
>CAZOBJ010000028.1:3644-27390 GCA_964577825.1 uncultured Planctomycetales bacterium
GTCCGCGTCCGCGTCCGCGGCCCGGTCGCCGAACAGGGCCTCGAGCTCCTTGCGCGCCTGGGCCGAGCGGTCCGCGTCCGGCTCGCCGGGTCCGGCCTCGGCGAGCTGGAAGTAGGAGCACGCGTTCGCGGCCTCCGCCTCGCGGGGGCGCTCGTCGCGCGCGGCCGGCTCACGGCACCAGGGGTTGGCCCGCGCGTCGAAGAACCGGCAGTTGCGGCACGCGTGCCAAGCCGCGGCGCACCGGTCGCACACCTCGCGGCGTCCGGGGGTGTGCTTCTCGGTCCAGGGCTGTCCGCAGGCTGCGCATCGCTTCATGGGCGGGTCCTCCCGCGGATTTGTCGGCAGCGCTTCCCGGCCCGGCGCGGTCCGCCCCCGCCCTAGGGGATGATCTTGTTGAGGGGAAGCTCGATGATCCCCTCCGCGCCCGCGGCCTTGAGCTCCGGGATGAGGGTGCGCACGCGCGGCTCGTCGACCACGGTCTCCACGGCCACCCAGTCCCCGCCCGCGAGGTGGTTGACCGTGGGCGCGTGCAGGCTGGGCAGGCGGTCGACGACCGCGTCCAGGTTCGCCTGCGCGACGTTGAGCTTCAGGAGCACCTGGCCCCGGGCCTGGAGCGCGCCCTGGAGCATCATCACCAGGGCGTCGATCTTCTCCCGCTTCCACGGGTCGCGGGCCGCGTCCCGGTTGGCGATGACCACGGTCACGCTCTCGGCCACGGTATCCACGATGCGCAGCCGGTTCGCGCGCAGGCTGGAGCCGGTCTCGGTCAGCTCCACGATCGCGTCGGCCAGATGCGGGACCTTGACCTCCGTGGCCCCGTGCGAGAACTCGACCTCGGCGCGGACTCCGTGGCGGTCCAGGTACGCGCGCACGAGGTTCACGACCTCGGTGGAGATGACCTTGCCCTCGAGGTCGGCCACCGACTGCACGGGCGAGTCTTCGGGCACGGCCAGCACCCAGCGCACCGCCTGGCGCGAGGCCTTGGCGTACGTGAGCCGCGCGACCACTTCGACGTCCGAGGCGTTCTCCTCGGTCCAGTCGAGCCCGGTGACGGCCGCGTCCATGACGCCGCGCTCCACGTACCGGCTCATCTCCTGGGGCCGGGCGAGCATCGCCTCGATCTCCGGGTCGTCGCAGCGGGGGTAGTAGCTGCGTCCGGACACGGAGAACCGCCACCCCGCCTTGTCCAGCAGCTCCAGGGTCCCTTGTTGCAGGCTGCCCTTGGGTAGGCCGATGTTGAGTACGGGCATGATGCAGGGTCCTTTCCCGGTGCGAATGCCGGCGCTACTTCTTGCACACCGGACAGCGGCTCTTGGTGCAGCCCTGGTCCAGGTGGTAGTGCAAAAGAAAGAAGAACTCCTGGGCCTCCTCCTCGTCCAGGGCCTCGGCCACGAGCTTGTTCAGGTGCCCGCGGGTGGCGCTGCGGGGCACGAGCTTGCGCCGCTTGGCCACGGCCAGGGCCTCGGAGCTGAAGGGCATGGTCGCCTCGGGCACCTCGCGCATGAGGATCCGGTCGGCCACCGCGCGGCTTACGGGCTCGACCTCCATGAGTGCGCGGCGCGCGTCCGCGGGCTTCAGGTCCACAAGGTCCGCGAGGTCCACCCGGCCGCACCGGTCGAACATCCGGCTCAGGAGCCCGCGGATGTGGCGCGCGAGCTCGTCCGCGCGCTCGTGCGGGTCCAGGAACCGCGCGAGCGCGGCCACGCGCTCCACGCGCACCTCGTTCCAGTCCACGTACGCCTCGCGCATGCGCAGCACAATGCGGCGGGCCTCGTCGTCGTCGACGTCGTTGTCCGCGAGCACGGCCCACACGAGCTCCTCCACGCTGGAGAGCCGCTCGGAGAGCGCGTCCCCGTGCAGGTCGCGCAGGGCGCCCAGCAGGTCCTTGAGCGCCTCGCGTGCCGCGTCCGCGGTCTGGACAGCGGTCTTTCCCTTGGCCACAACGGCTCTCCTCGTCGGAAACAGGCCCGCAGCACCCCGAAAGGCACCGCGCTCCGGGCGGACGGAGCATTCTCGCGCCGGCTGCGGGCACTGTCAAGGGAAAAGGGCCTCTGCGCCCGTGTACGCGGTGCGCCAGGCCCTTGCGGGCAAAGGAGTTCGGAAACGGGCCGCCGGCAGGGCCTTTCGATCGAAAGGAGACCGCCCGGTTGGTCGATATGCCTACAGGGGGGCCGTGTGCCCGGACCGCGGGTCCGGGGTCCGGCCCGTGTGCCGCCAGGAGGCGCTGTGTCCATGCCCGCTTCTCCATCCGCGTCCGGCCGCTGCGCGTACGCCGCGCGCTTCGCCGGGCTCTTCTTGGTGACGCTCGGCCTGTTCCTGGGCCTGAGCCTATACGTGGACATCGACCTGGAGCCCGCGGTCGCGGCCGCACGCGCACCCACGGGCCTGGCCGGGTACTACCTCGCCTTCTACACCATCCTGTCCCTGGGGTTCTGGGGCGCGTGCCTCGCGGCCGCCTTGCTCGTGGCCTGGGGCGTACAGGTCACCCGCACCGGACGGCTTCTGCGCACCTGGCCGCAAGTTCTGGGCGCGGGGCTGTTCGTGGCGGGCTTTAGCGTCCTCCTGGGCCTGCCCGGCAACCGCGCCGAGGACCCGGTCCTGTGCGGACTGGTGGGCTGGTTCCTGGCCCCGCGGGGCATCGCGCTCTTCGGCCGGGCCGGCACCGCGGCCCTGGCGCTGCTTGCGTTCGCCGCGGGCGGGCAGCTCGCGTTCGGACCCTGGATGGCCCGGACGCTGCGGTTCGCGCTGCGCGCGCTGCGCGCGGCGGGCATGGGCCTCGCCCGTACAACGGGCCGGGTCGCCGGTGGGCTTGCGGCCGCGCACCAGTGGATCGCCCGGCCTCCGGCCCGGGCCGCGGCGGGCACGCAGGGCGCCCGCACGTATGCGCCGCGGGCCACGCGCCCCGCGCCGCCCGAGCCGTGCGACGAGGCCGACGACGAGGAAGAAGAGGACGCCGAAGACAAGGAGGACGAAGAGCCCGAGGTTGACGAGACGGTCCAGACCCGGCTCTCGCTGCGCCGGGCCGCGCCCGCGCGCGCGCCCACCCGGCGCGCCCGCCGGCCGCGCCGGCGCACCGCGCAGGCCGAGGACTACGAGCTCCCGCCGCCCGAGCTCCTGGAGGAGCCGGACACCGACCACGGCGAGCACCCGGACACCCTGGACAAGCGCGCCGAGGTCCTGGAGCGCACCCTAGCCGAGTTCAAGATCGACGGCAAGGTCGTGGGCGTGGAGTGCGGGCCGCGGGTGACCATGTTCGAGGTCGCGCTCGCGCCGGGCATCCGGGTCGAGCGCATCTTTTCGCTGGCCAACAACATCACCATGGCCCTGAAGGCCTACAATGTGCGCATCGTGGCCCCGATCCCGGGCAAGGACACGGTGGGCATCGAAATCCCGAACATGAATGACCGCATGGTCTACATCCGCGACGTGTACGCGCACTACGACCCGGAGCGCGACCCGTTGGAGCTGCCCATGTTCCTGGGCACGGACCTCACGGGCGCGCCGATCCTCTCGGACCTGGCGGAGATGCCGCACCTTCTGATCGCCGGAGCCACGGGCTCGGGCAAGAGCGTGTGCATCAACGCGGTTTTGCTCTCGTTCCTGCTCAGCCGACGGCCGGACGAGCTCAAGCTCATCCTGGTGGACCCGAAGATGGTGGAGCTGAGCCGCTTCAAGGACATTCCCCATCTCATGTGCCCGGTGGTCACGGACATGCGGCGCGCCGCGGCCATCCTGGAGTGGGCCTGCACGCAGATGGACCAGCGCTACGAGCGCCTCGCCCTCGCCCAGGTGAACAACATCCGCAAGTTCAACGCGCTCGGCGAGGACGAGCTCGTGCGCCGCGTGGAGGAGGAGCTCGATGAGGAAGAGATCGAGGCCTTCCCCCGCACCATGCCGCACATCGTGATCGTGATCGACGAGCTCGCGGACCTCATGCTCGTGGCGGGCAAGGACGTGGAGAAGTCCATCATCCGCCTCGCGTCCAAGAGCCGGGCGGTGGGCATCCACGTGATCCTGGCCACCCAGCGCCCGTCGGTGGACGTCATCACCGGGCTCATCAAGGCGAACCTGCCCAGCCGCATCGCGTTCCAGGTCGCGAGCAAGGTGGACAGCCGCACGATCCTCGACGGCAACGGCGCCGAGGCCCTGTTGGGCGCGGGCGACATGCTGTACCTGCCCCCGCATACGAGCAAGCTCGTGCGCGCGCAGGGCGCGTTCGCCAGCGACGGGGAGCTCCAGGCGGTCCTCGACCACTGCCGCCGCCAGGCCGACCCCGAGTTCCACGAGGAGCTCGAGGGCCCGGTCGTGGGCGGCGCCGCGGCCGACCGCGACGCGGACCGCGACGAGCTCTTCGACGAGGCGGTGCGCCAGGTGCTGGAGACCCAGCGCGGCAGCGTGTCCCTGTTGCAGCGCAAGCTGGGCATCGGGTACGGCCGCGCGAGCCGGATCATCGACCAGATGGCCGAGGCCGGGGTTCTGGGCCCGTTCCGCGACGGCAAGTCGCGCGAGATCCTCATGTCCCTGGAGGAGTACGAGGCCGCGTTCTGCCAGGACCTGCCCGACGACGAGGACGAGGCCGACGGGTCCTTGGCCGGGCTGCGCGAGGACGAGACCCCGCCCGACGAGGAGCGCCTCGAGTCCGGGGACTGACCCGCGCCAAGGAGACCCCATGAACGACCTGCACACGCACACCACGCTCTCGGACGGCGAGCTGGGCCCGGCCGAGCTCATCCGCCGCGCCGAGGTGGCCGGGTACGCCGCCCTGGCCATCACCGACCACGTGGACCTGTCCACCGTGGACCGGGTGGTCGAGGCCCTGGTGGTCGCCGCCGAGGTCGAGAACCGGCTCGACCGCGTGCTCGTGGTCCCGGGCGCGGAGCTCACCCACGTGCGGCCCGAGCACGTGAACGAAGTGGCCGAACGCGCGCGCGCGGCCGGGGCGCTTCTCATTCTGTGCCACGGCGAGACCGTGGCCGAACCCGTGGCCCCGGGCACGAACCGCGCGGCCATCGAGGCGGGCGTGGACGTGCTCGCGCATCCCGGGCTGATTACCGAGACCGAGGTCCGGCTCGCGGCCGAGCACAACGTGGCCCTGGAGCTCACGGCCAAGCGGGGCCACTGCCTCACCAACGGGCACGTGGCCGCGCGCGCGCGCGCGCACGGTGCGCGGCTCGTGTACGGCACCGACGCCCACGCGCCGGACCAGCTCACCCCCGAGGCCCAGGCGCTCTCTGTGCTGCGCGGCGCCGGGCTCTCCGAGCAGGACGCCCGCCAGGTGCTCGACCACGGCGAGCAGATCCTGCGCGCCAAGCACGAGCATCAGGCCGCCCGCGGGGAGCCGGTGTAGGGGGGCGGGTGAGCCAGGTCTGCCCGGTTGTGCAGTGTTCACCGCGGGCTAGGACCGAGAGTTGTCCCCTAATGTGCTATGGCGCCTTCAACTGAACAGCCCTCTCATCAAGACGTTCGACCAGCTCCGTGGTGAAGTCAATGAATCGTTTTGCATCGTCTCGTCTGACCTGGGGCCTCTGACCTTGGTGGACTATCTTGTGGCGCCGCTCGGTCCATCTATTCAGTCGTACCTGGGGCCTCTCACCGCCGCTCTTCTTGAGGGCGCTCCATAGATCAACCGCTCTCCCCCCCATGCGCTCGATTGCTCTTCCGACGGCCTCCGCACCATGACTGGTGACCTTGTTATGGAAGTGGTCAGCAACGGTCCGCTGAACGTGAGCCAATCTACGTGACGTATCCGGCATCAGTACGGTCTCGAGTGCTAAACCAGGGATTTCCTTTGCCAAGAGGTTCAGCAGCTGTCGCGGAGGCGACTCCGGCTCCCCCTCTGGCACAGAACGGTGCAGCTTAGAAACAAGCACTTCCGCCGTTACCTCTGCCAAATAGGCATCAATCGCTCCCACGGCGAACACCAGTGCTGCCCGAGGTAACTCTCGATATCTATTTGATGGCGATCCACGACCTTTCTGAGCCTCTTCGTGAATTTCCAGAAAGTACCGCGCCCGCTGTACGTTGCCATCGAAGGCTTTCTTGCTCTCTGTGCACCTTTTCGGCATGACTCTTTCCCCCATTTCACACTCTCATGATCCTATCTTAGCAGTCCCAATCGATGCTCGCAAGGTAATGAACTCGGGTGCGTCGGAAAGCATTGGCCTCGAAGCGCTTGTGCCTCACATTCAAACCACCCTAGCGGCGACACTCGAGACAGCGCCGGGCGCGCATAACCAGACGGCGCAAGAGATCCTGAACTCACACCACGCCAGAGTCACGCCCCTTTCCCTAGCTCAACACCCGCGAACACGAACCATGTTGTGGCGTCCCGCTTGATCCCCCAGCGAGCGCATCATCCACGCGTTGCCCGCGTTGCGTGCGGCGCAGAGGACCATGCGCGTCCGCGCCCTACGCGCGGGACCGGCGGCCCGCGCGGGTGCGGAGCCTCCTTTCCTCGTGCCGGTGGCCAACGTGCCGGTGGCAGATCGCGCGCCGGCCGCATGCCAACCGGCATTGCGCCGTGCCGCCGTCAACCCGGCCTCCAGATGTACGGCCTTGACGCACGGACGCGCGCGCCTATAACAAGCGCCCGTGCGCGGACGGCGGTGTCCGCCCCCCCCGCCCCGATGCGAGGAGAATTCCCATGCACGCGACGCATGCATTGTGCCGTTGGGTCCTTCCAGTGGTGGTGGTCCTCACGTGTTCCCGGGCTGCGCAGGCCGCAACGGGCCGGATCGACGTGCCGGTGTGCGCGCAGGCGCCCACGCTCGACGCGAACCTCGACGACCCGGCCTGGCAAGGGGCCACGCGCCTCACCGGCTTCTACCGGGTGGCCGTGCCCGAGGTGCGCGAGGCCACGATCCAGACCACCGCCTGGGTCTGCCGGGACGACACGTTCCTGTACATGGCCGTGCGCTGTCACGAGCCCACGGCCCTGAGCGTGCGGCGCAACGTGTTCGACCGCGACGGGCCCGTGCACGTGGACGACTCAGTGGAGATCTTCATCGACCCCGGCACGGGCGGGGCGCGCTACGCGCAACTGATGCTCAGCGTCACGGGCGCGCAGGCCGACCAGCTCAAGGTCGGCAAGGAAAGCCGGCGCGAGTGGAACCTGCACTGGCGCGCGGCCGCGAGGCTCGACCCCCACATCGACACGGCCACGGGCTGGTCGGCCGAGGTCGCCATCCCCCTGGCGCCCCTGCAGGACATGGCCGGCGACCAGGCCTGGCGCATGAACCTGTGCCGGACCCGGCGGGCGGCCACGCCGGTGGAGCACACCTCGCTCGCCGAACTGCCGCCCCGCACGGGGTTCAACGCGCCCATGCACTTCCTGCCGGTCCGGGGGCTGGATGACTTCCAGGCCAAGCGGGCCTTCGGGCCGAGTATCGCGGGCGTGGACCTGTCGCCGCTCAAGCCCGCGGACGCGGGCGACGGATACGCCTACGGCGTCACGGTGCATGTCAAGAACCTCGGCGGCGCGCGCGGTGCGGTCGAGATCGCGGTCGTCGACCGTCCCCAGGGCGGTGCGGAACAGGCGGTCAGCGAGCAGGTCCGCCTGGAGCCCATGCAGGTACGGCAGATCGCGTTCGACGTGCCGGTCGACGCGCTCGGGCCCCGCGAGGCCACGGTCCTGCTGCGGCTTCCCGAGTCGCAGGCCATGCTGGCCCGGGCGCCCGTGCACGGCATGGACCGGATCAACCCCTTCGAGGCCTACCTGGAACGCAACTACTACGCGACCGAAGCACAGGCGCGCGTGTGCATCGAGTTGCACCTCGACCCCGCGGCCGCTCGACAGGAGAACCTGGTCGCAGAGGCGCGCCTCCTGGACGAGGACGGCGCGCCCGTGGCCGAGGTGGCCTCGCCGGTCACCGAGCGGGCCATGCGCGTGGCCCTTCCCATCGACGAGGTCGGGCCCGGCGAGCACCCGGTGCACGTCTTGCTCCACGCCGGGGACGCGCAGGCGCCGCTGGGCACGGCGCGCCTGACGCTGCACCGGGTGGCGGCCCCGCCGCAGACGACCTCGCTGTTGCAGATCGACCGCTGGCGACGGGCGCTGTTGCTCGACGGCGAGCCCTGGTTCCCGGTCGGCGCGTTCGGCATGTTCCATCACGGCCGGTTCGAGGGCTACCGCGTAGAGCGCTACGCCGCCCAGTACGCCTACGCCGAGCAGGCCGGCATGAACGCCATGATCGACTGGATCGGGTACGGCGGCGGCCGCACGCTCGAGGACATCAAGAACGACTACGACCTTTTGCACGAGCACGGCATCAAGGTGTGGGGCCGGCCGTGGAGCACCAAGAGCGAGTACGGGTCGGCCTCCTACGCCGATCCGGATTTCCGCGAGACCGCGGGCAAGATCATCGCGGCCATGGACCCGTACCTGGAGATGGCCCGCCAACACCCGGCGGTGATCGGCTACTACCATTTCGACGAGCCGCAGCCGCACCTGGATATCGACGACGTGCTGGTCTCCTTCCGCGACAAGGTGCGCTCCGTAGACCCGTATCACCCGGTATACATGTCCCTGACCCGGGTCATCCACCACCCCGCCTGGTTCGGCAAGGCCACGGACCTGATGGGCGCGCACAACTACTGGTACGTCAAGCGCCCCGAGACCCTGGTCCACAACGCGGGATACTTCGAGCTCATCGACCGCCACTCGCGGCGCGCGCGCGTGCCCAGCATGGACGCCGGACAGCTCGACTATTGGGGCACGGGGTACCGGTCCGGGTACTTTATGCAGCCCCGGGAGATGTGGGTGCAGGCGTGGTTCATGCTCGTGCACGGCGCCAAGAGCATGATGTACTTCGTCATGCCGCTCAGGCACGAGCTCTCGGTCGAGACGCATGGAGAGATCCACGCGGCGGTGCAGCGCATGGCGCCGGCCCTGCTCGCGCGCGACCCGGTGGTGGAGACGACCTACGCACCCGAGCAGGCGGTCCTGTCTTCGCCTTCGCCGGAAGTGACCCTGCCGATGGTGCAGACCGCGCTTCACGAACACCCCGACGGCGGGTACCTGCTGCTGGCCGTGAACGGCTCGTACAAGACCGCGCTCCGTGCGCGCTACGCGCTTTCGGGCCTGCATGCGGGCTCGCAAGTCTCCCGCACCCTGGGCGACGCAGAGACGCTGCCCGTGGCCGACGGGGCGTTCCGGGACGAGCTCGAGCCCTGGGGCGTGCGCGCGTACCGGATCACCGGCGTGACCGCGCCCGGTCCGGGACCGATCCGGCTGGACGTCCGGATGGAGGCCCCGAGCGCCGAGCCGGCGGCTGAAGCCGCAGACGAGGAGCGCCCCGAGGCGGAAAACCTGTTGGCCGACAAGAACCCGGGCTTCGAGGCGGAAGGCGGCTGGACCACGAACCAGTTCGCCCAGGGCAAGTGGGGCGAGCACGAGCTTGTGTCCGACGATCCGCACGCCGGCGAACAGTGCCTGAAGATGCCCAAGGCCGTGGCCGGGACCCCGGGCCAGGTGCTCAGCGAACCCGTGCGCCTGGCGCCGGAGACCACGTACCGGTTCGGCGGACGGGTGCGCTTCGAGCTGACCGAGGCCACGCGCGCGCCGTACTTCCTGCTCTACGCGGCCCATGCGCGGGAGGGCAAGATCCGCGTCTCCAGCCAGGCCCGCGCCGCCCTGGACGAGCCCGGCGAGTGGCAGAAGGTGGAAGGCACCTACACCACGCCCGCCGCACCGGCCGAAGACGTGCGGCTGTGGCTGCGCCTGGACAACTCGTTCGTGGGCACCGCATGGTTCGACGACGTGTTCATCGAGCCGGCCCAACCGGCCGCACCCGCGGACACGGAGCCAGGCGCCCGTCCCGGCAGGAACATGGTGCTCAACCCCAGCTTCGAGGAACACCGCGTGCCCGGGCATCCCGACTTGTGGGTCCCGTACACCGGCGAGTACTTGGTCCCTTCGGACAAGGCCAGCGGCCTGGAAGAGACCAACCCCGTCCACGGAAGGTACTGCTACCGGGTGGTCAAGCCCGACCGCATGGCCTATGTGAACGTGTACAACGAGCCGTATCCGGCCAAGCCGGACACGGACTACACCCTGAGCCTGTACATGCGCTCGGACAAGCCCGGCTTCCGCTTCCGCGTCTACTATCTCGGCAAGGTGGAGCGCTACGAGCTCACCCCGGAGTGGAAGCGGTACGTGGTCACGGCGAATTCGGCCAAGCGCACGCAGATCGGGTGGACGGGAATCGCCATCGACGAAGGCGCCTGCTACATCGACGCGGTGCAGTTGGAACAGGGCGACGAGGCCACCGAGTTCACGCCGTAGCGCGTGAGCTCGGCCGCGCGCGCGGCGTCCAGCGCTGTGGCCCTATCCCGCGGCCTTGGCCAACAGTTCGCCCAGGGCGGCCAGGCGCTCCTGATCCTCGGGCTCGGGCGCGTTCTTCACGAGCACGGGGTCGCCGACCAGGGCAAACTTGAAGCTGTTGCACAGCTTCTTGACGCTGTCCACCGCCTTGCCCCCGCCGCCGTGGGTGACGAAGATGCCGCACGGCTTGTCCGCGACGCTGCCCTGCGTGGGGTAGAAGGTCCGGTCGAAGAAGTCCTTCAGCCCGCCGGCCATGTAGCTGAAGTAGTCGGGCGTGCCCACCGCGAGCGCGTCGCAGCCGAGCAGGTCGTCCTGGTCCGCCTGCAGGGCCTCCTTCACCTTCACGTCGGTGCCCGCCGCCTGGCGCGCGCCCCGGGCCAGGGCCTGGGCCGCGGCCTTGGTATTGCCGCCCTGAGAGTGGTACACCACGAGTACGGTACCCATGTCCGGTCTCCTGCGCCTGGGTCTCCCTCGATTCACCTACACATCCATGCGCAACTCCCGTGCTAGTTCTGGACAAGCACGCGAACAAAAAAGCGCGCCACCCCGTCGCGGCTGTCGACTGCGGTCACCCACAGGTCGTGCTCGCCGTTGGCCAGTTTTCGCGTGTCCACGACCATCGCGCCGGGCTCGGGCGCGTCCTCGCCCGTGTACACCTCGTCGCCGTCCACGTCGATGGTCACGCGCTTGAGCTCCAGGCCCTCGAACGCGTTCACCTCGATGTCGAGGGGCAAGTCTCCGGTGACTATCTCCAGCTCCTCCTGGGGCGAGCCCGGGGTCTTGAACAGGATCTGCGGGGTGGTCGGGTCGCCGATGGGGATAAGGGTCTGCTCCGCGCCGTACACATTGTCATGCACCCAGATGTTCCCGCCGATCGTCCGCTCTTCCTCGCCGCCGCTGGGGTCGAGCACCCAGCTTTGGCTGACCGCGCGCTCGGGGTCGGAACTCGGGAACCGGTTGTGGTGGATGTCCGCGATCTCGCGCGGCACGCCCCGGATGCGCACATCAAAGGACGGCGTACCGATGTCGGTCATGGTGTTGTGGTGGATGAGGATGCGCTCGCCCGCGACGTGGCCGGGATAGGCCTTTTCCTTGACGTACTTGTGATAGCCGTGCATGTCGAATCCGTGGGAGTGGTGCCCCGCCCCGCCCCAGATTTCGGGCGAGGCCACGCGCACGAACCGGTTGTACCGGGCCTCGTACCCGCTGTTGGGCGGCCCGGACCCGGAGACGGAGTGATGCACCCATTCGACGAGGTTGCCCTCCACGAGCGCCGTGCCCACCGAGATCCCTATGGGGTAGGCATGCACGTCATGGATGTGATTGTGATGGATGTGCACGTCCCGGCCGCTCCAGGTGACGCCCACGCCCGTGCGGCCGAAGTTCATGATCTCGCAGTTGTCGATCTCGACCTGCGGACCCACGGCCCAGATCGCCTGGCACTTGGTGCGCGGCTTCTCGGTCGCGTCCAGCTGCGCGATGTCCGCGTCCGGACCCTGGATGCGCAGGCCGGTCACGCGCGCGCTCTCGTTCGCGTGCAGGAGGTGGCTGCCCTCGGGCATGTTATGCGAGAACAGCAGCGCGCCCGGTGCGCCGTCCTCGCCTCGATTGCCCGCGAGCGTCACGCCCTGGGGAATGCGGTAGAGCACGCCCCACTGCTCCGGCTCCAGGCCCGAGAGGTCGACGCGCTCTGCGGCCACGTACACGACGTCGCCGGCCTGGGCCTGGTTCAAGGCCGCGACGAGCTCCTCCTTGGTGCGCACCGTGTAGTCGCCCGAGGTCACGATCCGGCTGTACCCGGCCCCGCCGCCGATCGGGTCGCCGGTGGGGTTGGCCTCCGCGCCGTAGGTCTCCTCGGCCGGCTCTGCGGCCCGCGCCGCACCGCAGGCGAGACACGCGGCCACTGCGAAGCTCGGTACAAGTCGCATCCACTTCATGATCCGCCCTCCCTGCCTCGGGACTCTCGACCGACTAGTTCTGAACAAGCACCCGCACGAAGTAGCGCGCCACCCCGTCCCGGCTGTCGACCGCGGTCACCCACAGGTCGTGCTCGCCGTTGGCCAGTTTTCGCGTGTCCACGACCACCGCGCCCGGTTCGGGCGCAACCTCGCCCGTGTAGACATCGTCGCCGTCCACGTCGATGGTCACGCGCTTGAGCTCCAGGCCCTCGAACGGGTTCACCTCGATATGCAGGGACAACTCGCCCGTGACGACCTCCAGGTCCTCGCTCGGCGGACCCGGCCTGTGAAACAGGACCTGCGGGGTGGTCGGGTCGCCGATGCGGATGAGCTTCTTGTCGGGGCCGTACAGGTTGCGATACACCCACAGATTGCCGATCGGGGCCCGCTTCTCTCCTCGGCCCAGGCGCAAGACCCAGCTCTGGCTCACGGCGCGCTCCGGGTCCGGACTCGGGAACCAGTTGTGGTGGACCTCGGCCAATTCCCTGGGCACACCGCGGATGCGCACGTCGTAGGAGGGCGTCCCGATGTTCACCAGGGTGTTGTGGTGGATGTTGATCCGGTTCCCGGCGATGTGGCCTGGATAGACCTTCTTCCTCAGATACTTGGTCCAGCCGTGCATGTCGAATCCGTGCGGGTGGTGGTCCTCACCGCCCCAGGTCTCGGGGGACTTGACCAGGACCACGAGGTTGTACCGGGCCTCGTACTCGATGTCCGGGCCCCCGGACCCTGCGATCGGATGGCTGACCCACTCGATCCGGTTCGCTTCGATCAGGGTCCTGCCAGCCCCCACGAGAATCGGGTAGTCGAGCACGTCATGGAAGTGATTGTGGTGCAAGCGCACGCGATCCCCCTCCCAATTCACGTTCACGCCCGCTCGCTCGAAGTTCATGATCTCGCAGTTGTCGACCTCCACCTCGGGCCCTGCGGCCCAGATTCCCTGGCTGTAGGAGTGTCCTTTCGCCTCATAGTCCACGTCCGGGATGTCAGGGTCCGGACCCTGGATGCGCAGGCCGGTAAGGCGCACGTTCGCCTGCAGGTGCAGCAGGCGCGTGCCGTTGGACATCCGGGTCCGATGGATCACAGGACCCGGCGCCCCGTCCCGGCCTCGGTCTCCGGCCAGGGTCACGCCCTCCGGGATCTCGAGATGCGCGCCACGCAAACCGGCTTCGGTCTTGGGTTCCAGGCCCGAGAGGTCGATGCGCTCTGCGGCCACGTACACGACCTCGCCGGCCTGGGCCTGGTTCAAGGCCGCAACGAGCTCCTCCTTGGTGCGCACCGTGTAGTCGCCCGAGGTCACGATCCGGCTGTAGCCCACCCCGCCGCCGATCGGGTCGCCGGTGGGATTGGCCTCCGCGCCGTAGGTTTCCTGCGCCTCTGCGCCTTGCGCGGCCGGGCAGGCCTGCCACCCGGCGTACAGCCCGATCCCCAGGCACGCAGCCAGCATGCCTGCCACTCGCCTCAAACGTCCTGACATTCGAGCATCCTCCCGGTCCGAGTCACCGAAGCCCCCGGTCCATGCAATCTTTGTACATGCGTTTCTCGTGCCGGTCAACTCGCCGGTCCCGGGCGCGGGGTACGTTGCGCCCACGCGGGTCAGGTGACGCGCACGCCTTGCGCGTAGGCGTACGCGGCGCGAAGGTTCTCCAACCGCGCGTCCGCGCCGATGGTGTTGTTCGGGCAAAGGAAGAATCCGCGTCCTCCGTCGGTGGCCTCCAGGCAGCGATCGATCTCCCGATACACATCGTCCACGTTTCCAGCGGCAAGGGTGCGGGTGACGTTCATGCCCGAGAAAAACAGCAGGCGCTCGCCGCGCACGGTGCGGCGGCGAGCGATGTCCTCGATCTTCACCCCGCACTCGCGCTGGAAGCCCTGGAACCCCGCGATCCCCAGGGCGATGAGCCCGTCCACAATCGGGGTGATATTGCCGTCCGAGTGCCATATGACCTGGAAGTCGGCTTCGATCAGCGGTTCGAACGCGCGCCGCGCCAGAGGGAAGTACACGCGCTCGAACAAGTCCGGCCGCACCACGGGTCCGCGCTGGTCGCACAGGTCCTGACCGGTCAACACGACCTTGCAGAAGCCTTCCTCCTCGTAGATGCGCACAAGTACCTCATTCTCCAGGCGGGCGCGCTCGGCCGCGTACTCGAACAGGCCGACCATGCGCTCCGGCCACAACCCCAGGGCGGTGAGGTAGTTGACATCCCCGAACTGGCTCTGCCACATAAACCGGCCGTCCCGGTGCCAGCTCGCAGGCATCCATACGAACTCCGGAAGCAGGCGCCGGCACTCGCGCATATGGGAACGAACTTGCTGGTCGTAGGCCTGCGCGTCGAATTCCATGTCCGGCCGCGGCAATGCCTCGACCCAGGCGAGTACCGCCTCAGGCGAGTCGAACCCCTTGCCCCGCTCCTCGTGCTGGCGACGCCGGTGCTCTGCATGCCCCTCGCGCGGAGGCAAGGCATTCGCGATCAGACCGTCCACGCCCAGGGCCCGGTAGGTGCGGCGAGTGCCGCATACCTTGTCCGCCCAGAATTCCCGTTCGGTGAGACCCGAGAGCGCGAGGTGATGCTCTAGACCCGTAATCCAACCGCCCAGCAAAGGTGGATGGTCCACGGGTTCGCGGCGGGCGGCGCGCTCGATCCGTTCCCGACCGCTCATGCAATCGGGCCCTCGGGGTCTGCGGAGCGCGAGCCCGTCCGCCCGCTTTGCCGGGCGTGGTAGCGCAGGCGAAGGTAGCGGCACAGGTTCCCGAGCTTGGGCTCGCCGATCAGCCCCTTGGTGGTCGGGATCAGGCCCTTGAGCTGCCCGCCCCACTTGTCCACGAGCCACGCCGCGCCCCGGTCCAGGTCCGCGGGCGGCGGATCCTTTGCGGCCACCTCTACGGGCGCGTCCACGCACAGGGGTGTGGGCCCCTGGTCCCAGGCCTGGAGGGCCAGGTCCGCGGCATACCCCCAGTCCGACGGGCAGGCCGGGTCGAACGCCAGGCCCGCGCGGCGGTCCAGGACAAGCACATGCTCGTCCAGGGTGAGCACCGGGCCGGGCAGCGGACCCCACACGCCCTCGCCGTCTGCGTCCACGGTATGGCCGCGCATGGCCCCGTTCATGCGCACGCCCAGGACACCCGCCACGGCCCAGCCGCGCACCCAGCCCTCGAGCTGGGCGCGCACGTTCGACCACCAGCCCTCCGGGAACCGCACCTCCTGCTTGATGCAGGCCACGGTCTCGTGCCGGGCGCGCTGTAGGCCGTGGTTCAGGGCCCGGGCCGGGGTCCACCCCAGGGCCTGGGCGTCGATGGGCAGGAACTCGGGATGCAGACCGGGATGCGCGGCCGCAAAGCTCTCGGTCATGCCGCGGTACAGGTCCGCGTTCGAGGTGAGGGTGACCACGGTCAGACCGCTCATGGCCGCTTCCGACCTGCTTGGGCCACGGGGCGGCCCCACGGGGCCGCCTCAGACGGTGTCGTCCCAGTCGTTCCGCTGCGCGGCGCCGCTCCTGCGCGCGGGCATCCGGTGGTCGACCCGGGTCAAGCCCGCCGTCGCCTCTCCTTGCCGGGCTGGGACCGCTCGCCGAACTCGCGCAGCCCGCGCCGGCGTCCGCCGCCGACGGCCGGCTAGAGCATCTTTCCGCTGGCCACCAGGTACGCCATGATCTTGTGCGCAAGCCGCGCCGCGGCGAAGTCGCCGTTCATGTCGCCCTCGATGGGGATGAGGTCCACCACGTCGAACGCGGCCACGCGGCGGCGGGCGGTCACCTTCTTGAGCAGGCGCAAGAGCTCCCACCAGCCCAGGCCGCCCGGCTCGGGCGAGCCCACCGACGGGACCACGGACCGGTCCAGGCCCGACAGGTCCACGGACAGGTACACCGGCGTGCTCAGCTCCTGGACCAGGTCCTCGTGCCAGTCCTCGTCCGAGCGCTTGGCCAGGTCGCAGGCGAAGAAGGTCTCGATGCGGCTCTCGTCACCGAAGATGACCTCCGACTCCTCGGCGGACACGCTGCGCACGCCCACCTGCACGATCTTGCCCAGGTTCTCGCATGCGAGCGCCGCGCGCATCACCGCGTTGGAGGGCTCGATGGCCTGGCCCGGGCCTTGCTCGGGCAGGGGCCGCAGGTGCGCCCGGGAGGTCACGTGCAGGATGGTGAAGTCCTCGGCCTTCTCGGACAGGGCGCGGATGCCGCCCAGGCTCACGGCCGGTTCGCCGCCCAGGATCACGGGCACGGCGTTCGCGTCGAGCGCGGTCTCGGCCGCCTCCTGGATGGCCTCGATGCTCGTGGCCGAGCCTTCCACGGTGTGCACGGGCGCGGTCTCGGTGGGCGCGGAGGCCACCTCCTCGTCATAGGGCTCCACGTACAGGCTGGCGGTCAGGATCGCGGGCGGCGCGGCGGCCTGGCCCTTCTGTAGGTCGGCGGTCTCGTCCAGGGGCGCGGACAGGACCCAGAACTTGGCGTCCTCCTGGGAGGCCTGCCGGCCCAGGAACAGCGGGGTCTCGCTCATCGGGGATCGTCCTCCACGGTTCGTCGACGCAGGGCTGCCGGGTCTGTTACACAAGACAGGGGCGGACCCTGGTACGCCCCTGCCCGGCGGCCGGGGCCTGGGAAGACGATAGACGCGCTGTCCTTGTCTCCCGGCCGCGCCCAGGATAGGCCAAGGGCCACATGTGCGCAAGGGACAAAAGGGTTGGACGGGCGAAATTTCCGCGCGCAGGCGGCTCAGCGCCGGGCCAAGAGCTCCCGGCCCGGGCCCTCCGGGCGGTAGACGCGCGCGCGCACCTGGATAAGCTGGCCCCGGTCGTCGATGAATACGCTGCACCGCTCCGGGCCCTTGGACCACACGGTGCGCAGCCACCCGATATCGTCTTCCTCCGCGGCCTTGGTCCATCCGGCCAGGGGCATCTGCCGCTCGTAGAAGGCCGCGGTCCTGCGGTAGGTCCACGCGCCCTCGTACAGAAAGTCGCCGGTGCGCAGGTTCACGGACCGGTAGCTCTGGCTCTCGGGCCAGCGCAGGGCGAAGTTCATGGGCACGGGCACGTCGGCGAACTGCACATTGCGCTGGATGTTGATGTCCGTGGGCTCCTCGGCCGGGTTGAAGGGCATCCGGTTGCCGAAGGGCAGCCCCAGGACCCAGAACAACTGCGCGCATCCGCTCAGGAACACGCAACCGGCCCCGAGCAGGGCCAGAGTCGAATAGGCTCGCATCCTACGCATGCGCCGGTCTCCTGATTGCGCCGGACCGCGTCCGGCCGTATGACGAGACGTCCCATCGATCGTTACGTATCCCCGCGCGCGCCGGCGCGTGCGCGCACCGGCGCCCGGGTCCTGTGTTCATATCGTCTACGCCCGGGGCCGGGCCGCAAGCTTTTTTCCGATAGATCCCGGCCCCCGAATCCGCCCCCCCGCGCGCGGCCCAAGCGGAACCGCGCGCCGGGCGCCCGCGCCTGGGCCCTACGCGCCGGCCACGGACGTGGACACGTCGAACTGCGGCGGGGTCTCCAGGTGCTTTTTCACCGCGCACAGCTCGGCCGAGCGCACCACCGCGTGGCGGTACTTGTCCGGGAACTCGGGCGGCAACTGGATGTCGAGCGTGATTCGGTCGATCAGCCCGGAGTCTGCATTGCGCTCCATGTCCTGCACGATGCGGATCTTGTCCGTGGGGATGCCCCGCTTCTGGCACAGGGACAGCACGTAGATGCCCACGCACGTGCCGATGGACGCGAGGAACAAGTGAAACGGCGCGGGCGCGGACGCGTCGCCGCCATTCTTCTTCGACTGGTCCGTGCGGATGGCGAATCCGTGGTACCGGGCGTCGACCCGCTTGCCGCCCGGGAACGTGATCTCCATAGGCATGTGCTCGGTCTCCTCTGTCTTCTGGTCGGGCCTGGGGTTCCCGGCCTAGCCTAGTCTTGTCCCTTCACCGCCATGCGCTTTCAGTCCGGTCGGCGCGCCCCGGGAAGTCTACACCTCCAGGGCCTCGCGGATGGCCGCAAGCTCCGCGTCCGTAATGCCCCAGATGCGCGCGGCCACCGCGTCGATCCGGGCCTCCAGCTCCGCGACCCCGGCCTCGTCGTTGTGCGCCGCTGCCGCGTGGCATTGCTGTGAGAGCGTGGTGAGCTCTTCGTGTACCTCGTGACCCCGTTCAAATGTCTGCATTGCCAGTTGCGCTATGAATGCCATAGAAGTGTGCTTGTAGGCCAAACAACCATAGAACGCCCTGACCGGTCGGCTATTCAGCAACGCAGCCAGATAGTGGGCTTCTCGCTCCTCTTCAAAGGGGACGGAGTACGCTGTCTGATCGTTGAGCACGGGTCTGCCGTCCTCGCCAGGGCCGCACACAGAGACATCAAGCGAAGTAGCCACCTGACCCTTCCAAGCCGTACGCCATCTCGCCATGGTATACGGGCCGACGCCGTACATGCTATAGAATGGATCCGTAGGCTCGTAATACTTCCGATAGGCTGAGCGCCCCCGCAGCGTGCCGCGCTGGGGGTTGTCCGGGTCGCCCTCGAATCGCTTCAGATACGCATAGGTCTTGGGCCAGCGGCGCTTCATCTCGGGCTCCGGGATGCCGGCGCGTTTGTCCGGATCCTGGGCCAGGATGATGTGGGCCGAGGGCGCGGCATGCCACCGGCGCACGTCGCGGCCGCGCAGCAGCGGATACACCAGGTCCGGCTCGACCACGGCCTGCACCCGGTCCACCTTGAGCTTGCCCACGTCGTGCAGGTTCTCGATGAGCAAATCCCCGTTCGGCCGCTTGTCCAAGACGCGAACCCAGTAGCAGCCATTCAGGCCGCCGGTGTTCACGCCTTCGTAAGCGCGGTAGTCGCTCTTGCCGATCACCTTGTGGATGCCGCTGAGCGCCTGTTCGGGCGCGGTGAGCCAGGGCGAGCTCGGCTTGTCCGGGTCCACGGGCGCGGCCGTGAGCCTGGACCGGGTGGCCGCGGCGCGCGCCTGCTGCAAAGACACGTCCTGGCCCAACCGCGAGGGCCCGCGCCAAGCCGTGTAGGGCACGGGGTAGGCAAAGGGCGAGGTGCGCTTCTCGCACACGAGCACCGCGGTGCGGTTCGTCGCGCCCTCGAACACCTGAATGGCGCTCAGGTCATGCACCTGCACGGGCTTCAGGTGGACGGTGCGGCCGTCCTTGTCGAACCGCAAGCGGCGGAACCCGTCGCCCGCGCCCTTGGTCTTGAACACGCTCTGGGTGATGACGAACCCGAGCCGCCCCCCGTCGGCCAGGTACGCGTCCAGCGCGGCGTAGGTGAAGATGATGGACAGGTCCTTCTTGCCCCCGCCCAGGCGCGCGGCGTGGCCCTTGAGGCTGAAAAGCCCGTACTTCACCCACAGCGGCTTCATGCCGTCGCGGTAGCCCTCGGGCAGGTTCTCCCAGTTCACCCACGGCGGGTTGCCGGCCACGTAGTCCACCTTGCCCACGAACACGGGCGCGAACGCGTTCTTGATGATCCGCGCCCACACGCCGTTCTTGTTGTCCGCGTCCAGGTCCTGCAAGTGCTCGTAAAGCTGCGCGTGAAGCTGGCGCTTGGCCACGGGAATGCCCTCGGCGTGGCAGCGCTCCAAGAACTCGCCCGTGGCGTACCGGTTGCGGATGCAGAACTCGAGCGCGTCCGCGTACCGCGCGATCTGGTCGCGGTTCTCCGCGATCTCGTTGGGGATGTTGAAGTCGCCCGCGCTCGTGCGCAGCCTGCGCACCTTGCCGAACCCGCCCGTGAACACGTCGCCGTACTCCGAGGGTGTGAGGATCGAGTCGCACAGGTACACGGGCAATTCCAGCGCGTCCGCGTGGCGCACAAGGTCGCGCACGGCCAGCAGGTAGTTCGTGCGCGCGGCCATCACGGCCAGGGGGTTGAGGTCGAACCCGACGATGTTCGCGGACACCTTGCGCAAGAGCTCGCCCTCGCCGAACCCGCACGCGTGCCGGTGCTCTTCGTACCAGGCCTTGGCCCGGTTGAGCGCCATCACGAGGAACGTGCCCGACCCGCACGCCGGGTCGAGGAGCCGCTTGTCCGGGTTCCCGTCGTAGCCCAGCTCGTCGAGCACGAGCTCGGCCAGCCAGTCCGGCGTGTAGTATTCGCCCAGGTCGTGGCGCACGGACTTGGGGAAAAGCTGCTGGTACAAGTGCTTGAGCAGGTCGCGCGACTCGGCGGGGTCGACGCTCAGCGTCGTGGGGTCGAACTGGTCCAGGGACCGGGTCATGGCCCGCACCGCGCGCACGCACGGCTCGCCCCAGGCGTCCAGGTACCAGGAGAAGAGGTCCCCCTCCAGGAAGTTGTGGATGCCCAGCTGCGACCAGATGCCGCCTTGCTCCAGGTTGCGCAGCTCGTCGCGCAGCTTCTCGGACGTGGGCGCTTCGATCAGCCGCCTGAGCGTCGAGGTCCCCAGCGGCGAGAACGAGGCCACGATCTCCGCGGCCAGCAGCTTGATGAACACGGCGTAATAGGTGTGCACCGCGAACAGGAGCTCGGCGGGGTCCGGCTCGGGCACGTCATAGTGTTGGGCGAGCTTGCGCACCTTGGCGCTGCGGCCGTGCAGGTCGTAGCCGCACACCTCGCCGAACAGGATCTGCCACTGCCGGAAGAAGGTCTGGGCCTTGGCGCTGTCCGTGCCGTGCACGACCCCGTGGATCAGGCGCACGCCCTCCTGGGCGCTCGCGCTCTGGGCGCCGAAGTGCGTGGCCAGGTTCTCGGGCGTAAACGACAGCCCCCGCGCGCCCAGCGACACCACCGCGCGCAGCAGGCGCTCCACATTGTGCGCGGTGACCGGCTGCGGGTCTTCGACCGCGACCTTGGTCCCGCGCATCCGGGCGAAGACCACGGTGTCGCCGTCGCAGCCCACGCCCAGGATGCGCTCCATGCCCACGTGCTCGGCGGTCTGTAGGTCCTGGAACCGCTGCCTGATCTGCTTGACGACCGCCTTGACGCCGGGCGCGTTCCTGTCCTCGGTCAGCCTGCCCGCGCCCTTGGGGGCCTTGTACTCGATGACCACGCCGCCGTACTTCGAGTCGATGCGGCCGCCGGCCAGCCCGTACTCGTGGCGGCCCTTGACCGTGAGCCCGGCCTCGGAGATGAACCGGTCGATGAGCGTGTTGACCTCGTGGCGGATGTCCTCTTCGGACGCGGCCCACTCGGCGGCCCGGACCATGCGCGCGGCCATGGTCTCGGCGTGGTCTTCGATGAGCTCTTCCAGGTTTTGGCTCATGCGATGCGGGCCTTCCCCGGGCATCGGGCACGTGTGCAACCTGGCCGAGTATTCTACGGGAATGCCCAGGTCTTGAAAAGCCTCGCGCTCGCCCGCCGCCCCGCGCCTGGACAAACGGGCGCGGGGGCGTACACTGGCCGGCTGCCTCGGCGCGCGAGCGCGGGCGCCGTGCGCGGCGCATCTGTCCAGCGCAAGCATGGAGACCGGCACATGGACCCCGTCCGTACGGGCATCGTCGGGTTCGGCCGCATGGGCGAGCGCCACCTTGCACAGATGCGCAAGACCGGACGCTACGACGTGCGCGCGGCCTGCGACCGGACCCCGGCGCGCCGCGAGGCCGCAGAGGCCCAGGGCCTGACCGCGTACGAGCGGCTCGACGACCTGCTCGACTCGGACATCGAGCTCGTGCTCGTGGCCACGCACTCGGTCCGCCACCATCCCGACGCGCTGCGCGCGGCCGAGGCGGGCAAACACTTGTTCGTCGAAAAGCCCCTCGCCCTGACCGCGAGCCAGGCCGAGGAGATCGTGTCCGCCGCGCAGGCGAACGGCGTGGCCCTGACCGTGTACCACAACCGGCACAACGATCCGGACTATCGGCTGGTCAAGGCCGCGGTGCGCGCCGGGCGCATCGGCCGGATCGTGGCCGTGGAGAACCGCACGCTCGCCGCGCGGCCCGCGGTGAACTTCGGCACGCCGCAGTTCCGCCGCGACTGGCGCATCACCGCGGCCGACGGGGGCGGGACGCTGCTCGACTTCGGGCCCCATTACGTAGAGCAGGTCCTGGACCTCATGCAGGGCCGCACGGTGGAGGCCGTGTTCGCGGACGTGCGCCACGTGCGCTGGGGCGACGCGGACGACCTGTTCCACGCGGACCTGCGGTTCCGGGACGGGGCGCTGGCCACCGTGGGCAAGGCGGACGTGAGCTTTTACGCGCCGCCGGACAAATGGGTGATCCTGGGCGAAGACGCGACGCTCCACGGCCCGGTGCGCTCCGGCGAAGAGCCGCAGATCGAACTGTGCGGGCCCGAGGGCGCAGAGCGCTCGGCCGCCATGATCGAGGCCGTGGACCTGCACGAGAACTTCGCCGACCACCTGCGAAGCGGCGCGCCGCTTGTCATCCCGCCCGCGCACGCGCTTCGCGTCATGCGCGTGTTGCAGGCGATGCGCGAGAGCGCGGCCACGGGCCACAGCGTACAGACCGCCATCTGACCATGCCCGGCGAGCTCGCGCAACGCTCGCCGCGCAGGGGCTTTCGCCGCACGAACATTTCCCTATAATACGGCGGTGCAGCGTTGCGCTGTCGCACGGAGGCGCTATATACTATAAAGGAATAAGCATGAGCAAGAGCGCACGCCGATTGGGCCGGGGCCTGGACGCCCTGCTGCCGCAAGGGCCGCGACCGACCGAAGAGCATCGCCAGGCCGACGAGCCTCGGGCCGCGCTCGACGCGGATGAGGCGCAGGAAGTCACTAGCACGCGCCTGCCCGTGGACGCGGTGCGGCCGAATCCCCGCCAGCCGCGCAAGGACTTCGACGAGGACCGGCTCGAAGAGCTCGCCGGCTCGATCCGCGAGCACGGGCTGTTGCAGCCTATCGTGGTCCGGCGCGCTGCGGGCGGGTACGAACTCGTCACCGGCGAGCGGCGTCTGCGCGCCTGCCGCCTGGCCGGGCTCGACCGGGTGCCCGCCACCGTGGCGTCCGTGACCGACCAAGGCATGCTCGAGGCCGCGCTCGTGGAAAACCTGCAGCGCGAGGACCTCAACCCCATGGAGGTGGCCCACGCCTACCGCGCCCTGGTGGAAGACCTTGGCCTCACCCACGAGCAGGCCGCGCAGCGGATCGGCGTCAGCCGCGTGGCCGTGACCAATATGCTGCGGCTCCTGGCCTTGCCGCCCGAGGTGCGCGAGCTCGTGGGCCGGGGTGCGCTGGCCGCAGGGCATGCGCGCGCGCTCCTGTCCCTGGCGGGCGCGGAAAGGCAGGTCAACCTGGCGCGGCGGATCGCTGCCCAGGGCCTGTCCGTGCGCCAGGCCGAGCACCTGGTGCGCCGGGAATTGCACCCGCCGCGCCGACGCGAGCCGCGGACCCGCGCCGCTGCACCCGCGGCCGTGGTCCAGGACTACGAGGCGCGGCTGCGCGAGCGGCTGGGCACCAAGGTGCGCATCCAGGATCGAGGCGGCCGCGGGGAGATCGTGATCGAGTACTACAGCACGGCTGACTTCGCGCGCATCCTGGAGGCGTTGGGGCTCGAAGAGTCCTGACCA
>CAZOBJ010000028.1:27490-32300 GCA_964577825.1 uncultured Planctomycetales bacterium
TCGTGGCCGCAGGCGGCGACGGTACGGTCAACGAGGTGCTCAACGGCCTGCCCGACCCGGCCCGGACCCCCATCACCGCGCTTCCCCTGGGCACGGCCAACATGCTCGGCCACGAGCTGCGTCTGCCTCGGACGGCCAGCGGTCTGGCCGACATCATTGCGCGCGGCCGCACCGGCCTCTTCGATCTGGGCATGGCCACGCGCCTCCCCGACGACAGCGCGCATCCGCCCCCTGGCGCGTCCGCCCAGGAGCGCCGCCTCCTGCTCGTGGCCAGCGCCGGGTTCGACGCCATGGTCATTCACCACATCTCAGCCCATCGCCGTGGCCCGCAGGGGTTGCGCCGATACGTCGGTCCGATCCTGCGCACCGCATGCACGTACCAGCCGCCTCGCCTGACCGTGCACACGCCGGGCCAGGCGCCCGTCCAGGCGGAACTGGCCGTGGTCGCCAATGCGCGCAATTACGGCGGTCTCTTCCACGTGGCCCGCGCCGCGCGCCTGGACTCCGGCCTCCTGCATGCGGTCGTGCTCCGGCGTGCCTCCCGACTGCGCCTCCTTGTCGCGGCCTTGCGCGCCCTGGCGGCCCGCGTAGCGCCATGCGTGGCCTTGCCCGGCCAGGCCGTGCGCAGCGTCGAGGTCCGCAGCGACGAGCCCGTGCCCGTGCAGCTCGACGGCGACCCGTTCGGATTCACCCCCGTGCAGTTCTCGGTGATCCCGCGCGGCGTGCGCCTGCTTCTTCCCTAGCTCCCTATATACATCCGCACATACATCCGCCCGATAAGGCTACGCCTACCGCCTAAATCGTGCCGAACTTTGCTACGCTTTGTAGCTGTTCCGCTCGCGCATTCCCTCCATACCCGTTCCTTGCCCTGCCTTGTCGGACGCTGGCCCAAGGAGGGGATCGCACAAGCCGGCTGTGTCGCCAAACAGGCAGCTCTGCGCGTATCCTCTTTATTTTCAATAGGATAGAAGACCTTAGAGACCGCTCAGCCCCACATGTCCTCAGGCTTGTCCACGACGCGCTCGGTGGTCACCGCGTCGAGCCGGTTCGTGGGCCCGCGCCGCAGGTCCAGGATACCTGCGTCCAAGGCCTGGGTGCGGATCCTGAGCGGGAACTCCGGCCGGTACGGCTTTGCATCCGCAATGCGGCCCATGGCCTCGCGCGCCCCGGCCTCGATCCGCTCGCAGGCCTCGGCGGGATTCGGCAGCCACGCCACTTCCCGGCCCAGGCCGCGCTTGACCGTTACGTACACAGGCTGGTCGCCCAGGAACTCGGCCACCTCGCCGCACACGAGGTCGTCGCCCGTGACGAGCACGACCGGCAGGCCCAGGACCCCGTAGCGGATCGCGTTCTGCATGGCCTCGCCCATGGGACGGCCGTTCACGGTCACGCCCCAGATGCCCTTGCTGCTGCCGGTGTGGCTCAGAATCCCGCCCTGGGTGTTGGCCATGGCGTGGAACCCGAGCAGGAACACGGCGTCGAACCCGATCTCCTCGAACATCCGGCGCAGAACGGCCGACGACGCGCCGCCGAGCAACAGCTCCGCGCGCTCGTCCACGCGGCCCAGGTCGCCGGGCCCGCCGTGCCCGCCGAGCCCCGTGACGAGCGCCTGGGTGGCCCCGGCCGCGAACGCGCCGCGCACCGCGGCGTTCACCTCGTCGATCTGATGGCGCAGCGCAGCGCGGTTCATCGCGCTGCCGTGCGCGTCACGGGACTGCCGGAAGCTGTACACGCCGCCGACCCCCTCGAGGTCGGTGAGCATGAGAATCTTCATGTCGTCCCCCTTGCTCGGACTCTGGACCAAGCTACCCATCCGGATCTTGGGAAGGGCAAGCGCCCCGCCCGCCGCCCGGCCGGCCCCGGCGCATCGCCGGGCTGCCGCCTACTCCTCCGCCTCGGCCAGGAAGGCCTCGTACTCCTCGGGGCTCAAGAGCGCGGTAAGCTCGTCCGGATCCAGGTCCGTGAGCACGCAGATCCACCCCTCGTCATAGCAGTCGGTGACCAACAGGTCCGGGTCCTCGGCGAGCTCCTCATTCACCTCGGACACCGTGCCGGTCAGCGGCGCGAACACGTCCAGCGCGCCCGTGCTACTGCCCGCGATCACCGCGAGCTGCGTGGTCGCGTCCAGGTCCTGGCCCGCCTCGGGAAGCTCCAGGCCCACCACCCGGCCCATCTCGTCGGCCAGGTGCTCGGTCACGCCCAGCCGGGCCGCACCGTCCTCCACGCGCACCCACAGGTGCTCGCGCGTGTACCGAACATCCTCTGGAACGGAGGTCACGGCAGCCGTCCCCCTTGCTCTGCAAGCCCCCATCCTCACGACCGCTCTGCATACCGCATACCGCACGGACGCGCGGCGCGTCAACTTTTTTTGCCCGAGCCTGCGTCCGAGCGCAAGGGGTTTTTCCTTGTCGGCCTGCGCGCCGGATGTATGATGGGGTGTTCGGTCCAGTCCGCGGGCGATGACGGACTGGACATTCTGTTTGGACGGCATGGAGAATGCGATGGCCGATTCGTTCCTGGATTCCCTGCGCTTCGACGCCAAGGGACTGATCCCGTGCATCGTGCAGGACGCGGCCACGGGCCAGATGCTGATGCTCGCCTACATGAACCGGGAAAGCGTCCAGCAGACGCTGGAGACCGGGCTGTGCACCTTCTACAGCCGCTCCCGGCAGAAGCTGTGGTGCAAGGGCGAGACGAGCGGACACACGCAGGAGGTGCGCGAACTGCGCACGGACTGCGACAACGACGCCCTGCTCGCGCGCGTCAAGCAGAACGGCGCGGCCTGCCACACGGGCATGTACTCGTGCTTCTACAAGCGCCGCAACCCGGACGGCACGATCGAGGAGGTCGGCGAGCGCGTGTTCGACCCGGCCGACGTCTACGGCAAGCAGGAGTAGGTCCCGCCCATGGCCCGCGCAAACCCGCAGGTCGTGTACCTGCCCGCCGCACACATCCGCAAGGCAGTGAAGCGCTTCCCCACCCCGTTCTTCCTGTACGAGGAGCGGCGGGTGCGCGAGAACTGCCGCCGGTTCTGCACCGCGTTCGCCCGGCACTTCCCGGGGTTCATGCCGCTCTTTGCGGTCAAGGCGAACACGAACCCCGAGCTCCTGCAGATCGTGTTCGACGAGGGCTTCGGCGCGGACGCCTCCAGCCAGCCCGAGGCCTGGGTGGCGCGCGAGCTCGGGGCCGGGGGCATGTACACGGGCAACTACACGCCCGAGGAGGAGCTGCGGTTCGCGCGCGAGTGCCAGTTTCTCCTCAACCTCGACGACGCGAGCATGCTGCCCATGCTGCGGCGCATCGGCGTGCCCGAGTTCCTGTCCTTCCGCGTGAACCCGGGCGTGCGCGCGCGCGGTCCGGCCGACAGCCTGGTGCTCGCGGGCCCGGACGCCAAGTACGGGGTCCCGCCGCGCGAGGCGCCCGCCGCCTACCGGCGCGCCAAGCGCATGGGCGTGCAGCGGTTCGGCATTCACGCCATGACCGCGAGCAACGTGCTCGACCCGCGTCACTTCCCCGCGCTCATGCGTCAGCTTCTCGACATCGTCGCGGACGTGAAGCGCCGCGCGGGCGTGGACATCGATACCCTGAACCTCGGCGGCGGGTTCGGCGTGCCGTACCGGCCCGACGACTCGTCGCTTGACATCGACCGGGTCGCGCGCGAGGTGCGCGCGGTCGTGGACCGCCGGTGCAAGCGCCTGGGCCTGCGCGAGCCCATGCTCATGGCCGAGCCGGGCCGGTACGTGCTCGCGGACGCGGGGTGGCTGGTGGGCACGGTGCTTGTCGTCAAGCGCGCGCACAAGACCTTCGCGGGCCTGGACGCGGGCATGAACGACCTGCCCCGGCCGGCCATCTACGGCGCGTACCACCACGTCACCGTGTTGGACGCCCGGGGCCGCGGACGGCGCAAGCGGCAGAACGTGGTCGGCCGGTTGTGCGAGAACAGCGACCAGTTCGCCCGCGACCGGCTGCTCGAACCTTTGCGCGTGGGCGACCGGGTGGCCATCCACAACGCGGGCGCGCACGCCTACGCCATGGGCCACAACTACAACAACCGGCCGCGCAGCGCCGAGGTGCTCCTGACCGCGTCGGGCGGGCTGCGCCGCATCCGCCGCGCCGAGACCCTGGGCGACCTGTTTCAGACCACGGATCTGGCCCGGGTTGCCGCGCGCGCGCATCCCTTGCGCCAGGCCCGCGCCCGCAGGAAGCAGGGGCGCTGAGCCCGTGCGGCCCGTAACCGTCCAGGCGAATCGAGCGCCGCGCCCGTGCGCACGGCGCCAGGCGTGGAGACCCGCATGAACGTGCTCGTCACCGGCGGGGCAGGGTACGTGGGAAGCCACGCGGTGCGCGCGCTCCTGGACGCGGGCCACGGCGTGGTGGTGCTCGACACCCTCGAGCGCGGCCACGCCCGGGCCTGCCGCGGCGCGCGGCTCGTGACCGGCAGCGCGGCGGACCCGGAGCTCGTGGCCGCCACGTTGCGCACCGAGCGGATCGCGTGCGTCATGCACTTCGCCGCGTACACCGAGGTCGCCGAGAGCATGGCCCATCCCGAGCGCTACTACGCGAACAACACCGCGGCCACCGCGCTCCTTGTGCGCGCGTGCGTGGACGCGGGCGTGCATGCGTTCGTGCAGAGCTCCACCTGCGCGGTGTACGGCGCCCCGGACCGGTTGCCCGTGCGCGAGCAGGCCGCGCGCCGGCCCCTGTCCGTATACGGGCACACCAAGCTCCAGTGCGAGGAGATCCTCGAAGGGGTGAGCCGCGCCACGGACCTGCGCCACGTGAGCCTGCGCTACTTCAACGCCGCGGGCGC
>CAZOBJ010000029.1:0-31207 GCA_964577825.1 uncultured Planctomycetales bacterium
ACGTTGATGTGCGGCTTCTTGCGCTCAAACTTCTCCTTGGCCATCGGTTGGGTCCTCTTCTTCCTCTCTTCTCTGTTCTGTGCTCTTCCTCTTTTTTCACTTCCTGCCGCGCACCTGAAGCCCTGCGCGACGGCATCATACGCCTACAGGGCCCCATAGCCACGCCGGCCCGGGCCGATGCGCAGAGTTCCACAGTATACTCGCCGAGGTAGAAAAGTCCCGAAAAAACCGGACGAAATTCCAACGGCGGGCGGATTTGCGACCGCGCCGGCGTCCGATCGCCGGGTCAACCGTTGCGCCGCGCGAACTCGGTCATGAACGAGACGAGCGCGTCCACCGCCTCGGGACCTACGGCGTTGTACACGCTCGCGCGCAGCCCGCCCACGGACCGGTGCCCCTTCAGGCCCGCCAGGCCCGCGGCGCCCGCTTCCTTGAGGAACCGCGCCTCCAGGTCCTCGGAGGGCAGGCGCCAGACCACGTTCATCTTCGACCGGCTCCCCGCGTCCACCGGAGACCGGTAGAACCCGTCCGAGCCGTCGATGGCCCGGTACAGGGCCCGGGCCTTGTCGTCGTTCGTGCGCGCCAGGGCCGACAGCCCGCCCTGGGCCTCCACCCAGGCGCAAACCTTGTCGAGCACGTAAATCGCGAACACGGGCGGGGTGTTGAACGCGCTGTCCTTCTCCATGTGCACGTTGTAGTCGAGCATGCTGGGCGCGCGTCCCGCCGCGGGCTTGACAAGCTCGCGGTCGACCAGGACCACGGTCACTCCGGCGGGGCCGAGGTTCTTCTGCGCGCCCGCGTAGATGAGGCCGAAGTCGGCCACGTGCACCGGGCGGCTGAGGATGTCCGAGGACATGTCCGCCACGAGCGGCGCCTCGGGCGCCGGGAAGGTCTGGAACTGGGTCCCGTAGATCGTGTTGTTGCTCGTGAGGTGCACGTACCGCGCCCCGTTCGTGAACGCGAGCCCGTCCTGGCCGGGCAGGCGCGTGTAGCCCTCGTCTTTGCCGCTGAAGGGCAGGTGCACGGTGCCGAACCGCTGGGCCTCCTTGATCGCCTTGGTCGACCACGACCCGGTGTCCACGTAGTCGGCCGTCCCGTCGGCGAGCAGGTTCATGGGGACCATGGCGAACTGGAGGCTCGCCCCGCCCTGTAGGAACAGGACGGCGTGGCTCTCGGGGACGCTCAACAGACTGCGCAGGCGCGCCTGGGCCGAGTCGAGCACAGCGGCAAAGGCCGGGCTGCGGTGGCTCGTCTCCAGGATGGACATGCCGGTGTCCTGGTAGTCGAGCAGCTCCTCGCGCACCTCCTTCAGTACGGACAGGGGCAACGCGGCCGGTCCGGGGTTGAAATTGTGTACGCGTTCCATACTCGCGCTCCTTACACGGGACCGTATCGGTCGGTGTACCGGGTCGTTGCGAAAAGTCGCGGCGAGTCCGCACCTTACCGCAGGCCGCGGTCTTGTCAAGGCCTTTCCGGACTCGGGCCTGCCCCTTGACACTGCGCGGTCTATGTCGTACAAGCGCGCACGGATAAGGAGCCTACCCGACCGAGACGAGCGGGAGCGCTGCGTGGCCCGGCAACCGTCATCCGACCCGCCGGCGGTCCGCGAGGACCTGTGCCGCCGGTGCGGCAAGTGCTGCTACGAGAAGCTTCGCATCGGCGACGAGGTGGTCGTCACCTCCGTGCCCTGCCCGTACCTGGACACCCGCACGAACCTGTGCACGGTCTACGCCTATCGCCACCGCGTCAACGCACGGTGCCTGTCCGTGGAAGAGGGCATCCGCGCGCACGCGTTCCCCGCGGACTGTCCGTACGTGCGCGACCTGCCCGGCTACCGCCCGCCCCTGCCGGTCGAGGCGGTGCCCGGCGCGGCCGAGCTCGTCCGCGAGGCGTTCGGCGCGGCGGCCGGCGGCCCGGACTCCCTGCGCGGAGGGCCCAACGATGCCTGAGCGCGTGCGCGACCTCCAGGCCGAGAACGAGCGCCTGCGCGCGGAGAACGCCCGGCTGCGCACCACGGTGGACACGATCGAGGAGCTCGGCCGCGAGCTCGAGCTCGAAGCCCTGCTGCCCCTGGTGATCGCCAAGGTGAGCGCGGTCATGTCCGCGGACCGGTCCAGCCTGTTCCTGTACGACCGAGACACGGACGAGCTGTGGACCATGGTGGGCGAGGGCCTGGAGATCAGCGAGATCCGTCTGCCCGCGTCCACGGGCATCGCGGGGCGGGTGGCCACCACGGGGCGGCCCCTCAACGTGCCGGACGCCTATGCGCTCGACTTCTTCGACCGGCAGTGGGACAAGAAGACCGGGTACCGCACCCGCAGCGTGCTGTGCGTGCCCATGCGCAACCACCAGGGCGAAGTGCTCGGCGCCATCCAGGCGCTCAACAAGCGCGGCGGCGAGGGCGCCGTGTTCACGGACGAAGACGAGTCGTTCCTCACGAACCTCGCCCGGCAGATCTCGGTGCACATCGAGAACGCGGCCCTGTACCGGCGCATCGAGACCCTGTTCGAGAACGTGGTCCAGGCCATCGCCGTGGCCATCGACGAGCGGGACCCCGTGACGGCCGGGCACTCGCGCCGGGTCACGGCGTACACGCTCCAGATCGCCCGTTCGGTGCATCAGAGCTCCGAGCCGCCCTTTGCGCAGGTCACGTTCACCCGCACGCAATACAAGGAACTGCGATGGGCGGCGCTCTTGCATGACTTCGGCAAGGTGAGCGTGCCCGAGGCCGTGCTGCAGAAATCCGAGCGCCTGCCCGTCAACTGGATCCGCGTCGTGCAGGAGCGCATCGGCCGCCGCGCGGCCGAGGAGTCGCTGGCCGCGTGCCGCCGCGAGCAGGGCGGCGCGCGCCTGGACGCTGACCGCCGGGCGAAGGCCGAGGAGCGCATCGCCTTCCTCTCGGAGCTCAACCGGGCCGGGTTCCTCACCGACGAAGCGGGCGAACGCCTGCGCGCGCTGCTGGACGAGGGGTGGATCGACGAGACCGAGTACGCCTACCTGTCCGTGCCCAGGGGGACCCTGACCCCGGAGGAGCGCCGCATCATCGAGAGCCACGTGGAGAAGACCTTCACCGTGCTCAACCAGATTCCCTGGCCCGAGGACATCCGGGGGCTGCCCCTGTTGGCCGCCAGCCACCACGAGGCCGTGGACGGACGCGGATACCCGCGCGGACTGCAAGGCGAGGAGCTCAGTCTGGGGGGGCGGATGCTGGCGGTCGCGGACGTGTACGACGCCCTGCGCGCCCACGACCGGCCCTACAAACCGGCCATCCCGCACGACAAGGCCGCGGCCATCCTGCATGAGATGGCCGCCGAGGGGCGCCTGGACGGCGACGTGGTCGAGCTCTTCCTCGAAAAAGGGCTGTACGAGCTGCCCGAAGGCGAGGAAGAGCTGCTGCGCCCCGGGACCGCTGTGCTGTAAGGCCGCACACGCGCAGCCGGGGGGCGAGCATGAGCGCTGCACAAGAGTTTGCTCGACTGCGCGCGCGCCTGGACGACTGGGCCCCGGAGATGATCGCGCTCCAGCGCGAGCTCACCGCCCGGCCCGCGCTCGCCCCGCAAAACGGCGGCGACGGCGAGTGGGACAAGGCGGACTTCTTGGCCGAGGCCCTGGACCGCTTCGGGTTCCCGGCCTGCGAGTCCTTTCCCTCCCCCGACCCCGAGGCCAAGCACGGCGAGCGGCCCAACCTCCTCGTCACGGTGCCCGGCCGGGCCGAGCGCACGCTGTGGATCGTCACGCACCTGGACGTGGTCCCGCCCGGCGACCCGGGCCTGTGGGACCACGACCCCTGGACCGTGCACGAACAGGACGGGCGCCTGGTCGGCCGCGGCGTGGAGGACAACCAGCAGGGCGTCACGAGCGCCGCGTTCGCCGCGCGGACGCTCCTGGCCGAGGGCGTCGAGCCCGCGTGCGCGATGGGGCTTCTCTTCTGCGCGGATGAGGAGACCGGATGCGCGCACGGGCTCGCCCACGTGCTGCGCGAGGCGGGCGGCCGGTTCCGGCCCCAGGACCTCGTGATCGTACCCGACGCGGGCACCGCGGACGGCACCCAGATCGAGGTCGCGGAGAAGAGCGTGCTGTGGCTGCGCTGCGAGGTCACGGGCCGACAGGCCCATGCCTCCACGCCTGCGGCCGGGCGCAACGCCATGCGCGCGGGCGCGCACCTGGTCGCGCGCCTGGACGAGCTGTACGACCGGTTCGGCGCCGCGGACCCCCTCTTCGACCCGCCCGCGAGCACGTTCGAGCCCACCAAGCGCGACGCGAACGTGCCCAACGTGAACACGATCCCGGGCTCGGACCGGTTCTACGTGGACTGCCGGATTCTGCCCGACATTGCGGTCGACGACGTGCTGGCCGCGGCCCGGGAGCTCGCCGACGAGGTGGCCGCGGACCACGACGTGCGCATCGAGGTGGCCGCGGAACTGCGCGCGGACGCCGCGCCCGCCACGCCGCAGGACGCGCCCGTGGTCGAGCGGCTGCGCGCGGCCGTGGCCGCCGTGCACGGCGCGACGGCGCGCGCACGGGGCATCGGCGGGGGTACGTTCGCCGCGCTCCTGCGCCGGGCGGGGATTCCGGCGGCGGTGTGGGCGACCCAGGAGATGACCGCCCACCGGCCCAACGAGTCGTGCCGGGTCCAGGACATGGTCCGCGACGCGCAGGTCTTCGCGCACGTGGCCCTGGCCGGGTAGGGGCGAGCGGGCTACGTTTTGCTCGCGCGCTTGGCCTTGCGGCGGGCCTTCTTGGTGGCCTTCTTCCGGGTGTCCGTTTCCGCGGCGGGCGGCTGGCGGCGCTTGCGGTTGTCCTCGCGCAGGGTCGCGGCCCGGCCCACCCGGTCGCGCAGGTAGTAGAGCTTGGCCCGGCGCGCCCGGCCCCGGCGGCGGACGACGATCTTCTCGATCCGCGGGCTGTGGACCGGGAACATGCGCTCCACGCCCTCGCCCGCGAACAGGTGCCGCACGGTGAAGTACTCGTTTATCCCTCGGCCGCGCCGGCCGATCACCGTGCCGCGGAAGACCTGGACGCGCTCCTTCTCGCCCTCCACGATGCGCACGTGCACGTCCACGGTGTCCCCGACCTCGAACGGCGGGACGTCCTGCTTCTGATGCTTTCGGTTGACCTCTTCCACGATGGGGTCCATGTGCGTCTCCTCCGGATCTTGCGGGCCGCGCCCGCGGTCTCGGTCTAGGTCGCCGGGTCGCCGGCCTCGTCTGGGCCGCCGCCGCGCAGCAGGTCCGGCCGGCGCGCGCGCGTGCGCGCCAGGGCCGCTCGGCGCCGCCAGGCGCGGATGGCAGCGTGGTCGCCGCTTCGCAGCACCTCGGGCACCTCCAGGCCGCGCCAGACCGCCGGCTGCGTATAGTGCGGACAGTCGAGCACGTCTCCTTCGAACGACTCTTCGGTCAGGCTCTCCGGGCTTCCCACCACCCCGGGCAGCAGCCGCACCACCGCATCGGCCACGGCCAGGGCGGCGACCTCGCCGCCGCTTAGCACGTAATCGCCGACGCACAGCTCCTCGGCCTCCAGCACCGAGAAGATGCGCGCGTCGAACCCCTCGTACCGGCCGCATACCAGCACGAGCCGCGCCTCGCGCGAGAGCTCGCGCGCCCAGGCCTGGTCGAAGGGCCGGCCCTGGGCCGTGAGCACGAGCACGCGGCCCGGGACGCGGTCCATGGCCTGCACGGTCTCCACCGCGTCGACCACCGGGCCGGGCCGCATTACCATGCCCGGCCCGCCGCCGAAGGGGCGGTCGTCCACCTTGCGGTGCTTGTCCGCGGACCAGTCGCGCAGGTCGTGGGCGTGGAACGACGCCGCGCCCTTCTCCTGCGCGATACGCGGAATGCCCACGGCCAGCACGGGAGCGAACGCCTCGGGGAAGATGCTCACGAAGTCGATGCGCATCGTCCGGCCCCCGGGCCCGCGTCTCAGGCCTCGGCCTTCTTCCTCTCCTTGCGGGCCTTGGAGTTCGCGGTGCGCTTCTTGGTGCGCTCCTTCACGCTGCGCGCGCCGCGCTCCTTGCGCGGGCGTTCGCGCCGCGCGGAGGCGGGCTTCGGCTCGGGGACCTTCGCCCCGGCCCGGCGCAGGAGGGCGGCCACGGTCTGTGAGGGCTGCGCGCCCACGCCCAGCCAATACGCGGCCCGGTCGGTATCGACGACGACCTGCTTGGCCTCGTCCTTGTTCGTGGGATCGTAGGTGCCCAGGCGCTCGACCTCCTCGGCCTCTCGGCGCTGGCGCACGTCGAACACACCGATGTGGTAGTAGGGCAGGTGCCGCCTGCCGGCACGCCTGAGCCGAATGCGTACAGCCACTTACCGCCTCCTTTTCCTGCGCCGCCGCTCCTTCTTGCGCCTGGCTTTCTTGTCGCCGCGCTGCTGGGCCTTGGTGCTGCCCCGGGACCAGGGCGCGGCCGGGCCCGCCCCGGCCAGGGCCTCTGCGGGAGGCGCGCCCCCGCCCGTCAGGCTGCCCAGCAGCCCGCGCTTGCGCATGCGTCCCATCATCTTCCGCATGTTGCGGAATTGCTTCAGCAACCGGCTCACGTCCGCGGGCTCGCTCCCGGCGCCCCGGGCGATGCGTTCGCGGCGCGAAAAGTCGATGATCTCCGGCTCGGTGCGCTCCTGCGGGGTCATGCTCTGGATGACCGCCTCCACGCGCTTGAGGTCCGATTCCTCCAGGTCCACGTCGCGCAGGCCGCCGCCCAGCCCGGGGATCATCCCCAAAAGATCCTTTATTGGACCCATTTGCCGCAGTTGTGCAAGCTGTTTCTGAAAGTCCTCCAGGGTGAACCCGTCCTTGAGGAGCCGTTCCTGGAGACGTTCCTGCTCTTCCTCGTCCACCCCGGCCTGGGCCTTCTCCACCAGGCTCACGACGTCGCCCATGCCCAGGATGCGGCCGGCCATGCGCTCGGGGTGGAACTCCTCCAGCGCATCCAGCCGCTCGCCCACGCCCACGAACTTGATCGGCACGCCCGTAACCGCGCGCAGGCTCAGGGCCGCCCCGCCGCGCGCGTCGCCCTCCATCTTAGTGAGCACGGCGCCCGTGAGGGGCAGGCGGCTCTGGAAGGTCTCGGCCGACTGCACCGCGTCCTGGCCGGTCATCGCGTCCAGGACGAGCAGCACCTCCGCGGGGTCGGTGGTGCGCACCACCTCCTGAAGCTCCTCCATCAAGGCTTCGTCCACGTGCAGGCGGCCGGCCGTGTCCAGGAGCACGGTGTCCGCGCCGTGCAGGTCGGCGACCTCCAGGGCGCGGCGGCAGATCGTGACCGGGTCGCCGTTCTTTTCGGCGTACACGGGCGCGTCCACCTCGCGGCCCAGGACCTGCAGCTGCTCCACGGCCGCGGGTCGTTGCACGTCCGCGGCCACGAGCAGGGGCCTGCGGTTCTGCGCCTGGAGCCGCACGGCCAGCTTGCCCGCGGTGGTGGTCTTGCCCGAGCCCTGGAGTCCGCAGAGCACCACCACGTTCGGCGGCGCGCCGTCCAGGTTCAGGCTCGCATGCTCGCCGCCCAGCAGGCGCACGAGCTCGTCGTGCACGATCTTGACGACCATCTCGCCCGGGCGCACCGAGCGCACGACCTCTTCGCCGACCGCCTTGTCGCGCACGGACTGGACGAACTCGCGCACGACCCGGTGGTTGACGTCGGCCTCGAGGAGCGCGATGCGCACCTCGCGCAGGGCCTCCTGGATGTTGGCCTCGGTCAGCCGCCCCTTGCCGCGGATCCGGTCAAAGGCGCGCGACAGGCTCTCGGTGATGGACTCGAACATGCCTCACTCCGGTTCCACTGCGTCCGCGTGCAGCCCCTCAACATATCGGCGCGCACGCGGTCGTGTCAAATCTCGCCGTCTTCGTCCTCGTCGCGCATGCCCGGCGGCGGCTCGTCCCCGCCCTCGGCCCAGGCGTCGAGCTGGGCCTCCAGGGCCGCGCGGCGGGCGGCCTCCCTGTCCGGTTCCGGCCGGCGCTCCCGGGGCGCGCGCTCGGACACGTCCCGGCCCGCGGCCAAGGGCTCCATCTCGTAGCGGATCTCGCCGCCCGCCTCTCGGCCGGGCAAAGGCTCGCGACAGACGCGCAGCACGCGCTCGTGGCCCGCGGGGTCGGGCCGGGTGTCCACGTGCGCGAACCCGGCTGCGCGCAGGAGTTCGCACACCGCGCCGGCCTGCCCCGCGCCCAGCTCGAAGAGCGCCAGGCCCCGCGCCTCGAGCGCATCGGCCAGCCCCGGGGCGAGCGCCCGGTACGCGTCCAGCCCGTCCGCGCCCGCGAACACGGCCTCGGGCGGCTCGTGGCGCACCTCGGGGTCGACCGCGTCGTGCTCGGGCACGTACGGCGGGTTGCATACCACCAGGTCGAACCGGTCGCCGGCCACGGGCTCGAAGCCCGCACCCGCGCGCAGGTCCACGCGGCCGGTCAGCTCGTACCGGGCCACGTTCCGTGCGGCGACGTGCAGCGCATCCTCGCTCGCGTCCGTGGCCGTGACCCGCGCGCCCGGCAGTTCGCAGGCCAGGGTCACGGCCAGGCAGCCGCTGCCGGTTCCGAGGTCCAGAATGCTGAGCGCTTCGCGCTCGCGCGCCCGCGCCCAGGCCAGGGCCTCGGCCACCAGGAGCTCGGTCTCCGGCCGGGGCACGAGCACCGCCGGACTGACTTGAAAGGCGCGGCCGTAGAACTCCTTCCCGCCCAGGATGTAGGCCACGGGCTCGCGCTCGGCGCGCCGGCGCACGAGCTCGCGCAGCTTGGCGCGCGCCGGCTCGTCGACCGGCCGGTCCGAGGCGGTGTAGAGCTCGATGCGCGAACACCCCAGCGCCCGGGCGAGCAAGAGCTCCGCGTCCAGCCGCGCGCTGGGCACGCCCTTTCCCGCCAGATACTCGGCCGCGGTCTTCAGGAGCGGCAGGACCGTCCACGGCCCTCCGCCCGGCGGGCGCGCGCTCATGAGCCCGTGAGCGCCTGCTGGCGCCCCCAGGTGACCAGCTCGTCGGCCAGATCGTCCAGTCCGCCGTCCATGACCCGGTCCAGGGTGAAGTTGCGGCCCAGCCGATGGTCGGTGACCCGGTTCTGCGGGAAGTTGTACGTGCGCACGCGCTGGGACCGGTCGCCGGACCCGGCCTGGGCGCGGCGCGCCTCGGCGCGCTCGGCGTCCCGCTCGGCCTTGACCCGGTCGTAGACGCGGCTGCGCACGATGCGCAGGGCCTTGGCCTTGTTCTTGTGCTGGCTCTTCTCGTCCTGCATGAACACGGTGATGCCCGTGGGCAGGTGCACGATGCGCACCGCGCTGTCGGTGGTGTTCACGCTCTGCCCGCCCGGGCCCTGGCTGCGACACACCTCGATGTGCAGCTCGTCCGGCTTGAGCTCCACCTCGTACGGCTCGGCCTCGGGCAGCACCGCCACGGTGGCCGCGCTCGTGTGGATGCGGCCCTGGCTTTCGGTCACGGGCACGCGCTGGACCCGGTGGCCGCCGCCCTCGTGGCGCAGCTGTTCGTACACGCCCTGGCCCTGGATGCCCAGGATGATCTCCTTGAACCCGCCCGCCTCGGACGGGTTGGCCGACACCACCTCCACGGTCCAGCCGCGCCTCTCGGCGTAGTGGCGGTACATGCGCACGAGGTCGGCCACGAACAGGGCCGCCTCCTCGCCGCCCGTGCCCGCGCGGATCTCCAGGATCACGTTCTTGCCCGCGTCCTTGCGGTCCGCGGCCAGGGCCTCGGTCACGCCGCGCTGTGCGGCCGCGATCTCGTCGGCCAGGCGCGCGAGCTCCTGCTCGGCCAGGTCCTTGAGCTCCGGGTCGGCGCGCGCCTCCTCGTGCTCGGCGCGCTCTCGCTCCAGGGCGCGCAGCCGCAGGTACGGCGCGAGCTCCTTGCCCAGGGTCCCGTGCTCGCGCAGGTAGTCCGCGTACTGGGGGTCCGTGCTGATCACCGCGGGATCGGCGATCTTGGCCTCCAGGTCCTCGTACCGGGCGCGCAGGGCTTCGAGGCGCTCACGCAGGCGTTCGTCCAGCATGGTCTCGGTCTCTCGTCCTCTTCGCTCTCGCCCGAAACGCAGCGGGGACGGGCCCCAGCCCGTCCCCGAAGCGCGCGGCGCGTGCGATTGCTACCCCTGGGCCGGGGTCTCGTCCTCGCCCCGGGCAGGCGCGGGCGACGCGGCCTCCTCGGACGGCTGCGCGGCCTGGGCCTGTGTCTGCGCGGGCTGGTCGGGGGCCTGTTGGGCTTCCTGGGCCTCGCCCGCCTCAAGGGCCGGGGCCTTGCCCTTGCCCTTGCCGGCCTGCTCGCCGCGCCGGCGAAGCGAGCTCTCGCCCTGGCGGATGCCGTAGCGCTTCTGGAACTTCTCGATCCGGCCGGCCGTGTCCACGAGCTTGGCCTTGCCGCTGTAGAACGGGTGGCACTTGCTGCAAATCTCGATGTTCATGTCCTTGCCCGTGCTGCGGGTATGGATCACCTCCCCGCATCCGCAGGTGATGGTCGTCTCCTGGTACTTGGGGTGGATCTTCTCTTTCATGGGTCGTCTCCTTGTCGCCCGAAGGCGCGCTACTCCTGTTCGGCCTCGGCCTTGAGCCGGGCGATCACGGTCTGGGCCACGTTCGAAGGCACGGGCTCGTAGTGCGAGAGCTCCATGCTGAAGAACCCCTCGCCCTGGGTGATGGCCTTCAGGGTCGAACCGTAGTCCGCGACCTCCGCGAGAGGCACCTCGGCGCGCAGGGTTTGCACGTCGCCGACCATCTCCATGCCCGTGGGCCGGCCCCGCCGGCTGGAGATGTCGCTGTTGATGTCCCCGGTGTACGCGGGCGGGAACACGATCTCGATGTTCACGATGGGCTCGAGCATCACGGGCTTGGCCTGGCGCATGGCCTCGTAGAACGCGTTGCGGCCCGCGGTCTGGAACGCGATGTCCTTGGAGTCGACCGGGTGCTCCTTGCCGTCGTAGACCTCCACGGCCACGTCCACGACCGGGAACCCGGCCAGCGGCCCCTTGTCCAGGGCCTGGCGCACGCCCTTCTCGGTGGAGCCCACGAACTGTTGGCTGATCGCCCCGCCCACGATGCTGTCCACGAACTGGAACCCCTCGCCCCGCTCGGTGGGCCACACTCGCAGAAAGACCTCGGCGAACTGGCCCGCGCCGCCGGTCTGCTTCTTGTGGCGGTAGTGGGCCTCCGCCTTGGCGGTCACGGTCTCCTGATACGGGATCTTCGGCGGCTTGGTGGTCACCTCCACGTTGAATCGGTCCTTCAGGCGGTTGAGCATCACCTCCAGGTGGAGCTGGCCCATGCCCCGGACCACGAGCTCGTGGGTCTGGGGGTCGCGCGCGGCCTCGATGGACGGGTCCTCGTCGCACAAGCGGTGGAGCGCGGTGCTGATCTTCTGCTCGTCGCCGCGCGACTTGGGGATGACGGCCAGGCCCACCATGGGCTTGGGGAAGGGCGGCGAAGGCAGCACCAGGTCGCTGCCCGGGGCGCGCAGGGTCTCGCCCGTTCCCAGGGCCTCCACCTTGCCCACGGTGACGATGTCCCCGCAAGCGCCGGCGGGAACCTCCTCGTGCTTCTCGCCCTGATGGCGGTAGAGCTGGGCCACCTTGTCCGTGTCCCCGGACGAGGCGAGTTCGAAGGTGCCCTTGCTCTCCAGGGCGCCGCTCCAAATGCGCACGAAGCAGAGCTTGCCCACGTGCGGGTCGCTCACGGTCTTGAAGACCTGCGCGAGCAGGGGCCCGTCCACGGAAGAGTCCACCGTCACCTCCTCGGCCTCTTCGCCCGCGCCCTTGCGCGCGGTCACGCGCATGTGCACGGGACTGGGCGCGCACGCGGCCACCCCGTCCATGAACTCGGCCACGCCCAGGTCCTTCTCCGCGGCCAGGACGAACACGGGCACCACCGTGCCCTGTAGCACGGCCGGGGTCAGCGCCGCGTAGAATTCGTCGCGGCTGATCTCGCCCTGTTCGAGGTACTTCTCCATGAGCGCGTCGTCGCTCTCGACCACGCACTCGGTGATCTCGCTGCGAAGCGACTCCGCCTGGTCGGCGAGCTCGTCCGGGACCTTGTCGGCGAACACGTCGGCCACGCCGCGAAAGTCCGTGCCCTCGCCCTGCGGGAGCACGAACGGCAGGCACTGCTTGCCCAGGGCCTTTTGCACGGACCCGAGCGCCTCGGAGAAGGACACGTTCTCCGAGTCCATGCGGGTGATGGCCACCATGCGGGGCCGGTGGAGCTCTCCGGCCAGGTCCCAGGCCTTGCGCGTGATGACCTCCACGCCCTTGGCCGCGTTCACGCACAGCACGGCCACGTCCGCGCCCGCGATGGCGCTCACCTGGCTGCCGAAAAAGTCCACGCCCCCCGGTGCGTCGAGCACGTTGAAGAGCTTGCCCGCGTGCGTGCAGTGCACGAGCGCGGTGTTGATCGAGTACTGGTGCTTCTTCTCCTCCGGGTCGTAGTCGCTGACCGTGGTCCCGTCGGCCACGGACCCGAGCCGGTTGATCTCGCCGGCCTTGTGCAGCATGGCCTCGGCGAGCATGGTCTTGCCCGCGCCCATCTGTCCGCACAAGGCGAGGTTGCGCACGTCCTGGGGGGTGTGCTTGGCCAACAGGGGTCTCCTTCGCGTACTCTGCGCGCAGCTCCATGCCGGTTCCGCGGCGCATACGTCCCCGTCCCCGTCGCGCGCCGCGCGCAAAAGGGGGGTGAGCACCGCGGCGAGGTCGCTTGGGCGCGAGGCGCCCGGGGCGCACTCACGCAAAGACCGTATGCTACACGAGATACGCAGCCCCGCAAGGGAAAAGTCCCTGCGCGGGACAGAAAAATGGGCGCACACCGGCGCAAGGCTTTTCGCTTGACCGGCTCGGGGCGCCTCTGCTATGGTCCGCTGCCCTGTGCGGGGCGCAAGCGCCTGCAACCAGAGGAGATGTGCACAACCATGGGCAAGAAGACCGCCGGCTCCGGCGCGCGCCGCCGGGGACGCAGCCGCACCGATTCGAACGTGGTCATCGTGGAGAGCCCGGCCAAGGCCCGCACGATCAAGAAGTTCCTGGGCCCGGGCTTTCGCATCGAGGCCAGCATGGGCCATGTGCGCGACCTGCCCACCCGGGGCCGGGGCCGCGCGGGCCTGGGCATCGACGTGGAGCACGGATACAAGCCCGAGTACCAGCCCATCAAGGGCCGCGAGAAGACCCTGTCCCGGCTGCGCTCGGCGGCCGAGTCCGCGCAGGCGGTGTATCTGGCCCCGGACCCGGACCGCGAGGGCGAGGCCATCGCCTGGCACGTGGCCGAGGCGCTGTCCCTGCCCGAGGACAAGACCCGCCGCATCACATTCAACGCGATCACCAAGCGCGAGGTGACCCGCGCCCTGGACCACCCGCGCGAGATCGACATGAACCTGGTGAACGCCCAGCAGGCCCGCCGCGTACTGGACCGGCTCGTGGGCTTCAAGCTGAGCCCCCTGTTGTGGAAAAAGGTCGCCAAGGGCCTGTCCGCCGGCCGGGTGCAGTCCGTGGCCGTGCGCATGGTCGCCGAGCGCGAGCGCGAGATCCAGGCCTTCCAGCCCGAGGAATACTGGCGCCTCACCGCCCTCTTGTCCGAGCCCGAGGCCCGGGACGAGGCCAACCGGTTCGAGGCGCGGCTCGTCTCGTGGCAAGGCCGCGAGCTCGCCTCCTCCGCGCTCCTGGACGCGAAGCAGGTGCGCGACTGGGCCGCGCTCGCACACTGGCTCGCGGGCGCGGACCCCGCGGCCCGGGCCCTGCGCGAGGCGGTGCCCGAGGACCTGCGCGAGCGCCTGTCCGGCGCGGATGCGCCAGCCGACGGTGAGGCCCGCAGCGCGTTTCTCCAGGCCCTCAATCGCGCCCTGGCCGCGGCCGAGCCACCGGCCCAGGCGCCCGGCGCGCACGAGCCGCGCGTGGCCGAGCTCTGTGCGCGCCAGGCCGACCCGCCCGAGGACGCGCCCGCGTCCGCGCGCATCGAGCGCAACCGCCTGGCCCTGGAGGCATGCCTCTCCCAGGCCGTCGGGCCGTGCGGCCTGCGCCTGAGCGCGCAATCGGACGTGGACGCTCTCATCGACACGCTGCGCGAGGCCGAGTTCCGGGTCGCGGACCTGGAGGAGAAGCCCGTCACCGCGCAGCCGAGCCCTCCGTTTATTACGAGCACGCTTCAGCAGGCCGCGAGCACCCAGCTTCGGTTCGGCACGAGCCGCACCATGCGCCTGGCCCAGCAGCTCTACGAGGGCATAGAGGTGGAGGGCGCGCCCGTGGGGCTCATTACCTACATGCGCACGGACTCGCCCCGGGTTGCGCCCGAGGCGATCCAGGGCGTGCGCGCGTACCTCGCCGACCGGTTCAGCCCCGAGTACCTTCCCGACAAGCCCAGGCACTACGCGTCCAAGAAGGGCGCCCAGGAGGCCCACGAGGCCGTGCGGCCCACCGACGTCACCTACACGCCCGAACGCGTGAAGTCGTCCCTGTCCGCGGACCAGTACAAGCTCTACGACCTCATCTGGCGCCGGTTCGTGGCCAGCCAAATGGCGCCCAGCCGACACCTGGTGACCACTGCGCGCATCCGCGCGGGCGAGGCCCTGTTCGAGGCCAAGGGCCGCAAGGTGGTCTTCGACGGGTACACCGCGGTATGGACCTTTGCGCGCAGGCGCCGCGGCGAGGACGAGGACCAGGCTCTGCCGCACATCGGCGAGGGCGACCTGCTGGACCTGCACAAGCTCACGCCCACCCGGCACCTGACCAAGCCGCCGCCGCGCTACTCCGAGGCCTCGCTCGTCCAGGCGCTCGAGCGCCAGGGCATCGGCCGTCCCAGCACCTACGCGCCCATCGTGAAGACGATCCAGGACCGCGGATACGTACACCTGGTCAGGCGCTACTTCCACGCCACGGAGCTGGGCATGGCGGTCACCGACCTGTTGGTGCGCGGGTTCCCGTCGATCATGGACTACCGGTTCACCGCGCAGATGGAGGCCGACCTCGACCACATCGAGGAGGGTCGCCGCGACTGGGTGCGCACGGTCGACGAGTACTACAAGCCCTTCGCCCGGCGCCTGGAGCAGGCCGACCAGGAGATCGAGCGCCTCAAGGGCCGTCCCGCCCCGGGCGGCGAGACCTGCCCGTTGTGCCAAAGCCCCATGGTCATCCGCTACTCGCGCCAGGGCGCGTTCCTCTCGTGCACCCGGTTCCCGGACTGCAAGGGCACCCGCCCCCTGGACGGGGAGGGCCCGGCCCAGGAGCCGGAGGCCGCGCCCGGGGTCGCCTGCCCCGAATGCGGCGCGCCCATGGTGCGCAAACAGGGCCGGCGGGGGCCGTTCCTGTCGTGCAGCCGGTACCCGGAGTGCAAGAAGGCCCTGCCCCTGGACCGGGAGGGCAACGTCGTGCGGCTTCCGGACGTGGAGCGCACCTGCGAGCTGTGCGGCAAATCCATGGTCCCGAAGATGGGCCGCCGGGGCCCGTTCCTGGCCTGCACCGGGTACCCGGAGTGCAAGAACACCAAGCCCCTGGACAAGCAGGGCAACGTGGTCGAGCTGCCGGAGGTGACCGCCACCTGCGAACAGTGCGGCGCGCCCATGGTCGTGCGCCAGAGCCGGCGCGGGCCGTTCCTGGGCTGCACGAAGTATCCGAAGTGCCGCAACACCAAGCCCCTGCCCAAGGACGCGACCAAGGGCAAGGGCAGCGCGAAGGACTGAGCGGACCCCGCCGCGAGCGGGCGTCTGTACGGGAGAAGACCGCCGGGCCCCGCACGCCAGGGCCGGGGCGGCGCAGCGCCACACACGCCGCTGTCCGAACCCGGGAGGACCTTTCCCATGAGCGACAAGATCCTTGCCGTGCACGCGGACATGAAGTGCGCCCAGTGGCGCATGGACTACGTGGTGCGCACAGCACACCTGGTGCAGGCCTGGGGCTACAAAACGATCGTGTGCGAGATCGAGGACCACTTCCCCTGGGAGAGCCACCCGGACCTCGCGCATCCGGACGCGCCGCCCAAGCAGGAGTTGCGCGACATGGTCCGCGACTGCCGGGCCGCGGGCGTGGACGTCATCCCGCTCATGCAGAGCCTCGGGCACCTGGAGTGCGTCGTGGGCAAACCGGCCTATGCCCACCTGCGCGAGGCCCCGGAACTCGCCACGCACGTCGATGCCACGAACGAGCAGTCCCGAACGCTCTTGTGCGACCTGTACGCGGAGATCATCGAGACGTTCACGCCGCGCACCTTCTTCCACCTCGGCGGCGACGAGACCTGGCACCTGGGCAAGAGCGAACGCGTGCGCCCGATAAGCGAGCGCATGGGCCCGGGCCGGCTGTACCTATCGCACATGCTGCCGCTCTTCGACTTCGTGCGCAGCAAAGGGCTGCGGCCCATGATCTGGCACGACATCTGCTTCTCCCATCCGCAGATCCTCTCGGACGTTCCCAAGGACGTGGCCATGGTGCACTGGGAGTACTCCGAGGGCGTGGGCCGACAGGAGCAGACCCGCATCTGGGGCGGCCACGACCCAGAGACGGGCGCGGCGCGCAACGTGCGCGTCGCCTGGGGCGAGGAATACGACCGGTACGCGGGCCCCGAGTTCCGCGAGCATCTGGAGCCCTACGCCGTGGACGAGGAGACGCACCGCTCGGGGACTTTTCGGCCGTTCTACTGCACGGACGTGCTCAAGGACCACGGCTTCCAGACCCTGACCGCCGGGGCCAACCGGTCCGGGGGCGACATGGTGGGCATCCCCCAGCACAGCGTCCATCTGCCCAACGCCTTCGGCGCGGCGCGTCACGGCACGACCCGCGGCGACGGGCACCTGGTCACGAGCTGGTCCGTGCGCCACTGCCATCCCGAGACCACGCACCCGGCGACCTTTGCCGCGAGCCTCGCCGTGCGCACGCGCGACCCGTGGGACCGCGAGGCCGCGCTGCGCGCCTTTGCCGAGGACTTCTTCGGCGCTCCCCTGCCCGAGCTTCCCGACGCCCTGGCCAAGGCCGAGGCGCGGCTCTCCGCAGGCCGCGCGACCACGCTGGCCGGGCGGGCGCAGCGCATGGCCGAACAGGGCATGAAGTTCCTGCCGCACGTGACCGAGGGCCTCGTCAAGGAACTGGGCGGACAGAAGCAGGCGCTCGCGCGCCTCACGGACCTGCGCCGGGAATACGCGCAAGCGCGCGACGCATTCGCGGCCATGCGGGCCAAGGCCCAGCGCAACGCCCACAATTTCGACTATTGGATCGAGGGTGTGCAGGTGCACGCGCTTCTCGTCGACTTTCTGGGCGCGGCGCTGCGGGGTCGGCTCGCCGAGGCGGGCCCGGCGCTCCTCGAACGCGTGGCCGCGGCGCGCGAAGAGACCCGCCGCCTGTTCGCCGAGACCTACGTGCAGGGACCGTCGCTTGATCGCGAGCTCACCGTGCGCTATGGTTTCCTGGAGACGGCCCTGAACCATGCGGCACCGGGCTCGTAGCACGGCCGCTCACTCGCCCAACGGGCCGATATTCGCACAGGAGGGACGCTCGTGAACGAGACGCTCATGGCCGTGGGCGCGCACGCGGACGACATCGAGTACAACGTGGGCGGGACGCTCCTCAAGTACCGAGCGCGCGGATACGAGGTCGTCTACGTCATGGCCACGAACAACATGGCCGGGGCGTGGAGCCACGTGGAGCCCATGGAGCGGCCCGGGCCCGTGCCCATGATGGAGCGGCGCAAGGCGGAGGCCGCGGCCGCCGCGGCGGAGCTCGGGACCGAGCCCGTGCACCTGGACCACCCCCAGCGCCACTACAACGGCCCCGACGGCCGGCTGCACACGGTCCGGTACGGCGCGCGGCTGCCCGAGGGCGTGGCCGAGGACGTGCCCACGATCCTGACCGCGCACGAGGACGCGTCCGCGCGCGAGCGCGTGAAGGCGCTCCTGTTCGAGCGCGACCCGGAGTACGTGCTCACCCACGGCCCGGTGCAGAAGGACATGGAGCACGCGGGCACGTGCGTGCTGGTGACCAAGGCCTTTTGGGAGGCGCGCGAGGCGGGCTACCAGGGCGGCCTCTTGTACTGGCTCCAGGGCCACACCCACATGGGCGCGTACAACGCCCGGTGGGACACGTTCATCGACTGCACCGACACCCTGGACGGCAAGATGCGGCTGGCCGGCCACCACGTGTGCCAGAATCCCCGGCCCCTGCGCGAAGACCACCCGCACCGGGTGCGCGCGCTCGACCTGGGCCGCGAGACCGGGTGCGGCGCCGCGGAGGGGTACGTGCTCGCGTGCCCGTGCGTGCGGCAGAAGCAGTACGCGCCCTTCGCGCTCGAGGTCCTGGCCCATACCCGCTGACCCTGGGATAGAGAAGGAGAGAGCTATGGCACCCGTGCTCATGGCCGTCGGCGCGCACGCGGACGACATCGAGTTCAATGTCGGCGGCACGCTTCTCAAGTACCGCGACGCGGGGTATGAGGTGGCCTACGTCATGGCCACGAACAACATGTCCGGCCGATGGAGCCACGTGGACCCGCCGCAGAGCCCACCGCCCCTGCCCATGATGGAGCGGCGCAAGGCCGAGGCCGCCGCCGGCGCGCGGGCCCTGGGCACCGAGCCCGTGCACCTGGACCACCCCCAGCGCCACTGGAACCGGCCCGAGGGCGGCGCGGCGGAGGTGCGCTACGGGTGCGACCGCCCGGAGGGCGTACCCGAAGGCGTGCACACAATCCTCACCGCGCACGAAGACCCGGACGCGGTCGCGCGCCTCGCGAACCTCATGCGCGAGCGCGACGCGGAGTGCGTGCTCGCCCACGGCCCGGTGCAAAAGGACCTGGAGCACGTGGGCGTGTGCCTGCTCGTGACCAAGGCCTATTGGCACGCGGTCGAACAGGGGTACGAAGGCGGCCTCTTGTACTGGCGCAGCGGACAGACCCAGGCGGGCGCGCATCACCTGAAGTGGACGACGCACATCGACATCTCCGGGTACTTGCCGGCCAAGATCGACCTGGGGGCCCTGCACAAGTGCCAGTGCCCGAACCCCTACCGGCCCGACTACCCGAACCGGCTGCGCGCCCTGGCCTGGGGCGCGGCCACGAACTGCCAGGCTGCCGAGGTGTTCGTGACCGTGCGCCTGCCCGAGGCGGACGCGCGGGGCGCGTTCACCGAGGAGCTCTTGGCCCACTGCCGCTGAGGCGCAGGAGCGCGGCCTCTACCCCACGCGCTCGCCCTCGACCTCGGGCAGGGGCTCCAGGGGATCGCACTTGGGGCAGCCGTGCTGTTCGATGCGCACCCCGGTGTGCGCCCAGCGCACCGCGTTCGCGAGGATCCGGCGGACCACCGGGTCGTGATAGGTTGGGTAGGTCTCGTGCCCGGGCTGGAAGTAGAAGACCCGTCCCTGCCCCCGGAAGAAGCAGCATCCGCTTCGGAACACGTCGCCGCCCTGGAACCAGCCCAGGAACACGAGCGCGTCGGGCGCGGGGATGTCGAAGCGCTCGCCGTACATCTCCTCGTGTGCGAGCTCGAAGTAGGGGTCCACGCCCTCGGCGATCGGATGCGTGCGCTCCACGACCCACACCCGCTCGCGCTCGCCCGCCTCGCGCCAGCGCAGCGAGCAGGTCGTGCCCATGAGCGCGCGGAACACCTTACTGTTGTGCCCGGAGTGGAGCACCACCAGGCCCATACCGTCGAGCACGCGGCGGTGCACGCGCTCGACCACCTCGTCGGAGACCTCGTGGTGCGCCTTGTGCCCCCACCAGGTGAGCACGTCAGTGTGGTCGAGCACGGACTCGGGCAGGCCGTGCTCGGGCTCGTCCAGGGTGGCGGTGCGCGTCTCGCACCCGGCCTCGTGCAGCGCCTCGGCCACCGCGACGTGGATGCCCTGGGGGTAGACCTTGCGCACGGCGTCCTTTTCCCGCTCGTGGCGGAACTCGTTCCACACGGTCACGCGGATGGGCTCGGCCATCGCCTCCCTCCTCTCGTCTTTTCAGCGTACACGACGGGGCCCGGGGGCGCCGCGCCGCGGATCAGTCTCCCGAGTCTCCCGCTGCCCCGCCCGCCGCGGGCGTGGGCCGGCCGAAGTGGTCGCGCCAGTGGACCGCGGTGTGCACGAGCACGGCCCCGGCGAGCCCGAGGAGCAACAGGTCGCTCACCACCAGCGGCCACTTGCCTTGCGGCCAGTACTGGGTGACCAGCAGCCACCCCAGCATGGCGAGCGTCGTGGCGAACATGAACACCACCGGCACCACCAGGAACTTGACCCCCACGCCCCGGCGCGCGAGCCACGCGGCGAACAACAAGAGCGCCAGCGCCGCGAGCAGCTGGTTCGCGCTGCCGAACACCGCCCAGATGGCCGCGGCGCTGTTGTTCCACCCGATGAGCAGCATCAGGCCGATGGCCAGCGCGCTGTTCACGGTCGGCCGCAATAGCGCCTGCGGCGGCGCGGTCCACAGCGCCCGCCACAGCTCCTCGAACAGATAGCGGTTGAGCCGCACCGCGGTGTCGAGCGTGGTGACGATGAACCCTTCGATCAGGAGCATCCCCAGCACCGTGCCGATGGCCACGGGCAGCAGCCCCCCGGTGGCGCGCGCGCCCACCGTGCCCACGGCCAAGCCGAACGCGGCGATGGGGTTGCCCGCGCCCTCGGCCGGGAACAGGCGCGCCAGGTACCCCTGGTGCGTGAACGCCGCGCCGATGACCGCGATCACGGCCACGGCCAGGCACGCCTCCAGGATCATGCCGAAGTACCCCACCCGCCGCGCGGCCGACTCCACGCGCGCCTGCTTGCTGGCGGTCCCGCTCGCGCACAGGCTGTGGAACCCGCTGATCGCGCCGCAGGCCACGGTCACGAACAGGGCCGGCCACAACGGGCCCGGGCCCCGCTCGGGCGCGGCCACGAGCGGCGCGAGCTGGAGCTGCGCGCCCTGCATGCCCAGCACGGCCAGGAGGACCACCAAGCCGCCCAGGCCGATGTACAGGATGTGCACGTTGATGAAGTCCCGCGCCTGGAGCACCATCCACACCGGCAGCCACGAGGCGACCAGGCAGTAGCCGGCCAGGCACAGCATCCAGGCGTGGCCGCTGAGGCTCACGGGCCAGTGGAACCCGATCGCCACCCCGACCGCGCAGATGGCCACCGCCAGCAGGGAGCAGATCCACACCGGGGTCTTCCGCCGGATGTAGAGCCAGCCGATCAGCGGCGCGCACGCAGTAATTACGATCACGGACGTGGACGCGATCCCGCCCACGATGCCCATGCGCGTGCCGTCCGCGCCGGTCGCGGTGCGCAGCAGGGTCTGGTCGGGCTCCAGCCCCAGGCTCGCCAGCGGCACCATGCTCGTGAGCGCCCGGGCCGAGGCGCCCAGGAACGTGGCCGTCACCAGCACGATCATCACGATGGTGAAGCAGATCATCAGCCCGTAGGCGAAGTTCCCCAGCGTGCGCCGCGCCACGGCGATGATGCTCTCGCCGCCCTCGCGCACGCTCACGTGCATGGACAGGTAGTCATGCACCCCGCCGAAGAAGAGCGCCCCGAACAGCACCCAGGCCCACACCGGCCCCCAGCCGAAGGCCAGGGCCAGGATCGGCCCGATGATGGGCCCGGCCCCGGCGATGGAGGCGAAGTGGTGGCTGAACACCACCGGCGTGGGCGTGGGCACGTAGTCGCGCCCGTCCTCCCTGGTCGTGGCCGGGGTGGGGCGGTCGTCGGTCTCCCCGATGTGCCGGGCCACCCACCTCGAGTACAGGAATCCGCCCACGCCGAGCACCGCGAACGAGAGCAGGACAAAGACGAGGATGTTCATGCCGGTCCCCTTCCCATCGCCGCCGCGCCCGTGGGGGTTACTTCATGCACGCGGGCTTCTGGCCCCGGCTGCCGTGGTGCTGGATGCACTCGCAGCAGACCCCCCTTCGCGCGCAGGACTCGGACGTGCACGGGCACCCCTGGGCGTTGCGTTCCTTGTTCGGACAGTCCTTCATGTCGGCTCCTCCTTCCTTGGCGGGTTCGATCGCACGTGTGCGCCGGACGCCGCCTAGATCTTGACGGCCTTGCCGCCCTGCTTGGCGCTCTTGAGCTCCGCCTCCACGATGCGCAGGCTCAACAGCGAGCTCTGGGGCGTGACGATCTCGGGCTTGCGGCCCTTGGCGATGCAGCCCACGTAATAGGCCAGCTCCCGCGACCAGCCGTCCCCCTTGGCCACCTTCGGGGTGAGCACGCGCCCGGTGGTGGTGTGCACCTGGAAGGTGGGCTGCTTGGCCATGTCGAACACGAGCGTGGCCTTTTCCATGTGGATGCGGAAGTTCATGTTGAACGGGAACGTGCCCGGGTACATCCATCCGCCCTCCGCGGCCACGAGGAGGTTCTTGCGCCGCGCGTAATGGTAGGTGGCCACCACGTGGTCATAGGGCATGTTCGGGGACAACCCCACGGCGCCGGCGCTGACCGCGGTGGGCTTGCCGAACAGGTACTGCACGAAGTCCGCGTCGTGAATGTGCAGGTCCACGGCCGCGCCGCCGCTTCGCCGGTCGTCGGTTAGCCACCGATCCCAGGCATAGGTCGGCAGGGGCGAGAGCCGGACAAAGGTGGCCTGGAGCACCTTGCCGTGCCGGCCGCTGTCCACGATCTCCTTGGCCTTGGCGTACTCGGGCCAGAACCGCACGCAGTGCCCCAGGCACAGGGGCACGCGCGCCTTGCGCACCGCGTCGACCATCTTCTTGGCCTCCGCACTGGTGCGGGCCATGGGCTTCTCGCAGAAGGTGGGCTTGCCCGCCTTCAGCGCCTTCATGGCGTATCGGGCGTGCAGGTACGTGGGCAGGGTGATGTCCACGACCTCGACCTCCGGGTCGGCGATCAGGTCCTCGGCGCGTTCGTACATGGTCACGTTTCTGAGGTCCGGCCCGGAGCCCGGCCCGCCGATGTTGCCCTGGATTCCGGACCAGTCGCCCGCTCGTTTCTTGCGGTCGATGTCCGAGATGGCCACAACCTTGGCGTTCTTCAGACCCGCATAGATGTCGAAGTGCGTCCTGCCCATGAATCCGAGTCCGACGATCCCGATCCGTACCTGACGTGCCATGGCGTTCTCCTTGTCGGGCGGCGGGCCGTGCGTACTGCCGGCCCGCGCGCTAGTCCTCGTCCGATGCGTCCCCGTCCTGCAGCTCGGTCAGACCGGCCAGCGCCTCGCGCGCGGCGGCCTGCTCGGCCTCTTTCTTGCTCGCGCCCCGCCCCACCCCGCAGGTGTGCCCGTCGAGCACCGCCTCCACGCGGAACTCCTTGCGGTGGGCCGGTCCCTGTTCGTCCACGACCCGGTACACGGGCGGCGGCCGGCCCGCGCGCTGGAGCGCCTCCTGGAGCACGGACTTGTGGTTCGTGGCGCCGTCGTTGGCCGCGGCCTCGGCCACGTGCCCGGACAGCGCCCGGTCCACGAAGCCCCGGGCCGGTTCCGGTCCGCCGTCCAGGTACACCGCCGCGAGGACCGCCTCCAGGGTGTTCGCGAGCACCGAGTCGGGCACCGCGCCCTGGTCGGCCACGCCCCGGCCCGCGCGCAGGTAGTCGCCCAGCCCCAGGTCGCGCGCCGCGCGCGCCAGGGTCTCGCGGCGGACCACCGCGCTCTTGTATTCGGTCAGCATCCCCTCCGCCTCGGCCGGATAGGCCTCGTACAGGTGTTCGGACACGAGCAAGCCCAGCACCGCGTCGCCGAGGAACTCGAGCCGTTCGTTGCTGCGCTGCTTCTCCGACGCGGACGAGGCGTGCGTGAGGGCCTGTTCGAGCAGGCCCCGGTCGCGGAAGGCGTACCCCAGCCGGGCCTCGCATTCGGCCAGCGGTTCGTCGGGGTCCGGAACGTGCGGCTCGGACATGGTCCCCTCCGCGCGCGGCCTCTGCGGCGCAAGTGCGCCGGGAAGGCTGTGGCCGCGGCCCCATCTTAGGGTCCGTTCGCATATATGGCAAGGGATTCTGCGCCCCTGCGCACAGGGGCGCTGGGCGGGCCCCGCGGGGGGACGCAGGGCCCGCCGCGCGCTCGGGGGGTCGCGCCCTGCGCCGAAGCGCGAGGGCGCGGGGAGGGGCCGCGACTAGGCGACCTTGGCCGCCTGGTCGCTTGTCTCTTCGTCCGCCGCCTCGTCGGCCGGCGGGAACAGGATCGCGCGCACCTTTTCGTCGAGCTCGGCGCGCAGGTCCGGGTTGTCGCGCAGGAACTCGCAGGCCCGGTCGCGGCCCTGGCCCAGGCGGGTGTCCCCGTAGCTGAGCCAGGTGCCGGCCTTGTCCACCAGCTTGTGCTGCACGGCCAGGTCCAGGAGGTCGGCCTCGTAGTGGATGCCCCGGTCGAAAAGCAGGTCGAACCCGGCCAGGCGGAAGGGCGGGGCGACCTTGTTCTTGACGACCTTGACCCGCACCTGGCTGCCGATCGTCTCGTCGCCGCGCTTGACCGACCCGATGCGGCGCACGTCCAGGCGCACCGAGGCGTAGAACTTGAGCGCCCGCCCGCCGGGCGTGGTCTCCGGGCTGCCGAACATGACGCCGATCTTCATACGGATCTGGTTGATGAAGATGACGCAGGCGTTCGTCTTCTTCACCGCGCCCGAGAGCTTGCGCATGGCCTGGCTCATGAGCCGCGCCTGCAGGCCCACGTGCTGGTCGCCCATCTCGCCGTCGATCTCGCTCTTCGGCGTGAGGGCGGCCACGGAGTCGACCACCACCACGTCCACCGCGCCCGAGCGCACCAACAGCTCCGCGATCTCCAGGGCCTGCTCGCCGCAGTCGGGCTGGCTTACGAGCAGGCGGTCCAGGTCCACGCCCAGCCGGCGCGCGTACCCCGGGTCGAGCGCGTGCTCGGCGTCGATGAACGCGGCGGTGCCGCCCTCGCGCTGGGTGCTCGCCACCACGTGCAGGGCCAGGGTCGTCTTGCCCGAGCTCTCGGGCCCGTAGCACTCGGTCACCCGTCCGCGGGGCAGTCCGCCCGCGCCCAGGGCCCAGTCCAGGGACAGGCTGCCCGTGGAGATGGCCTCCACCGGCGCGACCGCGCGGTCGCCCAGGCGCATGATGCTCTCGGTCCCGTACCGCTTGCCGATCTCGTTCAGGGTCCGCTCCAGGGCCCCGGCCCGGCCGGCCTCGTTGTCCATGCCGACCACCTTGCTTTCCTTCTTGGCCACGGGTTCTCCTCCTGTGCCGGCCCGACCGGTCGCCTCAGCCGAGCACCCGATGCACGCCCACCACCCGTCCGCCGGTCCGAAAGCCGGTGGCGTCCGGGTCCACCTTCACGGGCTTGTAGGCGGGGTTCGCAGGCGCGAGCTCCACGTGATCCGCGCGGCGGCGGATGCGCTTGACCGTGGCCTCCTCGTCCACGATGGCCACGCCGATGGCCCCGTCGGGCACGGTCTCGGCCTGCTCGACGAGCACGTAATCCCCGTGCCAGATGCCCGCGTCGATCATGCTGTCGCCCTGCACGCGCAGGGCGTAGAGCCGCTCCGGATGGCGGAACAGGCTGTCGAACTCGAGGTATCCCTCCAGGTTCTCCACCGCGGTGATCGGGGTGCCCGCGGCCACGCGGCCCACCACGGGCACGCCCTCGCGCGCCTGGGCGAGCACCTCGTCGGAGAGCTGAATGCCGCGCGAGGCGCCCGCCCGCCGGGACAGCACGCCCTTGCGCTCCAGGGCCTCCAGATGCCCGCGCGCCGCGTTCGTGGAACGCATGCCGAAGTGGTCGGCGATCTCGCGCACCGTGGGGGTGTAGTGGTCCTCGCGCACGCAGCGAACCAGGAAGTCCAGGATTTCGCGCTGCCGGCCGGTGAGTGCTCGCACGGTCCGTCCTCCGATCGCTGGGCCAGAAGCTCGACGGCCTGACCCTGATATCGACAACTATACTGCTTATCTGAGCACATGTAAACAAAAAAGCAGTGGTTTTTTGGGCCCCCTGTTGTCCGCCAGAGGAAGAGCTCTTGTAACTCACGTTTTGAAAAATAGTTATGTAAGGAGGTCAGAGCGAGGAAATCTCTTCGGACGACCGGTTGGCCGGGCCTATTCTCCTCCGGCACGCTGTCCCGGCCGCCGCAACCGGCCGCGGCCGAGCGCACGGCAGGACCGCGCCGCACAACTCCAGCGCATCACCCATACGGTGACTTACGCAGACGGGGCCGGATGCATGGAAAGGAATCGGTCAGGCGCCGAAGCTGGCGATGGCCGCGGCGGCGTCCGGGTGCGACTGGAACACGTCGACCATGGCCAGGGCGAGCAGGATCTCGCGCAGCCGGGGGTTGAGCCCGGCCAGGCGCAGGTCGCCGCCCGCGTCGCGCAGCACCATCAGGTTGCGCATAAGCACGGCCACGCCCTGGCTGGAGAGGTGCGTCACGTCCGAGAAGTCCACCACCACGTTGCGCATCTCGCGCGCGCGCACGGCCTGCAGCTGTTCGTCGAGCTGCGGGGCGGTCTCCGCGTCCACGTACCCGTGCAGGCGCGCACACACCACCTCGCCTACCTCGTCGAGATCAATGGCGAGGCTCGGCTGCGCCGCGCGGGTCGGGTCCATGATCTCGGCCACGTACGCCTCCCAGGGGCCGATGCGGGCGCCCCGGTGATGGTTCGTCTATCCGCATAGCCGCCATCATTCAACCTACTCCCCGCCCCGCGGTTGTCAAACAGTTTTTGCTCGATTCGCCGCGGCCCCGCGCATCGGGCCTTGCCCCCTTGACCCGGACCGCCGGTCCGCGCTACGCTAGAGACCCGGACCCCTGTGGAGGCGTTGCCGTGCGCCCGCTCTCGGCCGTGTTCTTCGACGTGGACGACACCCTGTACTCGACCACCGAGTTCGCCGCCCGCGCGCGGCGCGCCGCGGTGCAGGCCATGATCGCCGCGGGCCTGCGCATGGAGGAAGAGGACTGCCTGCGCGAGCTCGAAGAGGTGATCCAGGAGTTCTCCAGCAACTACGAGCACCACTTCGACAAGCTCCTGCTGCGCCTGCCGCGCGAGACCCTGGGCGGGGTCTCGCCCTTGATCCTGGTGGCCGCGGGCATGGTGGGGTATCACGACACCAAGTTCCACAACCTCAGCCCCTACGAGGACGCCATCGAGGTGCTGCGCCAGCTCAAGGACCGGGGCATGCACCTGGGGATCATCAGCACGGGCATCGGCATCAAGCAGGCCGAGAAGGTGGTCCGCCTGGGGCTGAACCGGTTCATGGACACCCAGGCGATCTTCATCACCGACTCGATCGGCATCAGCAAGGCCAACCCCAAGATCTTCCTGCGCGCCTGCCAGGCGGTGGGCGCGCCGCCCGGCCAGGCCATGTACGTGGGCGACAACCCGGAGCACGACGTGGACGTGCCGCATGAGACGGGGCTCTTGACCGTACTCCAGCGGCGCAGCGGCAAGCACGTGAACAAGCGCAGCCGCCACGAGCCCGACTACGTGATCCACAACTTCTGGGACCTGGTCGAGATCATCGACCGGGACTTCGAGGTCGCCACCTGAGGCGGAGAGCCGCGATGCCACAGCCCGCCCGGCCGCGCTGCCTGGGCGTGATCGGCGGCATGGGTCCGGCGGCCACCGCCGAGTTCTTCGCGCGCTTCGTGCGCGCCGTGCCCGCGCGCGCGGAGGCCGACCACCCGCGGGTCCTCATCGACTGCGACCCGGGCATCCCGGACCGCACCCGCGCGCTCACGGGCGCGGGCCCCTCGCCCGGCCCGCGGTTGGCCGCGGCCGCGCAGGGGCTCATGCGCGCGGGCGCCCAGGTCCTGGCCATGCCGTGCAACACGGCCCACCACTGGTTCCCCGAGATCGAGCAGGCCGCGGGCGTGCCGGTCCTGCATATGATCCGGCTCGCGGCCCGGGCCGCGCGCGAGCGCTGGGGCGCCCGCACGCGCGTGGGGGTGCTCGCCACCAAGGGCACGCTCGCCGCCGGGCTGTACGAGACTGCATTGCGCGACCAGGACATGGAGCCCGTGCCGCCCACGGACCGGGAGGTGGACGAGCTCCTCATGCCCGCGATCTACGGGGCGCAGGGGGTCAAGACCCGGGGCCCCTCGCCCGAGGCCCGAGCCCAGGTCACGGCGGCCGGCCGCGCCCTCGCGGGCCGCGGGGCCGGGGCGCTCCTCCTCGGGTGCACCGAGCTCTCGCTTCTCGTGGACCCCGGGTCGCCGTGCGCGGGCCTGCCCGTGCTCGACGCCCTCGAGGTCCTGGTCCAGGCCGCGGTCGCCCGCGTGTCCGATGCGCACGCGGACGAGTACGCCCCGCGCGGACACGCCGGAGGCCGCTGATGCGCCGGGTCCCGATCGGCGAGGTGCTCGTCACCCGGCTGGCGATCGGCGGCAACCCGTTCAGCGGATTCAGCCACCAGGGCGCGCTGCGCGACCGAGAGATGCGCGAGTTCTACACCCCCGCGCGCACCTGCGCGGCCCTGGCCCGGGCCGAGGCCGCGGGGCTCAACACCTTCTTCGGCCGCACGGACGAGAACATCCTGGGCATCGTGCGCGACTTCTGGCGCAGCGGCGGGACCCTGCAATGGTTCGCCCAGGTGTGCACCGAGCGCGCCCGTCCGGACGCGTGGCGCACCTGGCTCGAGCGCGCGGCGTCCACGGGCGCGTGCGCGGCGTACATCCACGGCGGGGTGGTGGACCGCTGGTTTCACGAGCGGCGCTTCGACTTGTTCGAGGAGGCCCTGGCCCGCATGCGCGACCGGCGCCTGGCCGCGGGGTTCGCCGGGCACAACCCCGAAGCGCACAAGTGGATCCGCGACCATCTGGACGTCGACTTCCAGATGTGCAGCCACTACAACCCCACGGACCGCTCGCGCGCGGCCGCGTACCGGACGGGTGCGGAGAAGTGGTCGGACGCCGACCGCGAGGCCATGCTCGCGGTCATCGCCACCATCCGCAGGCCCGTGGTGCACTACAAGGTGCTCGCGGGCGGCAACCGGCCCGTCGCGCCCGCGTTCGAGCGGCTCGGACAGGTGATGCGCGCCACGGACGTGGCCTGCCTGGGCATGTGCACGCGCGACAACCCGGACGTCATCGCCGAGGACGTGGCCCTGTTCGCCCGGCATGTGGACAGGGAGGCAGAGAACGCACCCGGGCCCGGCCGCCCGCGGCCGGACGGGCGGGGCTAAGAGCCGGGCCGGAAGAGCTCGCCGCGGCGCTTCTCTTTCATCGCCGTGCGGATGGACGCCTTCAAGCTGTCGCTGACCTGCATGCCGTTCTGTTCCAGGAACATGAGGTCTTCCCAGGCCCGGGCGTGGTTGCCCATCCGGTGGTTGGCGATGGCCCGTCCCACGCGGGCCTTGTAGTAGTCCGGGCTGCCGTCGAGCTCCAGGGTGCGGTTGAATCGCTCCGTGGCCAGGGCCCACTCGCCCTGCTCCAGGTACAGGTGCCCGAGCGCGTAGTGCGCCGGGGTCATGTCCGGCACGAGCTCCAGCGCGGTCTGGAAGCTGGTGATCGCCTCTTCGTACCGTTCGCAGTCCGCGTACAGGTTGCCCATGTACAGGTGGATCATGGCCTCCTGCGGCCGGTTGCCCGGCTGCAGCCGCCGACTGAGCTCCAGGGACTGCTCGTAGCTTTTCAGCGCCGCGCCGTACTTGCGCAGGCGGTGGTAGGTCCGGCCCACGCCCACCATGGCGGGCAGGTAGTCATTGACCAGCACCAGCGCCCGCTCGAACCGTTCGGCCGCCTTGTGCAGCCGGTCCTGGCGCAGCTCTTCGTTGGCCATGTTGAAGTGCATCTGCGCGCCGGACAGGGCGTCCCGGTCCTGGGGCGTGAGTTCCTCCGGCGTGGTGAGCATCCGCTCAAAGGCCCCGGGCAGCGCGGCCGTCGGGTCCTGGGCTTGCGCGGTCTGTTCGCCGTCCTGGCCTGGCCGCCCGTCCCCGTCCCCGCCCGGCAAGAGATCGCACCCGGTCAACACGAGCCCGAGCGCCGCGGCCGCGAGTATCGCACGCATAGGTTCGCTCCTTGTTCGCACCCAGACGCCGGATCCGCGAAGTACCGATCCAGGCCGTGTGCATGATAGCCGGTGGACGGCCCGGTTGCAAGGCCCGCTTGACCGGCTCTGGGCCCGCAGCGTATACTGGCCAGGCCGCGGGGGCAAGCGTCGCTTGAACGCCTTTCGGGGAGGCCGGGGACCATGACCGCAGAGGTGCTGCTCGCCGCGGGCGTCGGCCTGGCCGCGGGCGCGGTGCTCGGGTGGCTGTTGTCCGCGGCCCGCGCGCGCGGGCCGCTGGACCGCGAGCGCGAGGCCCGCGTGCGCGCCCAGACCCAGCTCCAGGAGGCCCACACCCGGCTTTCCGAGGAGCGCGCGCTCCTGGAGCGCGCCGAGACCAAGCTGCGCGAGGCCTTCAAGGCCGCGGCCGCCGACACCCTGGACACGAGCAACCAGGCGTTCCTCAAGCTCGCGCGCGAGAGCTTCGACAAGGTCCTCTCCGAGGCGCGCGGCGACCTGGGCAAGCGCCAGGAGGCCATCGACGGCCTGGTGCGGCCGCTCTCCCAGACCCTGGCTCGGTACGAGGAGCACCTGCGCTCCCTGGAGAAGGACCGCCAGCAGGCCTATGCCGGGCTCTCGGAGCAGATCAAGAACCTGCTGACCTCCGAGTCCGACCTGCGCCGCGAGACGAACAACCTGGTCACCGCGCTGCGCCGGCCCCAGGTGCGCGGCCGGTGGGGCGAGATGACCCTGCGCCGCTCCGTGGAGCTCGCGGGCATGGTCGCGCATTGCGACTTCACCGAGCAGCCGAGCGTCCAGGCCGCGGACGGGCGCCTGCGCCCGGACCTCGTGGTGCACCTGCCCGCCGAGCGCGAGATCGTGGTCGACGCCAAGGTCTCGCTCGAGGCGTTCCTCCAGGCCGTGGAGGCCAGCGACGAGGACGCGCGCGCCCAGGCGCTCGATGGGCACGCCCGCCAGCTGCGCGGGCACATGGAGCGCCTGGCGCAAAAGCGCTACTGGGACCAGTTCGACCGCGCGCCCGACCTCGTGGTCATGTTCGTGCCGGGCGAAGGGTTCCTGGCCGCGGCCGCGGACCGCGACCCGCAGCTCATCGAGGACGGCATGGCCCGCCGGGTGCTCGTGGCCACGCCCACCACGCTCGTGGCCCTGTTGCGCGCGGTGGCCTATGGCTGGCGCCAGGAGCGCCTGGCCGAGAACGCGCGCGAGATCAGCGACCTCGGCCGCGACCTGTACGAGCGCATGCGGGTCCTGTGCAACCACCTGGCCGACGTGGGCAAGGGGCTGCGCCGGGCCAACGACGCGTACAACAGCGCGGTCGGCTCCCTGGAGGCGCGGGTGCTGCCGGCCGCGCGCCGGTTCCAGGACCTGGGCGTGGGCACCGACCAGGACCTCGCCGCGCTCCAGCCCCTGGACG
>CAZOBJ010000030.1:0-29601 GCA_964577825.1 uncultured Planctomycetales bacterium
CGTGCTCACGGGCGCGGCCTTGTTCGTGCTCCTGATCGTATGCGCGTTCCATCCGTGGCTCTCGCCGATCGAGCGCATCGACGACGTGCTCAGGGCCGGATGGGCCGGGAGCTTCGTCTCGGTCCAGACCTGGACGAACGTGGGCGCGGGCGTCGGGCTCTTCCTGCTCGCGTGGATGCTCTTCGACCCGTGCACGCGGCGAGAGGGCGAGGGCGGGGCGCGGCGCAGGCTGCTGGCGCGGCTGCGAGTGCGGTGGTTCGCCCCGGGCCGTGCCTGGTCCGGGCCGGCGTGCGTGACCTGGAAGGACTATCACTTCTTCGCCCCCGGCCCCTTGAGCGCGGTTCTCTGGCCCCTGCTGATCGTGGCGGGCTTCGGCGTGGTGGTGTGGCTCGTGCCCTACGGCCCCGACTCATGGGAGGAGCTGCGCGTGGGCTTCGCGTCTGTGGCGATTATGGCGAGTCCGGGCTTGCTCGTGTTGGGCACGGGCTGGCTGGTGGCTCGGACATTGCAGGGGGAGGTGCGCGCGCGCACTCTGCCCGCGCTCGTGCTCACGCCGCTCACGTTCGGGCAGATCCTGCGGCGCAAGGGGACGGCGGTGTGGCTGGGCATCAAGCCGCTGATTGTGCTGTTTCTTCTCGGCCTGGCTCTCCTGACCCCGGAATGGGCGGAACGGCTGGATGATGAACTGCGTCGGGCTCTGCGCTGGGGCGTCGGCCGCTGGGTGGAGAATGTCGTCGAGGAGGGCATGCCCTTCGTGTTCTTCGGCGCGTACCAGGCCGTCCTGTACGTGCTGCTCGTGGCGTACCTGGCCCTGCGCGTGCGTCACGGGCCGGTGGTCCTGGCCGTGTCCGCGCAGATTGGGATGTTCGTGCTTTGGGTCATCCTCTTCGAAGAGATCGACCACATGGTCAGATGGGACGAGATCTGGTTCGTACTGCTGAACTACGCGGCCTGCGTGCCCATCTTCATCCTGCTGGCCCTGGGATTCGGCAAGCGCCTGCACAGGGCCATCGCCGCGTAGACCACGCCCGGCCTACGCACAATGCGCGGCGTTGACCCGGGGAATCCGTCCTGGTACAGTGCGCCGCATTGCCGACCCGTCCGACCCCGTTGGGAGCGAGACTCCATGGCCATCCGTGTGCTGCTCGCCGACGATCACGCGATCGTGCGCGACCGGCTCAAGGCGGTGATGCGCGCAGGGGCTCCGGAGATCCGCGTCCTGGGCGAGGCCGGCAACGGCCGCGAGCTTTTGCGGCTCGCCGCGCGGCGGCCCGCACACGTGTATGTGATCGACGTGGCCATGCCGCTTGTCAACGGCATCGAGGCCACGGACCGGCTCCTGCGCGCGCGGCCCGAGAGCCGCGTGGTGCTGCTTAGCGAACACGACGTCCAGGGCCTGGTGGAAAAGGCCTTCCGCTTCGGCGCGCGGGGGTATCTCCTCAAGGAAGAGGCCGCACAGGAGCTCGTCACCGCCGTGCGCAAGGTGCACGAGGGCGGATTTTACCTCAGCCCCCGGCTGGGCGCGCAGGTCCTCGAGCGCGTGCTCATCCGCCAGCAGCCCCGGGGCGCCAAGCACCCGGTCGCGAACCTGACCCCCCGCGAGCAGGAGACCCTGCGGCTTATCGCCGAGGGGTATGCGAGCAAGGAGATCGCCGAGCGCATGCACATCGCGGTGGACACCGTGCAGGTGCACCGCAAGAACCTGATGCGCAAGCTCGACATCCATCGGCAGACCGAGCTCGTGCGCTACGCGTTGCGCGAGGGCATCGCGTCGCTGTAGGTGCGCAGCCGCGCGGCCGCGAGAGCATGCGGGATTGTTGGGAACCGTTAGGAAATTACCCCTTTTGGGGTATTTCGGTCTCGGTTGGCTTGTGTATGCTGGGGCCGGTTCACGAGCGGTTGGGCCCCGAGATGGGAGTCTGCGTGCCCGGACTCTGGAGGAGAGGTCACAAACATGCCTAAGCGTACGGACGTTCATAAGGTTATGATCATCGGGTCCGGGCCCATCATCATCGGGCAGGCCTGCGAGTTCGACTATTCGGGCACCCAGGCGTGCAAGGCCCTGCGCAAGCTCGGGTACGAGATCGTGCTCGCCAACTCCAATCCGGCCACGATCATGACCGACCCCGGCATGGCGGACGTGACGTATGTCGAGCCCCTGAACGTGGACTCCATGGCCAAGATCGTGGAGAAGGAGCGCCCCGACGGCCTGCTTCCCAACCTGGGCGGCCAGTCGGGCCTGAACCTGTCCAGCGAACTGGCCCGTTCCGGGGTGCTCGACAAGTTCGGCGTGCAGGTCATCGGCGTGAACGTGGACGCGATCAAGCGCGGCGAGGACCGCATCGCGTTCAAGGAGACCATGGAGCGCCTGGAGATCGAGCTGCCCCGCAGCGAGCCCGCGTTCAGCGTGCGCGAGGCCGAGGCCATCGCCGAGAAGCTCGGCCTGCCCGTGGTGCTGCGGCCCGCCTACACCCTGGGCGGTACGGGCGGGGGGCTCGTGTTCAACATGGAGGAGCTTCGCACCGTGGCCGCCCGCGGCCTGGCCGCGAGCCTGATCGGCCAGGTGCTCGTGGAGGAGTCGGTCCTCGGCTGGGAGGAGCTCGAGCTCGAGGTCGTGCGCGACAGCAAGGGCCAGAAGATCACCGTCTGCTTTATCGAGAACGTGGACGCCATGGGCGTGCACACGGGCGACAGTTTCTGCACCGCGCCCATGCTCACCATCGATCCGGACCTGCAAAAGCGGTTGCAGGAGTACTCGTACCGCATCGTGGACGCCATCGAGGTGATCGGCGGCACGAACATCCAGTTCGCCCACGACCCGGAGACCGGGCGCGTGGTGGTCATCGAGATCAACCCCCGCACCTCGCGCTCGTCCGCGCTCGCGAGCAAGGCCACCGGGTTCCCCATTGCGCTGGTGAGCGCCATGCTCGCCGCGGGCGTGACCCTGGACGAGATCCCCTACTGGCGCGAGGGGACGCTGGAGAAGTACACCCCCTCCGGCGACTACGTCGTGGTGAAGTTCGCCCGATGGGCGTTCGAAAAGTTCCGCGGCGTGGAGGACAAGCTCGGCACCCAGATGCGCGCCGTGGGCGAGGTGATGAGCATCGGCAAGACCTACAAGGAGGCTTTGCAGAAGGCCATCCGGTCGCTGGAGATCGGCCGGTACGGGCTCGGGTTCGCCAAGGACTTCCACGAACTCCCCCTGGAGGAGCTTTTGCGGCGCCTGTCCGAGCCCTCCAGCGAGCGGCAGTTTTTCATGTACGAGGCCCTGCGCAAAGGCGCGGACATCGACACCCTGTACGAGCGCACGCACATCAAGCGGTGGTTCATCGAACAGATGCGCGAGTTGGTCGAGTTGGAGGAGAAGCTCCGTGCCCACCAGGGGCGCCTGCCTCCGGACGAGCTGCTCGTGCAGGCCAAACAGGACGGGTTCGCCGACGGGTACCTCGCCAAGCTCCTGGGCGTGCCCGAGGCGCACGTGCGCAGCCGCCGCACCCAGCTCGGGGTCACCGAGGGCTGGCACGCCGTGCCCGTGAGCGGCGTGGAGGACGCCGCGTACTACTACTCCACGTACAACGCGCCCGACCAGGTGCCCGTGAGCGACAACCGCAAGGTCATGGTGCTCGGCGGCGGGCCCAACCGCATCGGCCAGGGCATCGAGTTCGACTATTGCTGCGTGCACGCGGCCTTCGCCCTGCGCGAGGCCGGATACGAGTCCATCATGGTCAACTGCAACCCGGAGACCGTGTCCACGGACTACGACACCTCGAACAAGCTCTACTTCGAGCCGCTGACCGTGGAGGACGTGCTGGCCATCTATCAGAAGGAGCAACCCGAAGGCGTGATCGTCCAGTTCGGCGGGCAGACGCCGCTCAACATCGCGCGCGAGCTCGAGGCCGCAGGCGTCAACGTCTTGGGCACGAGCCCGGACACCATCGACCTGGCCGAGGACCGCGACCGGTTCCGGGGTATCATGCGGCGGCTGGGCATCCCGCAGCCGGTCTCGGACATGGCCTCCTCGCTCGAAGAAGCCATGACCGTCGCCGCGCGGATCGGGTACCCCCTGATCGTGCGGCCCTCCTACGTGCTCGGCGGCCGAGCCATGGAGATCGTGCACGACGAGGAGATGCTCGCCGAGTACGTGGCCGCGGCCGTGGACGTGAGCCCGGAGCGGCCGATCCTCATCGAGCAGTTCCTCCAGGACGCCATCGAGGCCGAGGCCGACGCCATCGCCGACGGCACGGACGCGTTCGTGCCCGCGGTCATGGAGCACATCGAGCTAGCGGGGGTCCACTCCGGCGACTCGGCGTGCGTCATCCCGCCGGTGAGCATCCCGCGCAAGCACGTGGACACGATCGAGGAGTTCACCCGCAAAATTGCGCGCGAGTTCCACGTGGTGGGGCTCATGAACATCCAGTACGCCATCGCCAACGACACCGTGTATGTGATCGAGGCCAATCCTCGCGCGAGCCGCACGGTGCCGCTGGTGAGCAAGGTGTGCAACATCAGCATGGCCCGCATCGCCACCGAGGTGATGCTCGGCAAGAAGCTGGCCGACTGCGGGCTGCGCCGCCGCCCCGTGCCCCACTTCGGCGTGAAGGAAGCGGTCTTCCCCTTCAACATGTTCCACGAGGTGGACCCGGTGCTCGGGCCCGAGATGCGCTCGACCGGCGAGGTGCTCGGCCTCGCCGAGAGCTATGGCCTGGCCTTCTACAAGGCCCAGGAGGGCGCCGGCCAGTACCTGCCCAACGAGGGCACGGTGCTCATCACCGTCACCGACCGCGACAAGCCCGGCGCCTTGGAGGCCGCGCGGCGGTTCCGCGAGCTCGGGTTCTCGCTCGTGGCCACGCAGGGGACCTGCGACTACCTGGCCGCGCACGGCATCGAGGCCCGGGCCATGCTCAAGGTGTACGAGGGCCGGCCCAACGTGGCCGACGCGATCAAGAACGGCGAGGTGCAGCTCATCGTCAACACCCCGGCCGGCCGGCGCAGCGTGACCGACGACAGCTACATCCGCAAGGCGGCCATCAAGCACCGGATCCCCTACATGACCACCACGGCCGCGGCCATTGCGGCGGCCAAGGGCATCGAGGCCCGCCGCCAGGGCGGGGGGCCGGTGAAGAGCCTCCAGGAGTACCACGCCGACATCAGCGAGGGCGACGCCGGCGCAGCCGACTGAGAGGAGACGCAACCATGGGCGGGTTCTTCGGGGTCGTCTCCGAGACCGACTGCGTGGCGGACCTGTTCTACGGCACGGACTACCACTCGCACCTGGGCACGGTGCGCGGCGGCCTGGCGATCCGCGACGGACGCGGCTTCGCCCGCCACATCCACGACATCACCAACGCCCAGTTCCGCAGCAAGTTCGAGGACGACGTGGGCGGCTTGCACGGCACTGCGGGCGTGGGCGTGATCAGCGACTACGAGGACCAGCCGCTCATCATCAACTCGCACCTGGGCGTCTACGCCCTGGTGACCGTTGGCAAGGTGGCCAACCTCCAGGCCCTTGCGCGCGAGGCCCTGGCCGGGGGCGCGCACTTCAGCGAGATGAGCGGCGGGGCGCTCAATCCCACCGAGCTCGTAGCCACGCTCATCAACCGCGGACACAGCTTCGAGGAAGGCCTGGCCCTGGCGCTGCGGTCGATCGAGGGCTCGTGCTCGGTGCTCTTGCTCACCGCGGACGGGCTGTACGTGGCCCGCGACCGATTCGGCCGCACGCCCGTGGTGCTGGGCGTGCGTGACGGGGCCCGCGCCGCGGCCCTGGAGAGCTGCGCATTCCCGAACCTGGGCTTCGAGGTCGAGCGCGACCTGGGCCCGGGCGAGATCGTGCACCTCACGGCCCAGGAGGCCGTCACCCTCCGTCCCCCGGGCGAGCGCATGCACATCTGCGCGTTCCTGTGGGTGTACTACGGGTACCCGGCCAGCGAGTACGAGGGTGTCAACGTGGAGGTGGCGCGCAACCGGTGCGGCGCGGCGCTCGCCCGGCGCGAGGACCGGGACGTGGACGTGGTCGCCGGCATCCCGGACTCGGGCACGGGCCACGGCCTCGGGTACGCGGGCGCCGCGGGCATCCCGTTCCAGCGCCCGTACGTCAAGTACACGCCCACCTGGCCGCGCAGCTTCATGCCCCAGGAGCAGCGCATCCGGGACCTCGTGGCGCGCATGAAGCTCATCCCCGTGCGCGCGATCATCGAGGGCAAGCGGCTCCTGTTCTGCGAGGACTCCATCGTGCGCGGCACGCAGCTCAAGGACACGATCGCGCGCCTGTACCGGTACCGCGCGCGCGAGGTGCACATGCGGGTGGCCTGTCCGCCGCTCATCCACGCGTGCCCGTTCCTGAACTTCAGCCGGTCGCGCTCGGAGCTCGATCTCGCCGCGCGCAAGGCCATCCATGAGCTCGAGGACGGCCCCGGCGGGTCGCTCGATGAATACGCGGACCCCGCCACGGACAGGTACGCGGCCATGGTGGACCGGGTCCGCGACGCCCTGGGGCTGACCAGCCTGCGCTACCAGATCCTGGACGACCTGGTGGACGCCATCGGCCTGCCCCGCGAGAAGCTGTGTACGCACTGCTGGAACGCGGCCGCGTGCGGCCTGGGCCACACGCGTTCCGGGGAGCGGACATGACCGGCGCCAAGGGATTCGACAACGAGCGATACCTGCGCGAGCAGAAGGAAGAGATCCTCGAGCGAGTGGCCCGGTTCGACAACAAGCTGTACCTGGAGTTCGGGGGCAAGCTCCTCTTCGACTATCACGCCGCGCGGGTGCTGCCCGGATACGACCCGAATGTGAAGATGCGCCTGCTCCAGGAGCTGCGGGAGTCCGCGGAGATCCTGTTGTGCATCCATGCCGGAGCCATTGAGCGCAAGAAGATGCGCGCGGACTTCGGCATCACCTACGATGCGGACGCGTTGCGGCTGATCGACGACCTGCGCGAGCTGGGCGTGGAGCTGCGGGCCGTGGTGATTACCCGGTTCGAGGACCAGGCCGGGGCCGTGCTCTTCAAGAACCGGCTGGAGCGCCGCGGCGTGCGCGTGTACGTCCACCGCCCCACGCGCGGCTACCCCACGGACGTGGACCGCATCGTGAGCGACGAGGGGTACGGCGCCAATGCGCTCATTGAAACGGAAAAGCCCCTGATCGTGGTCACCGGGCCCGGGCCGGGCAGTGGCAAGCTGGCCACCTGCCTGAACCAGATCTACCACGAGCACGCCCGCGGCGCGCAGGCCGGGTTCGCCAAGTTCGAGACTTTCCCCATCTGGAACCTGCCCCTCAAGCACCCCGTGAACGTCGCCTACGAGGCGGCCACCGCGGACCTCGGCGACGTGAACATGATCGACCCCTTCCACATGGAGGCCTATGGCCAGGCCGCGGTCAACTACAACCGCGACGTGGAGGCCTTTCCCGTGGTGCGCAAGATCCTGGAGCGCATCGTGGGCGCGGAAGCGGCCTACCGCTCGCCCACGGACATGGGTGTCAACCGCGCCGGCGCGGGCATCACCGACGACGCCATAGTGCGGACCGCCGCCGAGCAGGAGGTCATCCGCCGCTACTTCCGGTACGCGAGCGAGTACGTCATGGGCCTGGTGGACAAGGGCACGGTGGAGCGGGCCGAGTACCTGCTGGAGGCCCTCAACCTGAAGGCCACCGACCGCACGATGGTCGCACCCGCCCGAGAGGCCGCCCGCCAGGGGCGCGAGCAGGGCAAGGGGCACGAGGGCATCTACTGCGGCGCGGCCCTGGCACTCGCGGAAGGTACGGTCGTCACCGGCAAGAACTCGCCGCTCTTGCACGCGGCCTCGAGCTTGGTGCTCAACGCGGTCAAGCACCTGGCCGGGGTGCCGGACGCCATTCACCTCTTGGCCCCGAACGTGACCGAGTCCATCGGCGCGCTCAAGCGCGACGTGCTCAACCGCAAGGCCGTGAGCCTGGACCTGGAGGAGACCCTCATCGCCCTGGGGATCAGCGCGACCACGAACCCGACCGCCCAGCTCGCCGTGGAGAAGCTCAAGGCGCTGCGCGGCACCGACGCGCACATGACCCACATCCCCACGCCCGGCGACGAGGCCGGGCTGCGTCGGCTCGGGGTGCACCTGACCACGGATCCGAACTTCTCCAGCAAAGACCTGTACCTCGACTGACTTTCGCTTGCCCGCGGGCTGCGGACCTGATACATGCTGGCTGCGGGCCGTGGCCTGAGGCGCAGGTCGGCCCGTGCGATCAATGGACGATCCCGAACGGATGCGGACACGGAGGAGTGGCACATGCACACGCTCAAGAACGACCACGTTTCGCTGACCTTCAGTGACGAGGGCCGGCTCGTCGCGCTGGCCGACGCCTCGGGTGCGGTGCAGGCGCCCATCGACGCCGAGCACCAGACCGCGGCCGTGGAGATCGAGCTCGCTGACGCGCAGGGCGAGGTCATGCACGTCTTCCCCCAGGCCAAGCCGCTCGTCGAGACGAGCCAGGAGGCCGATGCGCAGGTCCTCACCGCCACCTGGGAGCTGCAGGGCGATTGGGGTGCGCTGTCCGTGCGCGGCCGGGTGGAGCTCGGGGCCGACACGCCCCTGTCGGCCTGGACCGTGAGCGTGGACAACCGCACCGACTGCGCCGTCTGGCAGGTCGCCTGGCCGCGCGTGTCGGGACTCACCGAGTTCGCGGACGCGCAAGGGCCCGCCTGGCTGGCCACACCCGTGGGCATTGGAGAGAAGACGCCCCGGCCCGTATGGTTCGTCAATCACCACGAGTCCGTCATCAGCAACTGGAGCCGCGAGCAGTACGGCTGCTTCGACGTGGAGGGCGGACCGGCGGACCTGGCGTACTCGTACCCGGGCATGTGGACCATGCAGGTCCTGGCCTACGGCCATCCGCTGACCGGGGGCATCTACTTCGCCGCGCACGACGGCCGGGCGCTGTACAAGCGGTTCGGGATGTACGCGGACGGGAACACGGGCGAGCACGCGGCCCTGGTGCTCAAGCAGTACCCGGAGGACCGCACTGCGCGCGGCGCGGACTTCCACAGCCTGTACCCGGCCATGGTGGGCGTGTACCACGGCGACTGGTGGGGCGCGTGCGCGCTGTACCGCGCCTGGGCGCTCGAACAGATGTGGTGCGAGAAAGGTCCCACCAAGGACCGGGCCGACATTCCCCAGCGCAGCAAGGACCTGGACCTGTGGTACTGGAACTGGCAATTCTCCACCAGGGGCCGTGCGGACGAGGTGGTACCCATCATCAAGGCGATCAAGGAACGGTTCGAATGCAACGTGGCTTTTCACTGGTACGGGTTCGCGGGCGGAGGACTGACCGGAGGCCGCACGCCCGAGGTCTTTCCGCACGACCCGGACATACGCCGCTGGCTGCGCCAGGGCGTCAAGGACCTGCACCTGGCGGGCGTGCAGTGCATCCCGTACATCAACCCGCGCCTGTGCCGCGACGACATCCTGGCCTTCGAGGCGATCGACGGAGAGCGATGGATTTGCCGCGACGAGCACGGCAAGAGCGCGGACCCGTGGGGCCCGCACCGGCATACCATGTGTCCGACCGCCCAGCCGCACCAGGAGCTCATGCGACGGATTACCAACGAGATGATCGACGAGATCGGCATGGACGGCGCCTACCTGGACCAGATCAGCTCCTGCTACTCGGTGCCGTGCTTCGTCGAAGGCCACGACCACCCGCCCGGGGGCCATGACCACTGGGTGCGCGGATACCGCGACTACCTGGAGAAGGTGCAGCAGGACATCAAGTCGCGCTCGCCGGACCACATCATCACGTCCGAGTCGGTCATCGAGTGCTACCTGGATCTGCTGGACCTGGACCTGGCGCGCGAGATCTCGAGCCTCACCGGCCACGTGGGAAGCCCTGCCTCCATCCCGATCCCCATGTTCCACAGCGTGTACCATGACTACCACATGAGCTACGGAACGGTGAGCACGTTCCGGCCGCGCACGCATCGGGACGAGGTGATCCCGGAGGGCTTCCGCCTGCGCGAGGCCCTGTGCCTGGTCGGTGGCGGGCAGCTCATGATCAGCGGGCTGTTCGCGGGCGACGAGGTCGACGATCAGTTCGCCGAGCCCCTGGCGTATATGGAAGAGCTTACCCGCGCGCACGCGGCGGGCCGCCGGTTCTTCAACCTGGGCGAGTGGAAGCCGCCGCTGCCGGTGGCCTGCGAGACGGTGTCGGTGACGCACCACAGCGCGCACGCGCCGAAGGAGGACATTCCCGCGGTCCTGTCGGGCTGCTTCGCCCTGGACGGCGAGGCGTGCGCGGTGCTTGTCAACCACACGGACCGCCAACAAGAGGCCCGCGTGACCGTGGATCCGGCCGCGTGCGGCACGGGCGAGGGGCCGTTCGAATTGCGCGCGGTCTATCCGCAGGACAAGGTCCTGGCGTCCGGGCGCACCGGCACCGGTCCCCTGGAGCAGCCCGTGATGCTCGCGCCCGCTTCGGCGCAGGTCTGGCGCCTGGGCCCGGTCCAGTAGCGCGGCCGCGGCGCGCGAGAACCGAGGCCACGGCCTTGCGCCCGCGCGCCGCGGCGCCGGCCGTGCGGCACGGTCAATGGAGCCAGGAAGGAGGCAAGCGATGCACACCCTGCGCCTGCGTCTGAGCGGTCTCTTGATCGCCTTCGCGGCGGCGGCCGCGCTCGCGTGCGCGGGCGAGGTCCACTACGATGCGGACCAGGACCTCTTGTGGGTGGTCGGCTTCCCCGAGGAGGCCCCCGCCACTCCGCAGACTCTGCTGGAGGCCGACGAACGGAACGGCTGGGGCCAGGTGATGTACCTGGAAGAACTGGATGTGTACACCGTGGGCGCGGAGCTGTGGATCGGCGACGACGAGACGTACGGCACCTACTTCCAGGTCGGCGACGCGCAACACCCGAAGGTCACCCTGGCCGTCAACGGCACGGTGTGGGTCCGGCCGCCCCGCGAGAGCCCGGCGCGCACGGACGGACTGCCCAGCATCAACAATCGGCTGACCCTGGGCGACCCCCAGGACAGCAGCATCCAGGCCGCCCTGGAGATCGGGTGCAAGACGCGCGGCGAGCACGGCGTGTACGTGGGCCTGCGTCCGCGCAAGATCGAGGACTGGGACACGGACGTGCTGCGCCGAGGGTCGATCTGGGTGTACAATTCCACGATCACGGCGGAGACCAAGTCCAAGGACCACCTGTGGGGCACTCGGGATCGTACCGACGAGATCAACCCGGGGTGGTATGCCTCGGACGTGCGGCTCGTGAACGCGACCCTCTCGTGGTTCGAGGGGTGCCCGACCTACGGGTTCGACTCGGGCGAGCGGGACCGCGACGAGGGACTGGAAGGCATCGAGCCGGACCCCTTGTTTCGCGTGCGCGACTCCACGTTCGAACACGGGGGCACGGCCTTGCAGAACGGCACGTACTACTTGCGGGGGTGCACCTTTCGGGACCTCGAAGTCGGGATACGCGAAGGTGGCAGTCTGGACGCGCTCGTGTTGGAGTCTGTGTTCGAGGACAACCGGCACAACGTCACCTCCGGCGGCTCCTCCGGGGGCGGGGTGATGCTTGTGGACTGCGAGGTGGGCGACCAAGAGGAGCCGCTCCTCTTGCGCAAGAACGAGACCGATCCGCGCCAGCTCGTATCTCGGGGCAAGCCCGTGTACCCGGCCGTCACCCTGCGCGAACCCCTGGTCGTGAAGGTCCTCGACCCGGAGGGCGAGCCCGTGGCCGACGCCATGCTCACGGTCTCGTGCGACAAGTACCCGGACGCGGTCTCGCGCGGGGCGACGCTCACCGACGCCGAGGGCCTGACGCCCGCGTCCGTGGACCAGGCGGTGCTCGTCAACACCCGGGTCTACCGGGCCACCGACGACCCGGACAAGATCGAGGAGACCACCTACACCTACAGGGTGAGCGTGACCGCAGCCGGCTTCCCGGCCCAGACCGTGACCGTGGACTCGGCCCGGGGCGTGCCCGAGCCCCTGGTCGTGCGCCTTGCGAAGTAGCGCGCGCGCGGTACAATGCCTGCACCCGGGCGCTTGTGCCCGGGACGCTTGGAAAGGGTCGCATGACCGAAGCGGTGCAGGCGCGGCCGCGCGAGGTGTTGGCCGCGAGCCGCCGGCTGGTCGTGAAGGTGGGCTCCAGCCTGTTGGCCGACCTCTCCCGGGGCTTGGCGCGCGAGCGCATCCAGGCGCTCGCCGACCAGGTGGCCGCGCTCCACGCCCAGGACCGGGACGTGGTGATCGTCAGCTCCGGCGCGGTGGCCGCTGGCGCCGCGCGCCTGGGCCTGCGCGCCCCGCCCGCGTCCCTGGAGAGGATGCAGGCCGCGGCCGCGGTGGGCCAGGGCCGGCTCATGCAGGCGTATGCCGAGGCGTTCGAGCGCCACGGCATCGCGGTCGGACAGATGCTCCTCACCCGCGACGGGTTCGACGACCGCGTGCGCTACCTCAACGCCCGCAACACGCTCAACGCGCTCCTCGCCCAGGGCACGGTGCCGGTCGTGAATGAAAACGATACCGTCATGGTCGAGGAGATCCGGTTCGGCGACAACGACGAGCTCTCCGCACTCGTAGCCGCGTTGGCCGAGGCGGATGCGCTCGTCATCCTCTCGGACGTGGACGGGCTGCACGCGCGCGCGCCCGCAGAGGGCCAGAGCCCGGTCATCGACACGGTGGAGTGCATCACGCCCACGGTGGAGGCCATGGCCGGGGCCTCCGACGGGCCGTTGGGCCGCGGGGGGATGTCCAGCAAGCTGCGCGCGGCCAAGCGCGCGACCGCGGCGGGCATCACGGTGGTCGTGGCCCCGGGCCGGGACGACGAGGTGCTCACGCGCCTGTGCGGCGGCGAGAAGCTGGGCACATGTTTCGTCGCCCAGCCGGGAGCGTTGCGCGCCAAGAAGCAGTGGCTCGCCGCGCGACGGGCGGTGAAGGCCATCCGCGTCGATGTGGGCGCGCGCCGCGCGGTGGTCGAGCGGGGCAAGAGCCTGCTCGCCATCGGGGTCACGGGCGCGGACCCGGACATCGCCGAGGGCGAGAGTGTGCGACTGCTCGATTCGCGCGGCGAGGAGTTCGCCCGCGGGATCAGCAACTTCTCCGGGCCCGAGCTCGCGCGGATCGCCGGGCGCCGCGGCGAGGAGCTCGCCTCGATTCTCGGCTATGCATGCGCCACGACCGTGGTGCACCGCGACAACCTGGTCCTCACGGAGGCTTGACCCATGGCAGTGCGCACACGCCGCAGGCGGCGGGCCGCCTCGCCACAGGAGCGCGCCGAAGAACTTACCCGGGCCGCGCGCAGTACGTGCGCGCCGCTCGCCCGGGCCGGCAGCGGGGAGAAGGACGCCGCGCTCCTGGCCGCCGCGGACCTGTTGGGCCGCCGTCGTCGGCGCATCCGGGACGCGAACGCCAAGGACCTGCGCGCCGGACGCAAGGCGGACCTGTCCAGCGCGTTGCTCGACCGCCTGGAGATCACGCCCGCGCGGCTCGCGAAGATGGCCGAGGGCCTGGCCCAGATCGCGGCCCTGCCCGACCCGGTGGGCGAGGTCATGCGGGGGTGGCGTCGTCCCAGCGGCCTGCGCATCCGCAAGGTGCGCACCCCGATCGGGGTCATCTTCATGATCTACGAGAGCCGGCCCAACGTCACCATCGACGCGGGCGGCCTGGCCCTCAAGAGCGGCAACGCCGTGATCCTGCGCGGCGGCAAGGAGGCGCTGCACAGCAACCTGGCCCTGGGCGCGTGCCTGGCCGAGGCGGTGCGCAAGTCCGGCCTCCCCCAGGCCGCGGTGCAGGTCGTGGACACGCCCGACCGGGCGCTCGTCGAGGCGCTGCTCCAGCGCAACGAGTCCATCGACGTCGTGATCCCCCGGGGCGGCAAGGGACTCATCCGCACCGTGCTCGCGCAGAGCAGCATCCCGGTCATCATGCACCTGGACGGGGTGTGCCACGTGTACGTGGACGCGTCCGCTGACCTGGACATGGCCCGGCGCATCGTGGTCAACGCCAAGGTCCAGCGCCCCGGCGTGTGCAATGCCATGGAGACTCTGCTCGTGCACCGGGACGTGGCCGCGGCCTTCCTGCCCAAGTGCCTGCGCGCCCTGCGCCGGGCCGGGGTGGAGCTGCGCGGCTGTCCGGCCACGCGCAAGGCAGCCCGCGGCGTGGCCGTGAAGCCCACCGAGGAGGCGGACTGGTGGACCGAGTACCTGGATCTCGTCCTGTCCGTGAAGGTGGTGGACAGCCTGGACCAGGCCATCGCGCACATCAACACCTACGGTTCGCGACACACCGACGCGATCGTGACCGCGGACGTGGCCGCCGCCGAGCGATTCCGCAACGAGGTGGACAGCTCGTCGGTCATGGTCAATGCGAGCACCCGGTTCTCGGACGGGTTCGAGTACGGCCTGGGCGCGGAGATGGGCATCAGCACGAACAAGCTGCACGCGCGGGGGCCCATGGGCCTCGAGGAGCTGACCACCTACAAGTTCCTGGTCGACGGCGACGGCCACGTGCGCGAGTAGGCGTTCGCGCGCGAGCGGGGGAGACCTCCGGATGCATGCATGCATGCGCGCCGCGATGCGCTGCGCCGCGGCGGCGCTCCTTGTCGCGGGCGTCGCGGCGCGCGTGCCGGCCGCCGAGCGCGGCGCGCGCGAGGCCGAGGCCCATCCCCTGCTGGGCGCCAGTCCCGGTCCGCTCGAGCGCAGCCCGGACCTGCTGGCCGTGGCCCGGGTGGCGGACGCGGCGGCGTTCGGCGCGGACCTGGACCGCCTGCTGGAGGCCATCGCGCCGGACTGGACCGAGCCCGGACTGTTCGTCAACCGCGTGGGCGCGTTCGTGCGCGACCCGGGGCTCACGCACCTGCGCCGGGACGGATTCGTCGAGGCGATTCTGCTCAACCCCAAGCGGTACCAGGGCTCGAGCGTGGTGGTCGCGTTCTCGTCCGAGGACCCAGAGGCGTACGTGCGGTCCCTGATCGCCCGGGGCGAGATGCGCGAGCGCTTGAGCGAGCCGCCGCTTCGCCACCTCACCGAACAGGGCCCCGAAGGCCCGCCCACGGACCTGTACGTGGCGCCCGTGGAGGCCGGGGTGGTGGTCTTCGGCCTGGACCCGAAGGCGGTGGAGACCGGCTACCAGGTCTACGCGCAGGCCGCGGAGGGGCTGCTGCCCGACGCGAGCGCGGACCTGGAGGTGCGCGTGCACCTCAAGCGCCTCGTCTCGGACATGGCGTACGGGGCCGACCTTGAACAGGGCCTGTTTCGGCTCCAGGAGGATCTGGCCGCCGACCTGGCGCCCGACGCCCAGGCCGTGCGCGATCGGGTGGCGCGCATCCTGCGCACCGGGCTTGCGGACTTGCAGACCGGGCTCAAGCAGGTCCGCCGGGCCCATGCCAGCGTGCGGCTGAATCACGGCGAGCCGGCGGCCGTGGACCTGCGCCTGGACCTGTCGCTCGACGAGGGCCCCTACACCGCCATGCTCCAGGCGGTCGCGCCCAGGCCCGTGCGGTTGCCCGCATGCCTACCCGCGCGTACGACGTCCCTGGCCTGGAGCGGGGCGCCGGATGTGGCGCTGCGCCGCGTAGCGCGCTATGCGGCGGGCGTGCTGTCCGAGGGCCTGCGCGAGCGGCCCGGTCCCCTGCTTTCGCGGTCCCTGGCCGAGCTTCACGCATCCGTGCTGCGCGCGCGGCCGGTCGAGGCCGTCTCGGCCATGGTGCCCCCCGGCGACGCGGACCGGACGCGCGGGTTCGCGTCCGTTGGGCTGGTGCGGTTTGCTCCGCCCGCGTCCGCGGACCTGGCGGCCATGGTCTCCGAGTGGCTGGACGCGATGCAGGCCCTGTTGGAGGACGAGACGAGCGAAGAGACGCCGGCGGCCTCGGACGACGTGGCATCCGGTCCGCTGCGCGCGGCGCTGCGCGAGAGCGGCGTGGACCTGGCCCTGCGTCATGAGGCCGCGGCCTGGACCGACCCGCAGACCGGGCTCGCGGTCGACCGGGTGCTGGTGCGCGTGGCCTCCGCGTTCGAGGCGAGCCCCGGCGCGCCGCTCATGGCCGTGCCCGAGGCCCAGCAGGAGTATTTCCTGGCCATAGCCGGAGACGTCGTTTTGGTGACAAGCGGCCCGGGCGCGAGGGCCCTCGTCGCCGAGGTCGGCCGATCCCTGTTCGAAGACGCTGCACCCCTGCGCGAGGGCCGGTTCGGACGCAGGGCCCTGGAGACGCTGGAGGCGCGCGCCCGGGCGCACCTGCCTGAGGGCGAGGTGGTCTTCCACGCGGTGGCGACCGACCCCCTGGACCTCATCCGCGTGGCCGCCGCGTCCACGGATGGGCAAGACGCCGCCCTCCCATCGCAGACGGGCGAGGCGCGGCGCTTGTGGGCCCGCGCGCTCGAACAGGCGCCCGGCGACAACCCGGGGCTTGTGACGTTCCTGAGCACCACGCCCCCGGACGCGCACGGCCTGCCCGGCGCGCGGGTGCGCATGCTCTTCCCGCACGCCACGCTGCGCGCGCTCGTGCGCGTGTGCCTGGAGCCCGTGGGAGGAGACCGGCCGTGAATCCGTCCAAGCCTGCCCGAGGTCGAGACCTGCGCGACGAGATCGAGGCGCGCAGCGTACCCGAAGGGGCCCTGGTCTTCTGGTGGCTGGGGCAGCAGGGGTATGCGGTCAAGACGCACGAGCATCTCTTTCTCTTCGACGTCTTCTTGAGCGACCACGGCAAGCGACGGGTGCCCGCGGTCTTTGCGCCGGACGAGGTGCCCTGCGCACAGCTCGTCTTCGGAACGCACGACCATCGCGACCACATCGACCGAGAGACGCTGCCGGCGGTGCTGGCGGCGTGCCCGCGGATGAGCCTCATCGTCCCACGCAAGGCCGCTGCGCGGGAGCCCCGGCTCTCCGACGATCCGGGCCGCGCGATCGGGCTCGACGACGAGGACGTGTTCGAGCGAGACGGCGTGCGCGTGACCGCGGTCAGGGCCGCACACGAGGGCTTTCATTACGACCCGGAGTACGGGCACCCGTTCCTCCAATACGTGGTGGAGGCCGACGGCGTGGTGGTCCACCACGCGGGCGACACCTGCCTGTACGAGGGCATGCTCACGCGTCTGCGGGCGTGGCCCGTGACCGTGAGCTTTGTCCCGATCAACGGCCGCGACGCAGAACGCTACCGCCGCGGCACGATCGGCAACATGACCTTCCAGGAGGCCGTGGACCTCGCCGGAGGGCTGCGCCCGCGCATGGCCGTGCCCGGCCACTACGAGATGTTCGCGGGCAACAGCGAGGACCCGGCCCGGTTCACGGATTACCTGGCCGCCAAGTATCCGGACCAGGCCTGCTGGGTGGGGCCGCACGGCCGGGCCGTGGAGGTAAGCGCGCAGGAGGCGCCCGAGCGATGAAGCGCTCCGAGGTCAACCGCGTCCTCGCGTCGGCCAAGGCGTTCCTGGAGGAGCGCCGCTTCGCGCTGCCGCCCTTCGGCCTGTGGTCGCCCGTGGACTGGCGCGCCAAGGGGCCGGAGGCGGCCGAGATCGTGGAGCGCGAGCTCGGCTGGGACGTCACCGATTTCGGCCGCGGCGCGTTCGAGAGCTTCGGCCTCGTACTCTTCACCCTGCGCAACGGCGACCCGGGCAGGCTGGGCGAGCCCGGGGCGAAGATCTACGCGGAGAAGGCGATGCTCGTGCGCCAGCGCACGCCCATGCACTACCACTGGCGCAAGACCGAAGACATCATCAACCGCGGCGGGGGCGCGTTCGTCATGCAGGTGTACAACGCCACGCCCGGCGGCGGCCTGGCCGACAGTCCGGTGCACGTACACATGGACGGGGTCGCGCGCACGTTCGCGGCCGGGACCGAGGTGGTGCTGCGCCCGGGCGAGTCCATGACCGTGCCCGCGGGCCTGTACCACGCCTTCTGGAGCGCAGACCCGGCGCGCCCCGTGCTCGTGGGCGAGGTGTCCGTGGTCAACGACGACCACGCGGACAACCGGTTCCTGGAGCCGATCGGGCGATTCCCGCGCATCGAAGAGGACGAGGAGCCTGTGCACCTGCTCGTGGGCGACTATGGGCGGTACTGGACGGGGCCGCACGCGTACGCCGATTCTTCGTCCGCGGGCTCGGGACCGTGAGCCGAGGACGCGCCATGGCCGGCTGGACCGAGCGCCTGGCCCGCGTGTTGCGTGCACCCGTGCGCGCACGTCAGGCGCGGGAAGAGGCCCGGCTCCTCCAGGACCTGGCCGAGGCCCACCGCGCGCGGCCCTGGGACGCCGGGGTCCGGCTCCAGGGCGCGGCCGATATTCAATTCCTGTCCGAGCGGGGCACGGTGGGCCTGGTGCAGATCAAGCGCGCGCAGACGCGCGACGAGCTCAAGGCCCTCGTGGAGTTCGCGCGCCGGGGCGGCAAGCTCGTGTGCCTGCCCATGTACGCGGGCGTGCCTGCGGACGCATACGTGCCAGCGCTCCTCGCCTCCGGGTACACCTCGCCCGAGCCGCCGCGGAACGTGCGCGCGATCCCGCACATCGGGCTGGGGGACATGGACTTCCACGCCGCGCTGCACCGGTGCTACCCCGGCGGGGACAAGCAGGTCGACTTCGTCAACTGCACCTGGGCCGCGAACCTGCGCGAGAAGCGGTGGGACCTCGCCGTGGACCTGGTCGAGCGGCTCTGCGACCGGCACACCATGGCCCTGGTCATCTACCACAACGCCATCCCCGCGCGCGACCGGTCTCGGCTCGCCCCGTACGTGCGCAAGGGCACGCTGTTCCTGCACGAGAAGCCCCTGCCCAAGGAGGAGTTCTCCGCGCTCCTGCGCGCGGCGCGGGTGGGCATCGTGCATTCGGAGTGGGACGCCCGGCCGCGGTATTTGGACCAGCTCCTGCTCTCGGACGTGCCCGTGGTCCTCAACGCCCGCATCTACGGCGGCCGGCAGTTCGTGGAGCATGGAAGCGGCGAGGTGGTCGCCCCCGACCGCCTGGCCGACGCGGCCGAGGACATGCTCGCGCACCCGGACCGATACACGGGCATGCGCGCGCGCTACCTCTCCGAGCGCGGGCCCTACAACGCGGCGCGGCGGCTGACCGCGTTCCTCAACGGCTTGCTGGGGGCCGACTATCGGGTGCTCGTGCCCGCGGGCGCCGCGGAATGCTACCGGCCCGACTACATCCGCCGCCATGCCGCGGCCTGGGCCGAGCCCGGGGAATTCCTGCCCGAGGACGCTTGAGAAGCCTCTTGCATCACGGTGACGGCCGGGCGAGCACGGACAGGCCGATGTTCGTGCACACGCGCCCGCGCGTGCACGCGCGGACCAGGGCGGCCTGGCCCCAGGCGAGCCGGTACGCCCACCGGCTCAGGCGCCCGGTGCCGGGTTCGGACCAGTCGATCGCGGGCCAGCTCAGAGGCGCGTATCCAGCCGCACGCAACTGCCTGCGCAGGGTGCGCACGGTATAGTACTGAAGGTGCTGCTCCGGAAGCAGGATCCCGTAGGGGCTCACGAGCTCGCCCACCAGCCTGCGGGGCAGAAGCCTGGCCGCCCGCACCTTCCACCGGATCCACCGGGCGTTGGGCGTCTGCACGAAGAGAACCCCGTCGGAGGCGAGCAGCCCGCGCACGCGCGCGAGCGTCTCGCCGGGCGCCTCCAGGTGCTCGATCACGTCCCAGAGGGTGACGAGGTCGAAGCCTTGTCCTGGCAGTCGCGCCGCCTCGGGCGTGGGCGCGATGGCCACATGCACCCCGTGCGTGCGCGCGGCCGCGAGCGCCGGGTTGTCGGCCACCTCGTAGGCCCAGGACTCCACGCCCCGCTCCGCGAGCCAGCGGGCCCATCGGCCCTGTCCCGCGCCCAGGTCGAGCGCGCGCACGGGGCGGCGTTGCCCGAGCGCGCGTTCCATGGCCGGCCACAGGGCCTGGTAGCGGCGCGTCCACAGCCGGTCGGCGTCGCCCGCCTGCTTGCGGCCATCCTGCGGTAGCGCGTGGTCGGCCAGATAGTCGCGCCAGTGGCCGGGGCGATGGTAGTAGTCTTCGTAGAGACGGTGCAGGTCCTCGGTCGAGAGCCGCGGGCTCACGTACAAGAGTCCGCAGTCGCGGCAGGTGCACACGCGCAGTCCCCGCTCCCAGGCGAACGGGCGCGCGGCCCGCGCGCCGCACAGCGGACAGGGGACGTGCACGAGGCGGCGTTCGCGCTCAGGGGCCGGAGGCATCGGCGCGGGGGAGCTCTCTGTCGGGGTCCAGGAAGGCCAACAGCTGCGGCGGCCGGTCCGGGCCGCCCTCCAGGCCCTGGTACACGGCGCGCATCCACTCGATGGTCCGCGGCAGGCCCTCGGCCAGGGGCACCCGGCACTGGTGGTCCAGGTCGCGGCGCGCGCGGGTGAGGTCCACCCGCTTGTCGCGCGTGGTGAAGGGCTCGGCCTCGCGGTAGGTGATCAGGGCGTCCGTCTTGCCCAGGTGCTCCAGGATCGTGTCCGACAGGGTCTTGATGTCGTGGTACTCGTCCCCGCCGATGTTGTACACCTGGCCGGGCCGGAATCGGTCCGCGATGTTCGCGAGCGTGCGCACCGTGTCCGTGAGGTAGGTGGACGTGCGGTGGTGACCCAGGTACACGGTGTAGGGCAGGTCGTGGAGAGCGTGGTAGATGAACTTGCACACCACGCTGCGGTACGGGCTGTAGTACTCGCCGGGCCCGTAGGTGTTGAACAGGCGCACGCGCACCGTCTCGGTGCCGTACTGCTGTGCGGAGTTCACCACCTGCATCTCGCCCGCCCACTTGGTGATCGCGTAGTCGTTGAGCTGGCGCACGGCGTGCGTGTCCATCACGTCCTCGGACATCAGGCCGTCCCAGTCGCCGTACACCTCGGACGAGCTGAAAAAGACGAGCCGGAACCCGTGGCGCTCCTGGAGGCGGATGACGTTCTTCGTGCCGATGGCGTTGGTGCGCCACAGGCTGTCGTAGTAGTCCTCCCCGTTCCACCGGCCGAACTCGGCGGCGAGGTGATACACCAGGTCGAACTGGTGCCGGTCGAAGATGCGCTGGAGCTGGTAGAAGCTGCCCACGTCGCAGCGGTAGTACTGCGGGTCGTGGTGGTGGGGCAGGTCGCACAGGTAGACCGTGTGGCCGCGGCCGCGCAGCTCGTGGCAGAGGATGTGCCCCACGGTGCCCAGCCCGCCGGTGACCAGGATGTTCATGCCGGGTCCTCGCTCTCGTCCGTGTCCAGGCGCTTGATCGCGTCCATGAGCACGATGTGGGGATCCACGTCGATCTCCGTGTGCCGCCGCACGTCGCTCATGGTGTACTCGCGCAAGAGCACCGTGTATCCGCGCGCCTCGAGCTCGTCGCGCTCCCAGGCCGAGCGATGCGTCTGGTACGTATGCCCGCCCCAGCCCCAGATGTCCAGGTTCTGGGGCACGTATCCGCGGGGGGTCTCCAGGATCACGGCCACGCGCGCGATCCGCTCGGCCATGTCCAAGAGCCGCTCGCCCTGGGCGCGCTCCAGGTGTTCGAGCAGGTCCAACAGGAGCACCAGGTCAAAGCTGCGCGGCAGGAACAGACGGTCCAGGTCCATGGCGTCCGCGTGGACGGTCGCGTACGGGACCTCGGCCTCGATGCGCTCCAGGAACGGGCGGTAGGCGTCCACGCCCACGCGCACTTCGGCGTCGACATACTGGCTCTTGAGGCTCAGCCCGCAGCCCACGTCGAGCACGGTGCGCACCTTGCCGGTCGGGTACAGGCCAACCTGCGTGAAGATGTGTTGGACCGTATTCTTGGACCAGTCCTCGCGCGGCATTCAGGTCTCTCCCGCATCGATCAAACCGTGTGCGCGCAGCGCAGCCCAGAAGCGCCCCGCCAGACGGTCCAGGCCGGCCTCGCGCGCGATGGCCTGGCCCTGGCTGCGCAGCCGCGTGCGCAGCGCTTCGTCGCCCAGGAACCGGTCCACCCGGCCGCGCAGGTCCGCGAAGTCGGGCCGCACGGCCAGGTAGTGCACGTCGGGTTCGAGCAGCCCCTCGTACGCGTCCACGGGCGCCAAGGGCACGGCGCCGCAGGCGAGGATCTCCCAGAACCGGGTGCCCACGGTCTGCGCGGCCGAGACCGTGGTCAGCACGAGCCGGCAGCGACTCAGCCACTGCACGTACGCCTCGCCCGCCAGAAACCCCTCCATCTGCTCGCTGGGCACGAGGTCCAGGCGCAGGTCCGCGCACGAGGCGCGCACCGCGTCCACGAATCGCGCGCGCAGGTCGCCCGTCTCCTGGGTGTGCAGGTTGCCACGGAACCCGATGTCGATGTCCCGGTCCAGGCCCAGGTCGCGGAATCGGCCGCGGCGCACGCCGAAGGGCAGCCATTCCGCGGCCACGCCGCCCTGGCGAAAGGGCTGTAGCGCGCTCTGGCTGTGGGTCACGATCAAGTCGATGCCCTCGTTTTCCGCGAACACGCGCTTGCCGGGGATATACTTGTAGTCGTTCTTGGAGAGGTACACCTTGGGCCCCGGAAACCGGCGCACCGCCCGGCCCCAGAAGGGAAGCGCGGGCGCACCGCGCCACCACGAGGCGGGCCGGAACGGGTACCCGCCTTCGACCAGCACGTCGATGACGCTGTGCCCGGCGATGAGGAGGTCCGTGCCGCGCCTCTCTTGCCTGGAGGGCGCGGGCAGGCCCGGGCCCCAGCAGATGATGTCGTGGCCTTCGCCGATCGCTTCCATCCAGTCCACATAATACGTCCCGCCGCGGTAGTCGGACCGGTCGTCTGTCAGATACAGGATCCTCATCAGCCCGGCTCGTCCTGCGCTGGAACTTTGGAGGAATCGCCTTCGCTCGCTCTCTCCACGAAGAAGCTCATGCCGGCCCAGTGGTAGGGCCGCCAGGGCTTGAGGCGCACCTGCGGGTGCCCGGCCTCGAACTCCCTGAGCGCGCGCTGTTCCCCGCGGTCCGAACGCGCCCGGAAGCAGTAGAAGTCGTCGAACAGGCACACCGTTCCCGTTTGCAGGTACGGCGCGGCGAGCGCCAGGGCATCGCGGGCGGACGCGTACAGGTCGCAGTCGAAGTGGACCAGGGCCGCGCGCTCGAGGGGCAGACGGTCGAACGCATGGTCGCGCAGGAGATCGGCGTAGAACCCCGGCACAAAGGTATAGTCTGCACGCGGGATGCCCTGCCGGTCGAAAAGCGCGGCGAGCTGTTCCTGGCTCATGGCGTACTGGCCCTTGGCAAAGGGGCCGTCCGCGTCCGGGCCGCTCGGCTCGGGCAGCCCGGCGAAGGAGTCCACGAGGTACGCGTGCATCGAGCCCCGAAACAGCCGCTGCGCGCGGTGGCAATGGCGAAAGGTGCGCCCGGAATAGACCCCGAACTCCAGGTAGTCGCCTTCCATCTCGTTGTAGCTCACGAACTGCACGGCGAACGTGAGCATGCGCGAGCGCTCGAGCTGTAGGGACCGCTCAATGGTCAGGCGCTCCTGGAGCCGCCAGAAGCGCTCCACCAGATGCCGCCGCACCGCGCCGAGCACGCCGCGCCCCCCTTGTCGTTCGGGCCATGCCGTTGGCCGTCTTCAACTTGTACCGGAACCGATGCGGGGTTGCAAGGCCCGCGGCGCCTCAGTGCCCGCGCTCGGGTGGCCGGGGTGGGTCGGCCGAGCCTTCACGTCGCTTCGCTTGCGTCTCCGATGCGCTCCACCGCGCACGCGGCCGGCGGCGCGAGGATGGTCCAGCGCCTGCGGCCCTCGCCGCGCACGGAAAACGTGCCGACGCCCGCCTTGCGTTCCCAGGTCTCGAAGGTCTCGAGCTTGCGGAAGGCGAAGTTCACGTTCCACCGGCCCTGGCTGAACCACAGCGCGGGCAGGTCCGTGGTGAAGGCATAGCGCCCGGGCGCGTAGTCCGCGGCCTGTGCCCCGTTCTCCGAGGCGTATACGAGCAGAGCGATCACTCCCTCCGGGCTGATCAGGGTGAAGATGGGCGTCGCGCCCCGGACCGGGCGGAAGAGGTCGAACGTGATCGTGACGCGCGTGGGCTGTGCGGGGTCGATGTCGTTGCGCGGTCCGTCGGGCCGGTTCGCGACCGTGCACGCGCGCACCCGGCAGGCCGATGGCGGGCCCTCGCTTGGTCCGCGCCGGTCCGCGGCCGAGCCCGCTTGGTGAAAGGCCTTGCGCTCGTACTCCGCGATGGCCGCGGTGGTCTCGTCCAGAAGCACGGCCCGCCCTTCGTCCAGGACCATGCACCGGTCGCAGATGTACTGGACCTGATCCAGGTTGTGGCTTACGAAAATCCGCGTCCGGCCGTCGTGGCGCATGCGGTTGAGTTGCGCCAGGCACTTGTTCTTGAACCGCACGTCGCCCACGGCCAGGACCTCGTCGATGAGCAGGATCTCGGTGTCCACGTTCAGGGCCACGCTGAACCCGAGGCGCGCGCGCATGCCGCTCGAGTAGGTGCGCACGGGCCGCTCGAACGCGGCCCCGAGCTCGCTGAACTCCTCCATGGCCGGCAGCTTCGCGTCCACCTCCCGGCGAGGCAGGCCCATGACCGCGCCGAGCAGGCGCACGTTCTCACGGCCGGTGAGCTCCTGGTGCAGACCTGCGTTGAGCTCGATCATGGGGAACATGCGCCCGAAGATGTCCACGCGCCCGCGCGTGGGCGGGGTGACGCCCGCCAGGATCTTCAGGAGCGTCGACTTGCCCGCGCCGTTGGGCCCCACGATCCCCAGGGTCTCGCCCGCGCGCACGCTGAAGTTCAGGTCGCAGAGGGCCCACGGTCCGTCCGCGGCCTCCGAAGCCGCGCCGAAGGCGAGCGCGCGCGCGCGGCTGCGCGCGAGGCGGGCCAGGTGGAAGACGGGCAGCCCGTACCGCTTCCACAGGCCCTGGACCCGGATGGGGGTCTCTGTGTCGTTCATCACAGCTCGTCCGCAAAATATTGGCCCAGGTGGCGAAAGAGCGGCCACGCGACCGCCCAGGCGAGGACCGTGCCCACCCCGGTGCGCGCGAGCAGCGCGGCATCCGGGGCCTGGTGGTAGAGGAGCACGGCCCGGTACCCTTCGATCAGGCCCACCGACGGGTTGAGCACGTACAGGCCGCGCCAGGCCTCGGGCACGTCCGAGAGCGCGTACAGGATGGGCGTGGCGAAGAGCCAGAACTGCATGACAAACGGCATGGCGAACGCGATGTCCTGGCGGAAGGTCCCCAGCGCCGCGGCGCCCAGGCCCACGCCCAGGCCCAGGAGCGCGGTGAGCGGCACGAGCACCGCCAGCCACACGAGCGAGATGCTCACGCCCGTGCCCGTCCACGCGAGCATGCCCACGAGCACGAGCCCCGCGAGCACGAAGTCCACACCCGCGGCCGCGACCGCCGCCGCGGGAAAGACCTCGCGGGGCACGGACATCTTTTTCACGAGCGGGCCGTTCGCGTACACGCTTGTGGCGCATCGGCTCACCGCCGTACTGAAAAAGGTCCAGGGCACGAGCGCGCAGTAGATCACGATCGCGTCGCCCATGGGCCCTTCTGCGAGGCCCAGCATCCGGCGCAGGGCCACGAACAGGACCATGTAGGCCACAGGCAGGATGATCGCCCACAGGGGGCCCAGCAGACTGCGCCGGTATCGGCCCTTGATCTCACGCACCACCAGCGCGCGCAGGAGCTCCAGGAACCGGCGGGTCTCTTCGCCTGGCGGACGCTCGTGGTGGTACGCGGCGCGCACGCGGGCGCCTCCTTCGTTCCTGTTGACGCCGGGCCGCTGTGCGCTCTCGCGCCGAGGAACCGGCGACGCCAAGGCGGGTGAACACGGTCTCCCAAGCCCTAAGCATAGAATCGGGCCGGGCCGATGCAAGCCGATTCGAGCCGGTCACCGTCCGGTCAGCCACAACCAGAAGCGCGTGAGGGTGCCGCCTCCATGCGCGTAGTCGGTGGCCGGTCCACGCGGCGGGCGGGCGAGCGTGGCGTGCGCGAGAAAGAAGCGTTCCCAGTCGCGCGCCTCCTTGGCCGTGCGGAACGCGTCGAGCACCGTGGTGACGCGCTCGAAGCCCGCGGCGGGCGAGAGGGGCGCCTTCTCGTTCAGGCCCAGCCGGGCGAGCGCAGCGTCGACCTCCTCGCGCGAGAGCGCATCCAGCCCGTGCCGGTCGATGGGCCGCAGGCGCGCGTCGCGCAGGGCCTGGTGGACCACCCGGTAGTCGGGATCGGTTTGCCGGCTGCGTTTGGCCAGGCGCAAGAGCAGCGCATACTCGCGGCGCGTGGCCTTGCACGCGCGCACCCGCATGCGCCGGTAGATGTCCGCGTACCCGAGCTCGTACTCGTGCAGCCCGGCCACCGTATCCAGGAGCGCGAACCGGTATCCGGCCTCCTGCATGCGGCGGCGCACCGCGCTCTCGGGCTTGAGGTCCGGTCCGGTGTCTTCGAGCACGCGCAGGCCCTCGCGCAACAGGTCCGTTGGATACCCGTGGAATCCGAGGTTGAGCACGGCCTGGTGGAAGCGCCACGCCCCACGCGGGGACACGCGGAACACGCCCGGCCCAACCCGCACGGCCTCGTCCAGGCACCGGGCGGCCGCGCCCGGGGCGAGCAGGCAGTCCGCGTCCAGGCAGAACGTCCAGGGGCACCCGATCTCCAGGCCGCGCTCGAAGCTTGCGCGCACCGCGCGGCGGAAGGGCACCTCGTGGACCACGGCCACCTCGGCCGCGCCCTGGGCGCACGCCAGGCGGCAGGCCAGCGGCTCGGTGCGCTCGCCCGCGGCGCGCACCACGATGGCGAAGGCCGGCCGGCTCATGCGCCGCCCCCCACCGAGAGCAGGCCGGCAACGCGGCGCAGCGCTCCGGCGGCGGCGCGGCGCCACCACGGCGGGCCCGGATGCCACAGGCCGTCCAGCTCGTCCTTGAGCAGGCGAATCTCGCGCGCGGAGAACCGGTGCGCGGGCGCGAGCGGCCGGCGCTCGGCGTCTCGGTGGTAGTCGAGCCCGGGCGGGGGCGCCTGCCAGTCGAAGTCCGGATGCTCGGCCAGGAACGCGTCCGTCCAGGCGCTGCCCGGATACAGGCGCAGCCCGCAGTCCGGGCTGATGGACGCGTCGCGGCCCAGGCCCGCGCGGCGGACAAAGTCGATGGTCATGCGCGCCTCGTCAAAGGTCTCGCCGGGCATGCCGCAGATAAACGACGCCCGCGTGCGGATCCCGTGCCTGCGGCAGGCCTCCAGGGCCGCGTAAGCCTGGTCCACGGTGATCCCCTTGCCGATCTCCCGGAGCATGCGGGGGCTGCCGGACTCGATACCGAAGCTGATCGAGGCGCATCCGGTCTCGCGCATCTCCTGGAGCAGCGCATCGTCGATCACGTCCGCCCGGCTCCAGCACGCCCAGCGGAAGGGCCGCGCCGCGCTGCGGAATCCGGCCACGAGCGCGGCCAGACGGTCCGGGTGCGCGGTCAGGGTGTCGTCGTAGAAGAGCAGGTTGTCCACGCGCGGGTAGCTCTCCAGGATGGTGTTCACCTCCGCGAGCACGCTCTGCGCGGACCGGATCCGGTACTCGGGGAAGATCCGCGGCGTTGCGCAGAACTTGCACCGCCCCACGCACCCGCGGCTGGCCATCAGGGTCATGGTGTGGCCCGAGTCGAACTCCCCGATCCGGATGTCGTACCCGGCCACGTTGAAGAGGTGCCGCGCCGGGAAGGGCAACGCGTCCAGGTCCTGAATCTGTGCACGTGGGCCATGATGCCGTATGGCCTCCCCGTCCCGCCACATGAGGCCCTGGATGCCCGCCCAGGACGCGCCGCGCGCAACCGCGGCCGCGAGCTCGGCAGCGGTGACCTCGCCCTCGCCGAGTACGCACCCGTCGATCTGCGGGATCGCGCGCAGCGTGCTCTCTGCTTCGAAGGTCACATGCGGCCCGCCCACCACGAGCTTCGCCGCGGGGCACAGGTCCTTGATCGTGCGGGCCCAGAACCCGAAGTTGTACCGCGCGTAGGTGGACCCCGTGAATCCGACGAGCGCGGGGTCGAACGCGGCCACCTCGCGCCGGGCCCAGGGCGTGGAGTGCGTGTAGTTCCATGCGGCCATGGTGCGGGTCTGGGCGAGGTCCAGGACCGTGACCCGCGCGCCGGCCCGTTCTAGCGCCGCGGCGATGTAGGCAAGGCCCAGCGGGATGCCGTACCCCTTGCCGCTGAAGGCCGGGTCCGGAATGTTGACGAGCAGGACCCGTACGGGCCCGGCGTGGGGGATGTGCATCGGTGCGTCGGTCCTCTCCGGCCGATCGTCGTTGCCCTCCAGTGTACGAACTGGGCTGCGCCAGACAAGCCCGCGGCGCGTGCCCGGGGCGCTGCGCCGTTGCATTCGTCCCACCGACCGCGCAGAATGGACCGGGCCGAGAAAGGGATGCATCGAGATGGCGCGCACGCGCGCAAAGCCGACCGAGCGGCGGGGCCTGCGGGCCCTGGAGGCGCTGGCCCTGGCGGCCGGGGCCGGGGTCCTGATTGCCCAGGCCGGGCCGCGGCTCCTGGCGGAGTGGTGGGCGAACCCGGATGCCGGGCATGTGGCCTTTGTGCTGCCGGTGGGGTTCTTTGTCCTGGTCCGCCGTTTCCGGCCGCGCGACGCGCGCAAGCCCATGTCAAAGGTCTCGGACCCGAGCGACCCTCCTGGCCGCGGGGTCGGGGGGGCAATCCCCGCAAGCCGGTCGTCTCGGCCGGATTGGGCGAGCGGAATCCCGTTTCTTGCCGCGGGATTCGCGTGCCTGTTCCTGGACGCGGTGGTGCGCGAGGAGATGCTCCTCGGCCTGGGCCTGGTGCTGGCCATTCCGGGCGCGGCTGCATTGCTGCGCGGCCGCGCGGGGCTGCGGTCCGCGCTCTTTCCCACGCTCCTCTTTGTCTTCGCCGTGCCCTGGCCCCAGACCGCGGTGCGCCACCTCCTGCACATGCCCCTGCAACGAGCGAGCGCTGCGTGCACGGGCGGGCTCCTCGGCCTGTTCGGACAGGAGGCGCAGGTGAGCGGCTCCGTGGTCACGCTGGGCACGGAGGCCCTCAACGTGGCGGAGGCCTGCTCGGGCCTGAAGGCCATGACCGCGCTCGTGTTCCTTGCCCTGCTCCTCGGCGCACTGCTCGCGCCCGCGTCCGGGCTCGGACGCGCCGGGCTCGCGGTGTGGGGGCTCGTCGCCGCGTTCCTGGCGAACGTGGTCCGCCTCGTGGCGGCAGGCGCAATGCTGCGCGCCGGCGGGCAGGGGACTGCGGACGCGTTTCTGCACGGATCGTCCGTGCTGGTGGTCTATGGCGCTGGCGCCGCGCTCGTGGCCGGGGCCGCGGTGCTTGTGCGAGACCTGTGTGCGCGGCCGGTGCGCGCACGCGCTGCGGGCAAGGAGGCGATGCCATGAGGCCGGGCGTGTGGGCGCTCGTGGCTTGGCTGGGGCTTGCCGCTGCTGTCGGGCCCGTGGTGCACTGGCCCGCGCGTGTGCCCCGGGGACCGTCCCTGCACGCGATCCCGCGCGAGATCGGCCCCTGGCGTTCGCGGCGCGCCGCGCTGACCCCGCACCAGGACATGCTCGCCTTCGGCGCCGCGAACCTGTACGACGAGCATCTGGTGCGCGTATACACCCGGTCCGGGGCCCCGGACCTGGAGGTGCAGGTCTTCTACTGCGGGTCGCGCCGTCCGCGCAACGGGCTCACGAACACCCTGCACAAGGTGAACTGCCTGCACGGCCACTACACGAGCGTGGAGCGCCAGGCCGTGGACCTGGCC